>DMER01000004.1:0-14067 GCA_003451645.1 Alphaproteobacteria bacterium | reverse complement strand
TACCCCCCCTTTTTTCTTTGTAGGGCGCGCGCTCGAACTCGGACCCGCTTACGGGTGCCGCAGCAGCCCATTCAACATCACATCGATCGCCGTATCGACCAGTGCGTCGCGCTCAGTCCAGCCAAACTCATCATGGGTGATGACCAATGACACAAGCCCATGCCCGCTCGCCCAAATCGCCTCGGTGAGTGCCGCGGGATTGCTTTGCCGCGTGTGCCCAGCGGCAACGAGATCCGATATCCCGCGCTCCAACATCCCAAAGCAATGCATGCCAAGGGTGAGCTCTTGCGGCTCGATCACAGCACCACTGCGCGCCCGCTGCCGGAAGGCCTTCATATCCGCATCGCGCTTGAGGCGCGGCAGCGCCGTCATAAAGGTCAAGCGATACTCATGCGGATTATCGAAGCCAAAGGTCAGATAGGTCCGCATCAAGGCCCGCATGCGCGCGACCGGCCCGTCGACCGTCGCGAAAGCCTCGCGCATGGCGGCACTCAGCCGCTCGAAAAACGACTCGGTGAGCGCAAACAGCAAGGCATCCTTGTCGGCGAAGTGGCGGTAGAGGACCGCAGGCGACACACCCGCCTTGCTTGCAATCTTGCGCATCGAACTCTCATCGATGCCTTCACGGGAGAATAGGTCACCCGCAACCGCCAGGATCTGGACCCGCCGCTGCGGCGCAGGCAAACGGCGCCGGACCGCAGATGCCGCGGCCTCTTCATCGTCAGGATGCGCCTTTGCCATAACCGCCAAAACCCGGGCGTTGGATAAAAGATACACAGAGCCAACCTTCGACTCTGTAACCGCGACCGTATCCTTGACCGCAATGATCTGTCAGCTATTGTAGCACAAGTTCACGCCGTTTACATTGTTGGGGTTTGGGTCCAGCAGGCGCGGCATGTGGGGCGCACATGAGGGGCTTGGCTATCAGACTTCGCTGCACCGCGCTGATGCTGAGCCTTGCGCTCACCTCGGGGTCAGCGGCATTTGCCCAATCCCCGGCCAAGGCGCCGCAAGACCGTCCCATCCCCGTTCGGGTCGCAACAGCGGCGCCGAGTGCCGAGGCCTCCCTCGTCATCTCCACGGGAACTGTACTCTACAAGCGCGAAGTGGCGCTGTCCTTCAAAACCGGCGGCGTGGTCAAAGCCTATGCGGTGGATGTGGGCGATGAGGTGCGGGCAGGCCAAGCACTGGTCAACGCGGACCCCACCGATGTGTCCGGCCGGCGCGGCGAGGCGGAAGCGGCCTTCGCACAGGCCAAAGCCAATTTGGAGCGCGCACAACAATTGGCCGCGGGCGGCTTTGCCTCCGAGGCCCGGGTCGAAGACGCCAAGACCGCCTTTCAGCGGGCCCAGGCGGCGCTCAACTCCGCGAAATTCGATGAAACGCGTGCCGCCTTGTCCTCACCGACGGATGGCGTTGTCCTTATCCGCCATGCCGAGGCGGGGCAGCAAATGGCGCCGGGCGCGCCCGTCGTGACCATCGGTGACGCGCGGTCTGGTCTCATCATGCAGGTCCCGATTTCCGACCGTGATATTGTCCGTATACGGTCAGGCGATACGGTCCGCGTACGGATGGCGGGCCTCGGCCGCACCGCGCTCACGGGCCGGGTGACGCGGCTCGCTGCCAAGGCCGACCGCGTGTCGGGCGCCTTTGATGTCGAAGTCACCTTGGATGCGCCACCGCAAGGGCTGCGCTCGGGTCTGATCGCCGAAGCTGCAATCGCACCCACGCTGGGCAATGGCAGCGAGGCCCTACTGGCGATCCCTGCGATCGCTTTGCTCGAGGGCCGGGGCGACATCGCCTATGTGTTCCGCATCGACGCGCAAGGCGTGGCGACACGCGTTGCTGTCGTGGTCGAGCGGCTGTTCGGGGAAAATGCGCTGATCCGGCAGGGCCTGAAGGCCGGGGATCAGGTCGTGACCGCAGGCGCACCTTATTTGCGCAATGGGCAAAGGGTCGCGATCGCGGGCGGGGGCGGCCAGTGAACGCCTTTAGCGGATTTTTCGTCCGCAATTACCAATTCACATTGGTGATGTTTATCATGCTGCTGCTGGTTGGCACGAATGCCGTGCTGACTATTCCGCGAGCGGAAGACCCCTCCTTTCCCATTCCCTTTGTGATTGTCACCGCGGTCCTGCCCGGTGCCGATCCTAAGGAGATGGAAAAGCTCGTAGTCGAGCCGATCGAACAAACCATCGATCAGCAGTTGGACGACATCAAGGAAATCCGCACCACAATTCGAGACGGCGTTGCCGTGATCTTGACGGAGTTTCTGTGGGAGACCGACCCGGAGAAAAAGTTCGACGAAACGGTGCGCGAGGTCAACGCGATCCGGTCGACCTTGCCCGCCAATCTGGTGCGGCTCGACGTCGACAAGGTCCGGACCTCTTATACGAATATTGTCCAGATCGCCTACACCGGCGACGGCGTTCCTTTGCGCGCTTTGGAAGATTCCGCGGAGCAGCTCAAAGATATCATCGAGCGGATCCCTGGCGTGCGTGAGACGGAGGTGTGGGGCGCGCCGCCTACGGAGATTCATGTGGCGGTCGATATGGGCAAGCTCTCCCAGCTGGGCGTGCCGGTCACCTTGGTGTCGCAAGCCTTGCGCGCGGAATCGGTGGATGCGCCCGCGGGCACCGTGCATTCGGGCGCCAGGCGCTTCAACGTGAAAGCGACAGGCGATTTCAAATCGCTCGATGATATTGCCAACACAGTCATCCGCGCCGGTGACGGCCGCGCCATGCGGGTCAAGGACATTGCAACGGTCAGTTGGGCCGATGGCGAGAGCCGTCACCTGACCCGCTTCAAGGGGCAACGGGCGATTTTCCTGACCGCCAATATCAAGGACAACCAGAATATCTTCGCCATTCGCGACGCGATTTTTGCGGCGATCGACGCCCTAGAAAAGGAATTGCCAGCTGGCATCACCATCAACCGCGGCTTTGACCAGTCCGTCAATGTCGCCAAGCGCCTGAACACGCTGGCCCGCGACTTTGGCATCGCCTTGGGCATTGTCGCGATCACGTTGTTGCCGCTGGGCTTGCGCGCCGCGAGCGTGGTCATGGTCTCCATCCCCCTGTCGCTCGCGATTGGCGTGGTGATGCTGCAGACCTTTGGCTTCTCGATCAATCAGCTCTCGATTGCGGGCTTCGTCTTGGCCCTGGGCTTGCTTGTCGACGACTCGATCGTCGTGACCGAGAATATTTCCCGCCATTTGCGGGAGGGTAAAACCAGGCGGCAGGCAGCGATCGCGGGTACGGATCAGATTGGCGTGGCGGTCATCGGCTGCACGGCGACACTGATGCTCGCCTTTTTGCCGCTGCTGTTTTTGGCCGAGGGTGCGGGGCGGTTCACGCGGTCTTTGCCGGCGGCGGTCTTATTCACGGTCGGCGCCTCGCTGCTGGTGTCATTGACGATCATTCCCTTTTTGGCAAGCCGTGTGCTCTCCAAACATGAGAACCCGGAAGGCAATATTTTCCTGCGTGTTGTCATGGCCGCGATCCATGGCATCTACCGGCCGATCTTGCATGTGGCTCTGCAGCGTCCTTTGCTCATCGTCATTATCTCCATGGGTGCGTTTGCGGCCTCGCTTCTGCTCATCCCTCGTTTGGGGTTGAGCCTCTTCCCGCCAGCCGAGACGCCGCAATTCGTGGTCGATGTTGAGACGCCAGACGGAAACGCGCTTGCCGAGACCGACAGGGCGATCAGGGCGGTCGAAGCCATTCTGGCCCGCCAGCCGCAGGTAGAATGGACGATGGCGAATACGGGGCGCGGCAATCCGCGCATCTTCTACAACATCATCCCCGAAGAGAACCGGACCAATTACGGTCAAGTCTATGTGCAGATCAAAAAGTGGGATCCGCGCGAGACACCGCGCTTCCTCGATGGTCTGCGGGCGGAGTTTGCCAAAATTCCTGGCACCCAGATCAATCTCAGGGTCTTTGAGAACGGTCCGCCGATCGAGGCGCCAATCGCAGTCAGGATCAGCGGTCCTGACATCGCGACGCTGAAAGAGCTGGCGCGCCAGGCAACAGAAATCATCGAAGCAACGCCCGGCACCCGCAATGTCATCAATCCCGTGCGGCTCGATCGCATGGACCTCAACCTCGGCCTGGATGTCGAAAAGGCGGCCCTTTTGGGCGTGCCCGCTGGCGCGATGGACACGGCGGTGAGAACCGCGTTATCGGGCGACCGCGTGGCCGAGTTCCGCGAGGCGGACGGCGATGAGTTCCCCGTTGTCGTGCGGTTGCCGCTCAATATTCGAAATGAGCTCGCGGCCTTGGACCGGATTTATGTGCCGACCTCAGCGGGAGAGGGCGTGCCGCTCAGCCAATTGACGACACCGCGTTTCGAGCCTGGTCCCTCGCGTATTGACCGCATCAACCGCGAACGCACGGTAACAATCACAGGCTTCACGGCGACCGGATTTCTGACCTCGCAAGTCTCGACACAGGTCTATGCCCGCTTGGGCGAGCAGCTCAAACCGCCGCCCGGTTACGCAATCCGTGCAGGCGGCCAAGCCGAAGCACAAAGCCGCAGCTTCGCCAATCTGGGCACGGCGATTATCATTGCGCTGTTTGGCATCATGGCGGTGTTGATCCTCGAGTTCCGCTCGTTCAAGGTGACCGGCGTCGTTGCCGGGATCATTCCGTTGGGCGTCATGGGAGGCTTGGTCGCGCTATGGCTTGCTGGTTATTCGCTGGCCTTTACGGCGGTGATCGGCTTTATCGCGCTGATTGGAATCGAGATCAAAAACTCGATCTTGCTCGTTGATTTTACCAGCCAATTGCGGGCCCAAGGGGTGCCCTTGCGTGAGGCGATCGAGCAAGCGGGTGAAATCCGGTTCTTGCCAGTGCTCTTGACGAGTATCACCGCCATCGGCGGGCTGCTGCCCTTGGCGTTTGAAAGTTCAGGCCTTTATTCCCCATTGGCCTGGGTGATCATTGGCGGCCTGATCTCCTCGACCTTGCTGTCGCGTTTTGTCACGCCTGCCATGTATTTGCTGCTCGCGCCACGCGATGAAGAGCACGACGACGCCGAGGTATGAAGACTCAAGGGTTCGAGGTCTGCAGGGCGCGTCAGCTGCCGCCCTCCAGCTGGCGTACCCGGGCGCGTAGGGTTTCAGCCTCCGCCGCATTGCGCAAGGCCTGGCCAAGCCGCCCATCCATGTCCGCAATCTGCGCACGCAGGATCGCCGCTTCGTCCTTGGCCCGCTGAGCATCCATCAACCGCGCTTCCATGTCGGCGAGGCGCGCCCGCAGGGTGGTGATCTCGGCGCCCGGCTGTTGCGCTTGTTGAAGCTGCGCCTCCATCTCTTGCACGCGGCGCTTTAACTGGGCGGCCTCGTCAGACCCCGCGGATTGAAGATCGGCAGCCCGTTGTTCGGCCAAGACAAGCTTGGCCTTGGCGTTTTGAAGATCAGTTTCGAGTTTGTCCGCGGCCAAAGCTTTGACCTTCAGCTGAGCCACCTCGTCTTGATGCACACGCGCACTGTCGCGCAGCCTCGCCACATCATCCGCATGCTGATCTTTGTCGCGGGCGATCTCACTCTCCAAGGCCAAGATGCGCTGAAGCAGGGCATCGTTCTGGGTGCCGTCGTTTGCCGCCGCCCGCAAATCCGCCTCGAGCTCTTCAATCCGGTCCTCAAGGTCCGGAACACGGTCAGCACTTGCCTGCGCTCTGCTCAAGCGCTGCTCCAGATCGTTGACGCGCCCGCGCAATTGTACCGCCTGCTCAGCCTCGCGGCGTGCGGCGGTCAGTTCCGCAACCATTTCTGGGGGCGGCAGTACCGTCTTGGGTTGGTTTTGCAGTTGTGCGACGGTGCCTTCCAAGTCCGTTATCCGCTGCAGCAATGTTGTCGTGCGCTCGGCGGCACTGGCCGCCTCGGTCTTGAGTTGCGCCTCCATCTCAAAGATCCGTGTGCGGTAGGTGTCCAGCTCCTTCTCCGTTTCGGCCGAAACGGCGGGTCGCCCCTCAAGTTGCGCGATCTGCATCGTCATCATGCCCACTTCGGACTCGCGCGTTTGCACAAGCCCAAGGGCCTCCTGCAAGCGCGCCTGCAAGGCAGAGATCTCTTTGGACTGTGATGCTTCAGACTCTTGCCGCGCGCCCACCGCGCGCTCGGCGGAATCCGCTCGTGCGCGCTCTTCGGTGAGCTTGTTGGCGAGGTCCTTGGTTTGCCGCTTGAGCTCATCCAAGTCATCCCGGTGCTGACGTTCACTCTGGCGCGAGACGCTCAGATCGGTTTCCAGCTTGGCAATCCGGTCAATCAATTCTTGCCGGGCCTGAATGCGCGTCCGCCGCTCTGCCTCGGGCACGCCTTCCAGCTCGCCCAGCTTGGTCCGCATGTCCATCAGCTCTTTGTCTTGCGCAAGAGCGCGCTTGTGAGAATCGCGCAAATCGTTCTCGGTTTCCACTTGGCGCTGGGATTTGCGCATCATCATCAAGATGCCGCCCACAATCACACCAATCAGCCATGCGATGACCAGAAAGCCCCAGGATTGAGACAGGAGATATATCATGGCCGAACCTTTGCCTCGTTCTTCTGGAATAGCCTGAAAAGCCACAGAAACGTTTTGGTTTTGTCTCAATCGATAACAGTGATCTCGATCCGCCTATTGCGCGCCTTGCCCTCTGGTGTGTCATTGCTCGCGATCGGACGCTCTTGACCATAGCCTTTGCTCGACATGCGTCCGTTGGCGACGCCCTTTTCGCGCAGATAGGCAATTACAGAGGTCGCGCGGCCCTTGGACAATTGGCGGTTGCTTGCAGCATTGCCGGAATTATCCGTGTGGCCCGAAACGATCAGGCGCAGACTTGGGCACTTCAAAGCGATACCGGCGATTTGATCCAGCAGTGCATGGCTCGTCGTCTGCAGCTGTGTTGAGGCGGACTCAAATTCGATTACCTGTCCCGCCATGACGCGGTCGATATCGGCCTGGCAAGTCTTGGCGGCGGCCGACCGGATGACTGCTTCTGGTTCCGAGTTCCCTCCCGATGGCGGAGGCGCATCGGGTTGAGCCGCCGAGCCGACAGTCAGACGGGTGCTGCCCGTGTACGGGGGTGGCAATCCAGTCTCTGCCCCATTCCTGACATTCTCCCGGGCGAAATCGGTTGGCGCCACACCGACCAGCTGCAGAGAATTACCCTGAAAATTGGCCTCACCGGCGTTGAGTTTGGTCAGCAGCCTCAGCGTCCATGTCGCCGCCGCGACCCATTCAGCAGGCTGCGGAATGGGTACGATCTGGGTGCGGTCATCGACCCCGGCTGGGAACTCCCGCAGCGCCACGGCAGCAATAGTGTCCTTGATCTCTTGCGAGGGAGACAATCCCGTCAACTCGACCTTGCGCGTCAGCGTTTCGATCCGTGCATTCCACACAAAGGGCTGATTGAGATCGACGGGCTCTGAGGTGATCGGCAAATTCAGCGAGCCCTCGCCAAGCAGCTCTATCCGCGCGTCGCCCTGATATGGCGGGCTGATCGCCCCAACATGATTCTGTATCTGCGTGGGCAAGGCTGGATTGTCCGTTATGCCCTGGATCAGGAAATTGCTGTCCGTGAAGGACAAAGTCGCGCCCTCGGCCAGCCGCTCAAGTTGCGGCAGCATGTAGATGATGGCGGAGGCCCAGTTTCCCTTCTTAGGCGCGCCACCGGCAATGCGGCTCAAGTCTTCGACGCCCGATGGAAATTGCTTTTGGGCAATCGCCAGGACTTCCGCTTGGGCGGCTACCGAGGGCGCAAAACCGGTAATCCGCAAGCGGCGCGTATCGATGATCGTGGCGGTCCACACATAGGGCCGTTGCTCGGGCTCCACTTGGGCCCGGTTGCGGACGTGCACAATGCCGCCCCAGACCGGCCCGCCTTGCCAGACCAGTTTCTCGATGGCCCGGATCAGCTGGTCGCGTTCTTCCTCTGTGCGCGCGACGCCGGATACCGTGACAATCTGTCCATGAAGCTTGATGCTGGCCCATGCCCCCGCTTGGCTTTTCACCACAGCATCAGCCTTGCGCTCAAGATCAGCAGCAATGACGCGCGTCGAGCGCAAGCCCATGACGTCGCTGCTGGAGTAATTGGCAAAATAGCCAAGCGCCGCCAGCGCAAGCAGTCCACATGCGACGACCCACCGGCCCATGGTCAAGCCCCAGACTCCTTAACGCTTTGCTGTTCTTGTGCTTCGCGAACCCTATAGCAGCGCTTGTAACAGCTTGTTAAGGCAGGGAAAATGGGTCTTCAAAGGTTTCCCGTGTTCGAACGGCGATCATGGCTCAGAAAATAACGGCAAACCCGCCTCACCGCTGGCGAACGGTGAAGCCGTTGCGTATAGCTAAAGGACAAAGCAACACACAAACTTGGATAACCGGCGTGATTAACTGGAACATTTGGGTCGGCATTCTTGCCGGTTTGGCCATGATATTGGTCATGGTCATTGGGCGGCTGACCGCACCGTCGGTTCCGGAAAGCCGACGCACCGCACAGGCACAAAACACCCTGCCGTCCATAGTGCCATTCACCCCGCCAAGCGATTTTGTCGGTGAGCATAAATACGGCATGTGGACGCTCTATTGCCGCAAGGATGAAGCGGGGGCGGAAAGTGGCGTTGCCGCAAGTGCCCCTGTTTCTCCCGACCTTGGCGCGGACATCGCGGCGACGGGCGCCAAAAGGCCAAGGTGCTTGACCCATGCGCGCATGCAAGTGCGCACCGCGCAGTCCAAACCACGGGTCATGGCTGTCTTCAATGTGGCGGTCGTAGGGCCCGAGCAGAAGCCGTTCTTGGTGCTCCAACTACCCGGACGGGCGAATGGCGAGAAGTTCGCCCTCTTCGCGATCGATAAGAACCCCGCGTTCAAGGCGACCTTCGAAACCTGCAATGAAGCGCAATGCATGATTCAGAGCGCTATGCCGCCGCAAGCTGCTGCGCAAATGACGGCGGGTGAGCAGCTCCTGGTCCGCTTCTTCTTGAGTGGCTCAAAACAAAAGATCGATATCGCCTATCCTCTGCATGGCTTCAAAGAGAGCTATGAGGCGCTGAAGCTTGCGCAAGCGGGGGGCTGACAGGAACTGGCTACACCGTGCGCGCGACCCTGTCCTTGTCGTTCGCCGATTTGATCATGGAGCGGATGTTTTCCCAGTCGGCATCGCCAAGCTTGGCCAAAGCAGAGAAATTGCCGCCACCGGCAAGATAGGCGCCACCGTCAATCGCGATGGTCTCCCCCGTAAGATAATCGCACCCGTCGGACATCAAAAAGCAGGCGAGGTTGCGCAACTCATGCATCTGTCCTACGCGGCCCATGGGATTGCCTTGGGCGGAGCTATCCTCCTGTGACCCCATGGTGCCCGCGCGGATGCTGCCGGGATTGAGGCGCTCCCATGCGCCTTTGGTCGGAAATGGCCCTGGCGCAATCGCGTTCAGCCGGATGCCATGCGGCGCCCACTCGGCCGCCAAAGACTTGGTCATGATGTTGATGCCGGCCTTGGACATCGCGGACGGTACGGTGAAGGGCCCGCCATTCCAAACCCAGGTCGTCAGTATTGAGATCACATTGGCCTTGTGGTCCGCAGCGATCCAGCGTTTCCCCGCTGCCAGCGTCACATAGAAGGTCCCATGAAAGACGATATTGGCGATGGCATTGAAGGCATTGGGCGAAAGGTCCTTCGTGCGGCTGATGAAATTGCCTGCAGCATTGTTGACGAGACCATCCAGCGGTCCCTCGTTGAAAACACGGGTCATCATGTCGTCCACCGCATCAGGTACCCTGATGTCACAGGCGAGACCGGTGACCTTGGCATTGTTTGCTTTGGACAGTTCGGCTGCCGTTTCCTCCACCACCGCGCCGCGGCGCCCGCAGATATAGACCTCAGCCCCAAGCCGCGCATATTCGTCCGCCATCTCCCGGCCCAAGCCCGTTCCGCCGCCAGTGACCAGGATACGCTTGCCCTTGAAAAGGTCGGATCGGAACATCGACGTCTGCATGATTTATCCTCCTGGTTGGACCGGTGCTATCGACCACCTAGTTGGTGGTCCTTAGGTTTCAAGCCACATGCGCATGAGATTTGAGCGTGCATGCTCCAGGCGCATCCGGTTCTCGAACTGCATGGTCAGGCCCTCAAGCGCGGACACTTCACCGATGCTCCAGAGGATTTCACGCTGCGCCTGATCCCGGATCTGGCTTTGAATGAAGGTGATGAGGACCAGCCTGTGTCCCTGCCTGACTGGCACCACTTCGTGCAGAGTGGTTGAGGGATAGACAATCGCTGACCCAGGCTTGCCTTTGAATGCGCAAGGGCGTGTGCCGAGATAGATGACAAGCTCCCCGCCCTCATAGGCCGAAGGGTCCTCCAAAAAGATCGTACAAGACAAGTCTGAGCGCAGGGGCTGACCTTGGTTGACCATCAATGGCGCATCGGCATGCGCGCCATAGGTCATGCCTGGTTCGTAGCGGCTCATCAGGGGTGGCGCGATCTTGCGGGGGAAAGCGAAATTGCGAAATGCGTCACTGCGCATCAGGGCTGCGAGCGCCATCGCCGAGGACTGCTGATAGCCCTGATCGGCATAGTCGATCTGGAGATTGTTCTTGGTCTGATTATGAGGATTGGTGATCTTGCCATCTTGAAAGCGCGCGTTGGCGGCAATGCCGCGCAGCTGGGTCAGTTCATCGGACAGCAGCAAATCTGGAACTTCAAGAAACAAGGCCTTGGTCTTCCCCTTGAGGGCACGCGCAGCATAGCGAACGCTAGCACCCTGTCCGGCTGCCAGCAATCCATAGGGCTTGCGGGCTCACCAGGGTGTCTTGGCGAATGCCTTCCAACGGGCCATCATGAATGGATGACAGCCCAACACGACTTGTTTCAAGCGCCGGATGCGCTGCCTGAGATCATCGCGCGTTGGTTTGCAGACCGGGGCTGGGAGGTCCGCAAGCACCAGCTAGGCGTGCTGAAGGCCGTACGCGGAGGGTCGCCTGCTCTGCTGGTCGCACCGACTGGGGGCGGCAAGACCTTGGCGGGTTTCCTGCCCGCACTGTGCGATCTCGAAGCCCGGCCCAAACCCCGGCTTCGCGCGCCGCTCACCTCAGCTTCGGCAAACCCGCTGATCGCCAAACTCAAAGAAAAGGCGTTGCAAGCACGGCGCAGCGTGCACACGCTCTATATCTCGCCCCTTAAGGCTTTGGCCGTCGACATCGCGCGCAATCTCGAAAATCCCATCAAGGAGATGAAACTCAAGGCGCGTGTCGAAACGCGCACGGGCGACACCGCACTTCACAAGCGGCAAAGGCAAAAGATCGACCCGCCAGACTTGCTCCTCACGACGCCGGAGCAATTGGCGCTGCTGTTGGCCTCCGGCGAGGCGCCGGCCTTGTTCCAAGACTTGCGCTTTGTCGTGCTGGACGAATTGCATGTGTTGGCAACGTCAAAACGTGGCGATCTTCTGTCGCTCAATCTGGCACGCCTAGCCAAGATTGCACCCTCACATCTGCGGATCGGCCTTTCGGCGACCGTTGCAGATACCGAGCCATTGTTGCGCTACCTGACGCCCCAAGGCGGACAAGGCGGCAAACCGGCTGCTTTGGTCATGGGTGACAAAGGCACCACGCCGCAGGTCTCGATCCTGGCCTCGCAGGCGCATGTCCCATGGTCTGGACATATGGCGCGCCACGCAATCGAAGAAGTCTTGAGCTTGATCCGGGGTGCAGGGGTCAGCTTGATTTTCGTCAATACCCGCGCGCAGGCCGAGCTCATCTTTCAGTGGCTTTGGTCGGCGAATACCGAGGCTCTGCCTATCGCGCTGCATCATGGCAGCCTGTCGATTGAACAACGCCGGCGCGTCGAAGCGGCCATGGCCGAGGGCTCTTTGCGCGCGGTTGTTTGTACCTCAACTTTGGATCTGGGGATCGATTGGGGCGCTGTCGATCTGGTCATCAATATTGGTGCGCCCAAGGGCTCAAGCCGCCTGCTGCAAAGGATCGGGCGCTCCAATCACCGGATGAACGAACCAAGCAAGGCGGTCCTGGTTCCCGCCAACCGGTTTGAGGTTCTGGAATGCGAGGCTGCCCGCGATGCGGTTGTGGCTGGCGAACTCGATGACGAGCGCCCTCGTGCGGGCGCGCTCGATGTTCTGGCACAGCACATTTTGGGGCGCGCCGTGTCGGAGCCCTTTCTTGCCGATGACCTCTATCGTGAAGTGACCACGGCGGCGCCCTATGCTCACCTGACGCGCGCGGACTTTGATCAAACGCTGGACTTCGTTGCAACCGGGGGCTACGCGCTGCGCGCCTATGAGCGCTACGCGAAGCTGCGCCAGCTGCCCGACGGGCGGTGGCGCATTACCCACCCGATGATCGCGCAGCGGTACAGGCTCAACATTGGCACGATCATCGAGCAGCCTCTGCTCAAGGTTCGTTTGGTGCGCTCTTACCGGGGTCCGAAGGCTGGCGTTTTTGGCGGCCGCATCCTGGGCGAGATGGAGGAGTATTTTTTCACGCAGCTCTCAGTGGGCGATACGTTCCTGTTCGCCGGACATATCCTGCGCTTTGAGGGCCTGAACGAGACCGAGGTCATCGTCACGGCGTCGAAGGCGCAGGAACCGAAAATTCCCTCCTATTATGGCGGCAAGTTCCCGCTCTCGACCTTCTTGGCGAGCCGCGTCCGGCGCATGATCGCGGATCCAAAACTGTGGAAGGCCCTTCCCGCGCCTATTGTTGAATGGCTGTCAATCCAGAAGCTGCGCTCGCTTCTCCCAAAGGAGAACGAGCTCTTGGTCGAGACCTTTCCGCGCGGCAATCGCCATTACCTGGTGTGCTACCCGTTTGATGGACGCCTGTGCCATCAGTCTCTCGGCATGCTGCTAACACGGCGCCTGGAGCGCATGGGATTGCGGCCCATGGGCTTTGTGGCGAGTGAGTATTCTCTGTCGATATGGGGCCTGAAGGATATGGGCGGCGTTAGGCTCGACCGCTTGTTTGACGAGGATATGCTGGGTGATGATCTTGATGCGTGGCTGGCCGAGTCCAACCTTTTGAAACGGCAATTCCGCGATTGCGCGATGATTGCAGGGCTCATTGAGCGCCGTTTCGTGGGCCAAGAAAAGACCGGCCGCCAAATCACTTTCAACTCCGATCTCATCTATGACGTGTTGCGTCAGCATCAGCCCGATCATTTGCTGTTGAAAGCCGCACAAGCAGATGCAGCGACGGGCTTGCTCGATCTAGCCCGATTGGGTGATCTTTTGAGGCGGGTTCAGGGTCGAATCGTTCACAAGCACCTGGACCGAGTATCTCCTTTGGCCGTGCCCGTTCTTTTGGATATCGGCAAGGAGCAAATTGGGCAGGACGCCAACGAAGCCTTGCTGAGCGAGGCGGAGGAGGCTCTGATTGCGGAGGCAACCCGGCTTGACTGACACCGTTTTAGACGTGAATGGCGCGCAACTGGTCTTGAGACCAGAGGGCGCAATATGGTGGCCGGAGCGCCAACTCCTGGCAGTGGCCGATTTGCATTTCGAAAAAGGGTCCTCCTATGGCGTGCGGGGTCAATTCTTGCCGCCCTATGATACGCGCGCCACGATCGTGCGGCTCGATCAATTGTGTCAGGAGCTGGCGCCTCGGACCGTGGTGGCGCTGGGCGATAGTTTTCACGACGGTAATGCAGCACTGCGCATGGCGCCAGACGACCGGGCTTATCTGCGTGCGCTCACCCAACGCTGCGGCTGGATATGGATTACCGGCAATCATGATGAAGGGTTGCAAGGGGTGCCGGATCTCACCTTTGTCGAGACCTTGCAGATGGGGCCGCTGACGTTCCGGCACGATCCCTCTGAAGGGCTGGCACATGGCGAAGTTTGCGGCCATCTCCACCCGAAAGCAGCCGTCACGGTCAAGGGACGCCGCATTTCGCGGCCCAGTTTTGTCAGCGATGGCCGCAGGCTCGTGCTTCCGGCCTTTGGAGCCTACACAGGCGGGCTGGACGTTTTCGATCCGGCATTTTTCCCGGTCTTCCCTTTAGGGTTCCAAGCCTTCTTGCTTGGACGAGACAAGGTCTATGCCTTCGGGGCCGGGCGCTTGCGGGCACGCAGCGCGG
>DMER01000090.1:11970-12146 GCA_003451645.1 Alphaproteobacteria bacterium | reverse complement strand
TTCACCGTCTTTGGCGGTTCGCTGTCCTATGCGCATGCACAGAAGATCGTGAAGGTGCAAGATATGGCCTTGCGCATGGGGGCGCCGGTTATTGGCGTCTTCGATGCGGGCGGCGCGCGTATTCAGGAAGGGGTGGCTTCGCTTGGTGGCTATGCCGAGGTTTTCCAGCGGAATGT
>DMER01000090.1:971-11785 GCA_003451645.1 Alphaproteobacteria bacterium | reverse complement strand
ATGGCGAGGTGTTCCAGCGCAATGTTTTGGCCTCCGGCGTCATCCCTCAGATCAGCGTGATCATGGGGCCGTGCGCGGGCGGCGATGTCTATTCACCCGCGATGACCGACTTCATCTTCATGGTGCGCGATACCTCCTATATGTTTGTGACGGGTCCGGACGTTGTGAAGACGGTCACCAATGAAGTGGTGAGTGCCGAGGATTTGGGAGGCGCGCGTGTCCACACCTCCAAATCATCCGTGGCCGATGGGGCCTATGACAATGATGTCGAGTGCCTCGCGCAGATGCGCCGGCTGATCGATTTTCTGCCCGCGTCGAACAAGGAGAAGGCGCCGCACTGGCCGTCTTTCGACGATCCGCTGCGCCGGGACGACAGCCTGGACACGCTGGTGCCGTCCAACCCCAACAAGCCCTATGACATGAAGGAGCTGATCCTCAAGATCGCTGACGAGGCCGACTTCTTTGAAATCCAAGAGGCGTTTGCCAAGAACATTATCACCGGATTCGGCCGTATTGAGGGCCGCACGGTGGGCTTTGTCGCCAATCAGCCCATGGTGCTCGCGGGCGTGTTGGACAGTGACGCCTCGCGTAAGGCGGCGCGTTTTGTGCGCTTCTGCGATTGCTTCAATATCCCGCTTGTGACCTTTGTGGATGTGCCAGGCTTCTTGCCGGGAACGGCGCAGGAGTATGGCGGGCTGATCAAGCACGGCGCCAAATTGCTCTTCGCCTACACGCAAGCGACCGTCCCAAAGGTGACCGTCATTACCCGCAAGGCCTTTGGCGGCGCCTATGACGTGATGGCGTCCAAGCATATGCGGGCGGACGTGAACTATGCCTGGCCCACAGCGCAAATCGCTGTGATGGGGGCCAAGGGCGCGGTTGAGATCATCTTCCGCCAGGACATGAACAACCCCGAGGCGATCGCCGCGCGCACCAAGGAATATGAGGACCGCTTCCTAAACCCCTTCGTTGCCGCCCAGCGCGGCTATCTGGACGAGGTGATCCAGCCGCACGAAACCCGCGCACGGGTCGCTCGCGCTCTGCGGATGCTGCAGAACAAGCAGGTCAACGATCCCTGGAAGAAGCACGACAATATTCCGTTGTGACCGCGCCGCTCAGGTCGCCCCTTGCTTCCAGCCGCGGCAGGTCCTTAAGATTTGGCAGACGCATCCAAATTGAATAGGGGCAATCATGGCGCGCGATTTTTTGTTGGCGGCACTTATCTCGGGCATGAGCGCCGCAAGTCTCGCGGCCCAGCCCGCTTTTGATGGCAAGGCATTCCCAGCATTGCCCGGCCAGACGACCGCTGCCATCACCGCGGAAGATTTCAAGGCGCGCATTGCGGCGCTTGCCGATGATCGGTTTGAAGGCCGCCTGCCAGGCGCACCAAAGGGTGAGGCTTCCGCCGACTGGATTGCGGAAGAGATGAAACGCATTGGTTTGAAACCAGGAAATGGGCAAAGCTATTTCCAAAGGGTCCCGGCGGTTGGGATCGCCATTGATCCCTCCAAGTCCAGCTTTGAGATCAAAACTGCTAAGGGCTCCATCTCGCCAAAATTTGCCGATGAGGTGGCGTTCTGGTCGCCGCGTTTCGACAAGGCAGAACAGTTAGTGCAGGGTTCGGACCTGATTTTTGTGGGGTATGGCGTTCATGCGCCTGAAGAAAAGTGGGACGACTTTGCTGGAATCGATGTCAGAGGCAAAACCATTGTCGTGCTGATCAATGATCCAGGCTTTGTGGTGGGCGACGAGACGTTGTTCCGCGGCCGGGCAATGACCTATTACGGGCGATGGACCTATAAGTTCGAAGAGGCCGCGCGCAGGGGGGCTGCGGCTGTCATCATCGTTCATGAAACCAAACCCGCAGCATATGGCTGGGAGGTCGTCCGCAATTCCAATACAGGTGACAAGCTCTATCTCGATAAGGCCAATGGTAATGCGGACTTGGCCACGATCCATTCATGGATCACGGAAGAAACCGCAAAGGCGCTGTTTGCTGCCGCGGGATTGGACTATGCTGCCCTGCGGTTGGCTGCGAACAAGCGCGGCTTTCGGGCTGTACCGATGAGCGGCCTTGCACTGAACGCCAAGACTGTTTCATCAGTCTCGCGCTTCACCACACGCAATGTTCTTGGGATGGTACAGGGCGCCAAGCGCCCCGCCGAAGTTGTTCTTTTCACCGCTCACTGGGATCATTTGGGCGTCAAGCCAAGCGCGCCCGGCACTGACAAGATCCACAATGGCGCCGTCGATAACGCCACAGGTGTGTCTGGAATTTTGGAAATTGCCGAAGCATTCGCTCGCGCGCCCGCACCTGAGCGCTCCGTGTTGTTTGCAGCGGTGACCTTGGAGGAGCAGGGATTGCTCGGCTCAAGCTACATGGCTGAAAACCCCGTGTTTCCGCTTAAGTCTATTGTGGGCGGTGTCAACTTTGATGCGCTCATGCCGCAAGGTCCGTCGAAGTCGATGTCTGTTGTGGGCTATGGTGCGTCGGAGCTCGAGGATCTGCTGAAGGGCCTCTTGAAGGGCCAGAACCGCACGATTGTCCCGGAAGCCTTGCCCGAGAGGGGATCCTTTTACCGGTCGGACCATATCTCGTTCGCCAAGAAGGGTGTGCCAATGCTCTATGCGAGCGGGAGTATCGACCTTCGGGTTGGCGGGGAAGCGGCAGGTCTGGCGATACGAGAGAAATACACAGCCAAAACCTATCATCAGCCAAATGATGAGTTCAGTGCGGAATGGGATGTCAGTGGACCCGTCGAGGACCTTAGCGCCATGCACCGTCTGAGCTTGGACCTTGCCAACAGCCAGATGTGGCCCACTTGGTACCCAGGAAATGAATTCCGGGCCATTCGCGATCGCAGCCGCGCTGGAAAGTAGCGGCGCGAACGCCAAAAACTACCCGTTGCGGTGTGCGGCAAAGCCTGCCAAATCTCCGGGGTTTCCTGCCATTTGATCTGGATTCCCCATGTTCACGAAGATCCTAATCGCCAATCGAGGTGAAATCGCCTGCCGTGTAATCAAGACAGCGCGCAAGATGGGCATCAAGACCGTCGCAGTCTATTCCGAGGCGGATGAGGACGCTCTGCATGTCGAAATGGCGGATGAGGCCATAGCTATTGGACCTGCCCCTTCGGCGCAATCCTATCTGGTCATCGAGAAAATCGTGGCGGCCTGCAAGGCCACTGGCGCGCAAGCGGTGCACCCGGGTTACGGCTTCCTGTCCGAGCGCGAACCCTTCGCGCATGCGCTCAAGGATGCAGGGATTGCTTTCATCGGTCCCAATGTGCACGCGATCTCGGCCATGGGTGACAAGATCGAATCCAAGAAGCTGGCCAAGGCTGCCAAGGTCAACACAGTGCCCGGTTTCATTGGGGAACTCAAAACCGTGCAGGATGCGGTGCGCGTCGCCAACGAGATCGGCTATCCGGTGATGGTCAAGGCCTCGGCAGGCGGTGGCGGCAAAGGCATCCGCGTGGTGACCAATGAGGCAGAGCTCGCCCAAGCGATGCAGTCATCGATGAATGAGGCGCGCTCCTCTTTTGGCGACGACAGGATCTTCATCGAGAAGTTCGTGACAGAGCCCCGCCATATCGAAATTCAGGTGTTGGGCGACAAGCATGGCAATGTGATCCATTTGGGCGAGCGTGAATGCTCCATTCAGCGCCGCTTGCAGAAGGTCATTGAAGAGGCACCTTCGCCGTTTCTCACACCCGAGACCCGCGCCGCAATGGGCGCGCAGGCCGTGCAGCTGGCCAAGGCGGTGAACTACGAAAGCGCAGGTACCGTTGAATTCATCGTCGACAAGGACCGCAATTTCTATTTCTTGGAAATGAATACGCGTTTGCAGGTCGAGCATCCGGTGACCGAACTGATCACCGGCATCGACTTGGTTGAGCAAATGATCCGGGTTGCGGCGGGGGAGAAGCTGTCGATCACGCAGAACGACGTGAAACTGAACGGCTGGGCGGTAGAAAGCCGCATCTACGCTGAAGATCCTTACCGGAATTTTTTGCCGTCGATAGGGCGCCTGACGCGCTATCGTCCGCCTGCGGAGGGCCGCTCGGGCGGACGCACGATCCGCAACGATACAGGCGTCTATGAGGGCGGTGAGATTTCGCTCTATTACGACCCGATGATCGCGAAACTCTGCGTGCATGCGCCTACGCGCGGCGATGCGATTGAGGGCATGGCGGATGCGCTCGATGCCTTTGACATTGATGGTATCCAGCACAATGTCGCCTTTCTGGCGGCAGTGATGGGCCACCCTCGGTTCCGCTCCGGTTCGTTCAACACCGGCTTCATTGCCGAGGAATTCTCGAAAGGTTTCCATGGGGCAGCTTTGTCGCCGGAACAGATTAAACGCATCGCAGCGGCAGGCCTGTTTGCAAAGCTTAAGCGTGAAGTGCGCAAGTCCAAAATTTCCGGGCAATTGAACGGGTCGCCTGGCTTGGGCCACGAATGGATCGTGACGGTCGGGCAGGAGCGGTTCTTTGTCGAAGCCTGGCTTGAGGGCGAGCAACGTCTGAACATTGATTTTGGTGAGGGCGAGCAGACCGAGGAGATGCTGTCAGTCGAGAGCGCCTGGAGCCCGGTTGAGCGCCTGTTCCGTGGGCGGATTGGGGATGAGAAAGTCTCGATGCTGATCGTCGAGAAGCCGGGTGGTACGCGGATCACCTATCGCGGCGCGACATTGATGGTCAGTGCGATGCGGCCGCGCACCGCGGTGCTGGCGCAGTTGATGCCCGAGAAAAAGGCAGCCGATACGTCGAAGCAATTGCTTTGCCCGATGCCAGGTCTTGTTGTCTCGATCAATGTCGAGGTGGGCCAGGAGGTGAAAGCTGGTGAGACCTTGGCCGTTGTCGAGGCCATGAAGATGGAAAATGTGCTGCGCGCCGAACGCGACGGCATCATCAAGAAGGTCAATGCCAAGAAGGGCGACAGCTTACCTGTTGATGCGGTTATCCTGGAGTTCGAATGATCCCGCTGACCATCAGACATGCTGTGCCTGACGACTATGCGGATTGGCGAGTGATGTGGGACTTCTATTGCGCGTTCTATGAGACCACCATTCCAGAGGATGTAACGCAACAGAGCTGGGCTCGAATTTGCGATCCGGTTTCGCCGGTCAAGGCACTGATGGCTCGTCATACGGTGGGCGGAGAGGCGCTCGGAATGTGCAATTACATCCTGCACGACAATACGTGGACTCTTGGACCGGTTTGTTATCTTGAGGACCTCTTCACACATAGGGCTTCCAGAGGGCAGGGGGTTGGCAAGGCACTCGTTGACGAACTGCTCCGTTTGGGGCGGGCGCATGGCTGGGCCAGGCTCTATTGGATGACGAGGAACAACAACACGACGGCGCGCAGGCTCTATGATCAGTACACGTCCGCAGATGACTTTGTTCGCTACATGGTGAGGCTATGAGCGAGGAGAGACATAATTTCCGGCTACGCGTGCATGGCCGCGTGCAGGGCGTCGGCTATCGTGACTGGGCAATTGCGGAGGCGACCCGGCTGGCACTGAGGGGCTGGGTCCGCAACCGCCGCGACGGGACCGTTGAGATACTGGTCGCCGGCCCTGCCAAAATCGTCGAGGAATTTATGGGCCTCTGCACGCAAGGGCCCGCTCCGGCGCAGGTGGAAAAGATTGACGTCAACCGCGTGGATGATGGCGAACCGCTGCCTGGATTCATTCGCCGTCCAACACTGTGAGCTTGGTCGGTTGCTGAAACACCTCTTCAAAGGCGCGGCGCAACGCGACGTCGAGGTCCGCCATGGTGGTAGTCAGGCCTAGCGCCTCAAGGCTTGTTACTCCATGGTCGCGAATGCCGCACGGGACGATGCCGTCGAAATGGCTGAGATCGGGCGAAACATTGATCGAAATTCCGTGGTAGCTGACCCAACGGCGGACGCGGATACCGATTGCCGCGATTTTGTTTTCGGATAGGGAGCCGGTGCGGGCCGGAATCCAAAGACCAACTCGCCCGTCGCGCCGCTCGGCCTGAACATTAAAATCCGCAAGGGTGGCGATCACCCACTGTTCAAGAAGGCCCACAAAGCGCCGGACATCGCCGGCCGTACGGCGCAGATCAAGCATGACATAGGCCACGCGCTGACCAGGCCCATGATAGGTGTATTGCCCTCCGCGGCCGGTGTCATAGACAGGGAAGCGCGGCGTCAGTAGATCTTGAGCTTTCGCGCTCGTGCCTGCAGTGAATATTGGCGGGTGTTCCAAGAGCCAAACGCACTCAGTGGCTTTGCCATCAGCGATCTGGGCAACGCGCGCTTCCATCCAGCGCAACGCGCCCGGATACTCGGTGAGACCCTGGGTGATGCGCCATTCCACTGGTCCGTCAATCATTGCTCGAATTGCCCGCGCTTGCCGCCGCTTTAACTTGGTTGAAAGGCTAAACCGCGCAAGGTCAACGCTGTTCAGTGCAGAAAGACCTGGGGCGCATGTCCACTGTTGAGTCCATCAAAGTTGATATTTGGGTTGTTTTAGGCCGCGCGCAATTGCAGATGCAGCAATTGCTGCGCATGGGGCGCGGCGCGGTGATTGAGCTCGATTCCACGCAACATGACGAAGTTTGGGTCCTCGCCAACAATACGCCGATTGCCAGGGCGGAAATCGTCATTCAGGGCGACAAAATTGCGGTCTCGATCACAGACACGCTCAAGAGCACCCAATAAACAGTAAAAATTAGTTGAATAGAAAAATCTCCAGGCATCTTGCGTAAATCGCGCGACCGGCCGATATTCCCTAAGAGTTCTATGGGAATGCACCATGCTGCCAGTCATGCTCGATGTTCGCCGGCTCTCGGTCGCTGTGACTGGGGAGGGTGCTCAGACTCTCAAGCGTTTGCAGATGATCGACGCGGCGCGCGGTGCTCATGTGTCCGTGTTCGCGCCGGAGCCAATCGAGCAATTGCGGAATTTGGCAGGCGCGCGATTGATTGGCCACTGGCCAACTGCCCAAGATTTGAAGGGGTGTGCCATCCTGTTTGTTGGCGATGTTCCGCGCGACAAGGGTGAGCATCTCTTTGCGTTGGGCCGGTCGCAAGGGTGCCTGGTCAATGTCGAGGACGTGCTGCCGTTGTGTGACTTCCATGTGCCGTCGATCCTGCGCAGAGGGGACCTGGTTATGACTGTCTCCACAGGCGGCAAGAGCCCGGCACTCGCACAAATGATCCGGGCCCGGATCGGTGTGGCCTTTGGCCCTGAGTGGGAGGGGCATTTGGACGCGATCGCTGAATTGCGCGCCGCATGGAAGGCGCAAGGCTGCGGCCCGGCCGAAATCACCCGTCGAACCCAAGAGGCGATTGAGGCTGCCGGGTGGTTTTCTCCTAAAGCCGCGCCAGACCATCAGAATTCCCAATTGGAACAAAAGGACCCATCAACAAATGGCTATTCCAGAACCAGTTTCAATGAGTGAAAGGCCAGCGGTCCGGGCGCCAGCGCTCCCAAAGAGCCCGCGCGTTTTTGATGTTGTTGCGCCATCCGACCCGGCGCTCCTCGACAAACTCAAGGCTTTGCAAGCCCGTTATGTTGGCGCAGACGCTCTGGCTCTCACCCACGCCGCCCTGACGGTCGAGTTCGCCCGGCAGACTTGCATTGTCTCATCTTTTGGTTCGGAGTCGGTGGTTCTTCTGCATTTGGTGGCCCAGGTTGACCCCACAACACCCATCCTGTTTCTGAATACTGGTAAGCTCTTTGGCGAGACGATGCGCTACCGCGACCGCCTGCAAGAACGGCTGGGCCTGACGGACGTGAGAGCGATCGGCCCTCATCCGGCCGATCTGGCGGCCGAAGACCCGGATGGCACAGTCTGGTCGCGAAACCCGGATCGCTGCTGCCACATTCGCAAGGTTTTGCCGCTGCAGCGTGCAATCTCTGGGTTCTCAGCCGAAATCACAGGGCGCAAACGTTTTCAGACCAAAGCGCGCCAGGGCCTGACCCCCATCGAGCTCAACGGGTCACGCTTTGTCTTCAACCCTCTTGCGCAATGGACCATTGAGGATCTGAACGCCCATATCGATGCGCATGAGTTGCCGCGCCATCCGTTGGTGGCAGACGGGTACTTGTCGATTGGCTGCATGCCCTGCACAGACCGTGTGCGTCCAGGCGGGGACTACCGCTCGGGCCGGTGGGCGGGCCAGGACAAGGAAGAATGCGGGATCCACGAGAACCTGGCAGGCGACGGCATTTAGGGTCAAGGACGGACCAGAAATTTGGCCTGGGCTGGGGCTTCCCTTGTGCTTGGACTTGGATTATACGACGCGTCTTGCCAAGGCGCGGTCATGGCGGAATTGGTAGACGCACTACCTTGAGGTGGTAGCGGGGCGACCCGTGGAAGTTCGAGTCTTCTTGACCGCACCATTTTCCCAATGGGTATCTCCCTGCGGCCTCACAAGGGCCGTGCTCTCCCGTGACAGCGAGAGCGTATGGCATGCGGTTCCTTTAGGCGCGGACGCTGCCCATGAATGACACTCAAGCCCTTTCGAGCGAGGCTGACGAGGCGCTTGACGCAGGCGGTGCCATGAAACCCGCCTTTGTGCGTGCGGTGATCGATGCCGTCGATCGTGGTGATCAGGACGCGGTCAAGCATCTGCTGCTGCCGCTGCATGCCGCCGATTTGGCGGATTTGCTTGAAATGGTGGGGGCTGTTGAGCGCCGCGCGATTGTCGCGGCCTTGGGCGAGGACTTTGATTCTGAGATCCTGTCAGAGATCGATGAGGCGCTGCGGGGCGAACTTGTCGCGGCCCTGGGTTCGAAGGCGGTCGCCGAAGCGGTCGAAGAACTCGAAACCGCCGATGCGGCCTATGTCCTTGAGGACCTGCCGGAGGAGACACAGCGCGAGGTCCTGGATCAAATCTCCGAGGCTGATCGCGCCGATGTGGTCGATGCTTTAGCCTATCCCGACTATTCCGCTGGCCGGTTGATGCATCGCGATTATGTGGCACTGCCGCCTGACCTCACGATTGGGGAGGCGGTCAAGCGGGTCGTGGACATGGACGATGCGCAGTGTCCCGACGATTTCGATGTGGTTTTTGTAATTGACGCAGAGGAACGCCCGCTTGGTGTGATCCCCGTTTCAAGGCTCCTGCGCGCGCCGCGCAATACGCACCTCCTTGATGCTATGGACCAAGACTTCGAAGCGGTCCCCGCGACTATGGACCAAAAGGACTTCGCCTATCTGTTTGAACATTATCACCTGACGACGGCTCCAGTCACCGATACACAAGGCAGGATGATCGGCGTGTTGGGTGCGCGCAGCGTCGTCGAAGTCCTCCAAGACGAACACCAAGCCCAGGTCCTAGCGCTAGGCGGTGTGTCGGATGATGAGGGTCTAAAGCTACCGGTCGTTCGTACTACTTGGCTCAGATTTTCCTGGCTGTTCGTGAATTTGATGACGGCGATCCTGGCCTCCTTCGTTATTGGCATGTTCGAGGCGTCGCTGGAGAAGATCGTGGCTTTGGCCATTCTGATGCCCATCGTCGCCTCCATGGGCGGCAATGCGGGGACGCAGACCCTGACAGTTGCGGTACGCGCGCTTGCGACCAAGGACCTCAATGCCACAAACTTTTTCAGGATATTCGGCAAAGAACTGCTTGTCGGCTGGCTGAATGGGTTGGCCTTTGCGGCCATCATTGGCTTGGCGACGGCGTTTTGGTTTCGAGACGGTGAGTTGGGCGCCGTGATTGCTGGCGCGATGGTCATCAATTTGCTTGCAGCAGCGGCCTCCGGCATTCTTGTTCCCTATTGGATGAACAGGGCTGGAATTGATCCAGCGGTCTCAGCGGCCGTATTCGTAACAACAGTCACCGACGTGGTCGGCTTCATGGCCTTTCTGGGTTTGGCGACGATCGTCTTGCTGCGATAATCCTGACAACAAGAGCACACGACCAGGGGGAGAGACGCGATGATACCCAATGCATTCCGTGGCCTGAATTTCGGTCTGGGTGAGACCATCGACGCCTTGCGGGACAGCATCGTCCGTTTTAGTGCCGCGGAGATTGCACCACGTGCCGAACAAATCGACAAGACGAACACCTTCCCCCGCGACTTGTGGCCCAAGCTAGGCGACCTTGGTCTGCACGGGTTAACGGTGGAGGAGGAGTATGGCGGCTCGGGGCTCGGCTATTTGGCGCATTGTGTGGCCCTGGAAGAGGTAAGCCGTGGATCGGCCTCGGTGGGCTTGTCATATGGAGCGCACTCTAATCTCTGTGTAAACCAAATCCGCCGCAATGGCTCAGAAGAGCAAAAGCGGCGCTATTTGCCCAAGCTTATTTCTGGCGAACATGTGGGCGCGCTCGCCATGAGCGAACCGCAGGCCGGCTCAGATGTCGTGTCGATGCGCTGCCGGGCGGACAAGAAGGGCGACCGCTACATTCTCAATGGGACAAAGTTCTGGATCACCAATGCGCCGCACGCCGAGACGCTGGTCGTCTATGCCAAGACCGATCCAACCGCTGGCCCGCGCGGGATCACCGCCTTTCTGATCGAGAAAGGGATGAAGGGCTTTAGCGTTGCGCCCAAACTTGACAAATTGGGCATGCGCGGGTCGGACACGGCCGAACTCATCTTTGACGGCTGTGAGGTCCCGGAGGATAACATTCTGGGCAGGGTCAATGAGGGCGTGCGCGTTCTCATGTCGGGGCTCGATTATGAGCGCGCTGTCTTGGCTGCGGGTCCACTCGGCATCATGCAAAATGCCATGGATTTGGTGCTGCCCTATGTCCATGACCGCAAGCAATTCGGGCAGCCCATCGGCACTTTCCAATTGGTCCAGGGCAAGCTCGCCGACATGTA
>DMER01000090.1:532-761 GCA_003451645.1 Alphaproteobacteria bacterium | reverse complement strand
CAAGCTCGCCGACATGTACACCAAGATGAACGCCGCACGGGCGTATGTCTATGCCGTAGCTCAGGCTTGCGATCGGGGTGAGACAACTCGCAAGGACGCCGCAGGAGCCATCCTTTATGCCGCCGAGACGGCAACACAATTGGCTTTGGACGCAATCCAGCTTCTGGGCGGCAACGGGTATATCAACGATTATGCGACCGGCCGCTTGCTGCGCGACGCCAAGCTCTAT
>DMER01000090.1:0-331 GCA_003451645.1 Alphaproteobacteria bacterium | reverse complement strand
TGCTGCGCGACGCCAAGCTCTATGAGATTGGCGCCGGAACCTCTGAAATCCGGCGCATGCTGATTGGCCGTGAACTCTTTGAGGAGACGGCCTAGTCCGGCCTGACGGCAAAAGCCATGATAGCGCCGGCAATCAGGTAGGACACAAAGTCGTAAAGGGCAAAGACCAGAGAAGCGCTCCACGCGTGGTGCCACCAAATGGGCTGGCTGAGGACCGAGAAGACCGTCCCCATCGCTCCCGCCAGCAGCGCGATCCGGAACCGGGCCCCCCAAGTAGCGCCAGCGGGCAGGGTAATCAGCAAGAGCAAGCCCAGCAGGACGCACGTCACCAG
>DMER01000188.1:8299-9892 GCA_003451645.1 Alphaproteobacteria bacterium | reverse complement strand
ACCGTTCGGATAGCTTTGCACAGGCAGGGTTGAAAAGGATAGGGTCGCGGCACAGGAACCGGGTCAGCCCAAAGCCCTGCGCCGGCCAGAGTGTGCCGGTTTGCCGGGGGCGCCAGTCGCGGACGCAATGGAACCATCGCTCTATAAATATATTTGGCGCTACAGCCGTCAGGAGCAAATTGGCGTCCTGTCGCTGGTTCTCATGTCCGCGCCGTTCTATTTCTTTTCCCTCGATCTGCCGAAGCAGATCGTCAATTTGATCTCCGGCGCCGCGCAATCGGGGTTTGTCTCCCCACCCCTCCTCCCGGCCGTGATCGATCTGCCCGCACCCGTGGGGCCAGCCCTGGGCATGCCGTGGGTGCTCTTTGGCGGGTTTACCGCCGATGCGTTTGGGACCTTAGTGGGGCTGAGCCTGATCTTCTTAGGGCTGGTCGTGATCAACGGCGCCTTCAAGATGGTGATCAATACGCGCAAGGGGCGGATGGGCGAGAGGCTGCTGCGGCGGCTGCGGTACGAACTCGTCGACCGGGTCTTGCGCTTTCCGCCGCGCCACTACCGCAAGGTCAAGCCGTCCGAGGTTGCCTCGATGGTCAAGGACGAGGTCGAGCCGCTGGGGACCTTCATTGGCGATGCGATTGTGTGGCCGGCCTTTCTGGGCATGCAGGCGGTGGTGGCGATCCTATTCATCCTGGTGCAGAGCGTTTTCCTGGGCGCCATCGCGTGCCTTATCCTTGCGGTGCAGTTCCGGCTGATTTCCTATTTACGCGAGCCGATCCTCAAGCTCATCAAGAAGCGGCAAATCCAAGCGCGCGAGCTTGCGGGCCGGGTGGGCGAGATCGTGGATGGGGTGGCCGATATCCATGTCCAAGACACCTCCAATTATGAGCGCGCAGATATCTCCAAGCGCCTCGGCATCATCTATGAGACGCGATTTGAAATCTATCAGCGGAAGTTCTTCGTCAAATTCGTCAATAATTTCCTGGCCAATTTCACCCCGTTTATCTTTTATCTCTTAGGGGGCAGTCTGGTGTTGAATGGCTCGCTCGATGTGGGGCAGCTCGTCGCTGTGATCGTGGCGTATAAGGACTTGCCCAACCCCATCAAGGAGCTGATCGATTGGTACTTCACGCGCCGGGATGTGACGATCAAATATGAGCAGGTGATCGAGCAGTTCCAGACGGCGGATCTGCTCGATGGCGCCCTGCAGAAACCGATCGGCACAGCGCCGCCGCTTGCGGGTGCGGTCGACATCACCTCCTTGAGTGTGACGGATGACAGCGGGTTCCAGCTGTTGGATGCGCTCACCCTGACCGTTCCGCTCAATCAGGCGGTCGCTGTGGTGGGGCCCGCGGGCTGCGGCAAGGAAGCGTTCGGCGCTTTGTTCGCGCGGCAACATGCACCAAGCACTGGCAGTATCAAGGTCGCGGGCGCCGAGCTGCAATCTCTCCCAGAGGGCATTACAGGCCGCCGGATCGGCTATGCGGCGGCGGAGGGCTATTTCCTGCCTGCCAGTCTGCGCGACAATATCCTCTATGGGCTCAAAAATGAGCCGCGTGCCGGGAGCAATGCGGGCAGCGCCAGCATGGCCTGGAT
>DMER01000188.1:7813-8085 GCA_003451645.1 Alphaproteobacteria bacterium | reverse complement strand
GCATGGCCTGGATCGAAGAGGCCCGCCGGGCGGGGAATGCCGATTTCGATCCGGGAGCGGATTGGATCGGCGGGGGCCTGGTTGGTGATGCACAGGCTGACAGTCTCGACGAACTCTTGTTTTCGGTCTTGGCCCAGACGGGCCTTGAAAACGATGTCTTTCAGTTTGGCCTGCAGGCGCGTCTTGATCCGTCTACGGATGTGGATGCTGCGCAGCGCCTCCTTGGCGCGCGGACGACTTTGCAGCAGCGTCTGGCGCAATCTGGTTTGCAG
>DMER01000188.1:834-7576 GCA_003451645.1 Alphaproteobacteria bacterium | reverse complement strand
ATCCAGACAGCTTTAACCGCAATGCCAGTTTGGCGGAGAACATCCTCTTTGGCACGAGTTCTGATCCAGCCTTTGCGCTGAACGCTCTGGCGGTGAACCCGCAAGTTCGCCATGCCATCGCGGCAGCGGGGCTTGAGGATGATCTGGTCGAGATGGGCCGCAGCATTGCCGCGACCATGGTCGAATTGTTCCGCGACTTCACGCCTGATCACCCCTTCTTTGAAGAGTTCTCTTTTATTTCGGCCGCCCAGTTACCAGCGTATGAGCTGTTGCTCAAACGCGCGCTAGGGCCAGTGACGGGCATCAATGGCGCGGACCGGGAGAAGCTCCTCGTGCTGCCGTTCCGGTATATCGAGGCGCGGCACCGTTTGGGATTGATCGACGACAAGATCAAGGCGCGCATCGTGGAGGCGCGGCAGAGCTTTGAAATCCAGATGCGCGGGCAGGGCTCGCGCGCGGTCGATTTCTATGAGCCCCTAGAGTATAATGCCGGAGCGACAATCCTCGATAATGTGCTGTTTGGGCGCATGGCCTATGGCGTCGCGCAAGCCTCTGAGCGGGTCAATGGCGTGGTGCGCGATATCCTCGGTGCGGAGACCTTGGAACCCATCATCTTGCGCAAAGGCCTGACCTTTCACGCGGGAGCCGCGGGCAAGCGGCTGTCGCCTGTTCAGCGGCAAAAGATTTCGCTCGCGCGGGCGCTGATCAAGACGCCGGACCTGCTTGTCGTCAATGGAGCATTGTCCTCCCTCGATGACAGGCAACGCCAAGAGATCATTGCAAGCGTCCTTAGCAGCCGTGCGGGCCTCGCGACCTTTTGGGTGCTGGGTCAGGAAGAGCAAGCCAGTCTCTTTGGCCGCATCCTCAAATTCGAGCATGGCCGGTTGGTCATGGACACGACGACGGCCGAGTTACCCGCCGCGCGGGAGGCCGCTCAGTAAAGGAGCCCAATCATGAGCCTTCAGACCGAAGTTGAATTGCTGCGCCGCGTCACGCTCTTTGCCCATATCGACACGACCAAACTGAAGCTGCTTGCCTTTACCAGTGAGCGCCTCACCTATGGCGAGGGACAAGCGCTATTTCATGAAGGCGATTTGGGCGACGGAGCTTACCTCATTCTGGATGGTGAGGTCGATGTGCTGCGCAACTCGGACAGTGGCCTGATCCTGGTCAATCATTTGGTCAAGCACAGCCTGGTCGGCGAAATGTCAATCCTGTGTGATGTTCCGCGTACGGCGAATGTTGTCGCCACCATGCCGGTCGATGCCTTGAAGATCCGAAAGGAGACCTTCTTTCAATTGCTCAAAGAGGTGCCGCAATTGGCATTGGAAATCATGCGGGAGCTGGCGCGGCGGCTCAATCACACCAATGACGAACTGGTTGCGGCAAGGGCGGCGCTCAAGGCGCGTTCGGGTGCGTGAGGACCCAGGTGCGCGATCACTGCCCGTTTATTGCCCGGCTTTGCGCAGCCATAGCTCCCAAATGAAAGGATAGCGCCATTGCAAGGCGTGGGTCTTGGCGAGCGCGGTTGCGATGGCATCGTAACGATCCTCAGCGTCCGCATGCGTCCGGTGAAACTGAACCATGAGAGCTGAGACGCGCTCCATTAGGCCTGCTTCGATGAGGCGAGGAAGGACATCGTACTCTCCGCCCTCAATGTTGAGCTTGGCGAGTGCGATGGTGTCGATGTTCAATTCTTGCAGGACCGGCACGATGTCACGGAACTTGGCCTCAACAGAATTGTCCGCCGCCCGGTATTGGCTAGACCCTAAACCATCTAAGGAAATGCGCGCGGTCTCATCCCGGTTTGAGAGGCCATAGGCGTGGACATGGATTTGCGGAAAGCGCTGAACGCGGACCCGACACTGCGCAGCGAAGGCCTCAACCGGTTCGAAGGCATGAATGATGCCTTGTGTTCTCTCCGCCATGCCTTGCGCGAAATCGCCAATATATGCGCCGACGTCGAGGATAACGCCGCCGGAGGGAATGGGGACGCTGTAGCGTAAGACGTCATCGCCCTTCGCCCATTTCCAGCGCTTGACGGCGCGATAGTCAGGGTCGGTCAGATACCGGATCACGTTTAGGGCCAAGTCTATCCCCCATGCTGTCAATTGAGACGTCGTGCTGCGCAGTGCCTTCAGTTGGAGAGCTGCTGATAGCGTTCGCCCTGAGACCGGGCAAGGGTTTGGGTATGCGTGGCTCCGTTCATCGCGCCAATTTCGAAGACAACACGGCCAGCGCGTGGCGCCAACGCAATAGCCTCGAGAACGCCATTGGCAGGGCCTGCAACGACCGGTGCCACAGCCAGATGACGGATCAAGGTGAACAGATTTGTGGTCTCTGGGTCGAGAACCAGAAACGCGCCCGCTTGGGTCGCGTGACCTCTCTCAGCCAGTGTCTTCAGCAGCAGGGGTGCGTCCCGATGCGCATCCTCGGCTAGAAGAACCGGGGGGCCTTCGTTCGCGAATGGACCGTAAATCGCCGCGAGCTTGCTCTGCGCGGCGGTCAACAGGCCAGGGTTCAAAGGGGGCACAGAATATTCGTGGACTTGATTGGTGCGCACAACACTCATCGGTCGAAACAGGTCGACGGCGCGGGGCCGGAAGACACCGTCTGCCAACGCATCCTGAAAGAATGGCCGGCGCGCCATGTTGAAGGTCACCATCGACAAAACGTCTTCCGGGACGCCCAAAGCATCAAGCGCAAAGAAGCGGGGCAGAAGGACAGAGGCAAAAGCGCCAAGATCGCTCCGGCGGCCGTTGTAGAGGACTGTGACGGGGCCGCGGGGCACGACCTTGCCCCGCATATAGGCCGTCAGATCGACCGGATTGGGCAGGTCGTCAGTGCCCGCAGGGAGCGCCGCGCGGCGTACACGCTGGCCCTTGATGAACAGCTCACCAGACCCGCCATTGAGCTCACACGCGCCGTCCAAGCGCCGCCAATGCCATTGCGCATTCCCGGCGTCTGTCCGGTCAACGAGGACTTGACGTCGGAGGGTCCGTTCGTCCGTTTGCGGCCAAAGCGGGTTCAGGACCTTGCTTGCGGCCGCGCGCCAGCCTTGCACAGTGCGGCTTGAATAGAGGCGCGCAGCAAAGCCAATGAATGCTTGACTAGCGGACATGGGCTACTCACAACTCACGTTTTGGGGCACTCAGCGATCACGCGAAGGCGCCCCCAAGGCTTTGAGGATTTGGCTCGGCACGATGACGCTTGCGGCGATCAATCTCAATGTCTTTTCCAATGTCGCCTCGCCCGATGCCCGGCATTGCCTGGCCGGTGAAGCGATCAAGTCGCATTTCGCCTGTTTCGACGGCGCGCGGGGCGCTTTGACCACTACGGTCCGGGTCTTCTTGGACCCAAAGCCCTACCGGGACAATCACGCCGCCTGGATCGCCGCGATCCTGGACAATGTGGGTTCCATCCCCGTTGAGATCGTAGAGACGCGCGGCCTGATCAACAGTTTTGCCCGTTCGCTGGAGATGTCGGAACACCCCTACGCCATGCAATTGGAGCATGACTTTGTGTTCCGGCGGCATCTGATCACCCACTCGCTTGCTCAGATCACTGACGATATGGCGCAGCATCGGATTAACTATGTGCGCTTTAACAAGCGGCGCAATCTGCTGAAGGGGTATGACTTCTTTCTGGATGAGGTGCCGGGCACGCGGGTGCCGTTCTGCCGGGTGAATGGGCGCTCCAACAATCCGCAAATCATCGACCTTGCCTATTACAAGCGCGTGGTTCTGCCCCTCTTGGCAAGCGAGCGCGGCGAGGAGATCGGCCTTGAAGGGGGACTGTGCCAATTGGTGGGCGGCGGCCATGTCTATGGACCATTAGGGTGGCCCGCGACCGTGCAGCACCTGGATGGGCGGCGTATACGCTGGTGGGATGGGATTGCGCGACAGCTCTACCTCACGCGGCGCGGTAGTTAGATTGACCTTGCACTGACGACTAGCGGGAACATCAAGTATGTGCGGGATTGCGGGGCTCTATCGGGCAGGCGGGCTGAAGGATGCAGACCGGCCAATCCTGCAGCGCATGAATGATGCGCTCACACATCGCGGCCCGGATGCGGAAGGGTTCTGGTTCGATGCGGCGGCCGGTGTTGGGCTCGCGCAACGGCGCTTGGCGATTATTGACCTCTCGCCCAACGGCGCGCAGCCCATGCTCTCGCCCAGCGGCCGTTATGCGATCACGTTCAATGGCGAAATCTATGACTATAAGGGTTTGCGGTCGGGGTTGGAGAATGCGGGCCTCGCGCCTGTATGGCGGGGGACGTCGGATACGGAGGTCTTTCTCGCGGCCATCGAGGCTTATGGTTTGGACGGCGCGCTGGCCAAGATCAGAGGCATGTTTGCCTTTGCGCTGTTTGATCGTGAGACGCGGCAGCTGATCCTGGGGCGCGATCCTATCGGCGAGAAGCCACTCTATTGGGGCCGGGCCGGGGGCATGCTTGTGTTTGGGTCAGAGCTCAAGGCCCTGACGGCGGTACCAGGATGGACGGGCACGATCGCGCCAGAGGTGCTGACCGCGACCCTTCGCTTGGGCTATGTGCCCGCGCCGATGACGCTGTACCGGGAGGCGCATAAGGTCCTGCCCGGGCAGTATGCGGTTTTTGACTGCACCGCAGATGTGGCGCAGACGCCTCGTGTCCAGACCTATTGGGACAGTGTTGGCATCGCGCACGCGGTTCGCCAGGCGCGCTTTCAAGGCGATGCGGCGCAAGCGGAAGCCGAGCTTGACCAGCTGCTGCATGCCTCCGTGGCGCGGCAGTCCATTGCCGATGTGCCAGTGGGAGCGTTCCTGTCGGGCGGGATCGATTCCTCAACCATTGCCGCAATCATGCAGGCGCAGCGCGCAACGCCCATCGAGACCTTTACTTTGGGGTTTCAGGAGGAGGCCTTTAACGAGGCGCCCTATGCGCGCGAAGTGGCCGCGCATCTGCGCACGTCGCATAATGAGATCGTTCTGTCGGGGCAGGATGCCTGTGACCTCGTTGAGCGCATGCCGCAGGTCTATGACGAGCCGTTTGCCGATCCCTCCCAGTTGCCCACGTTTCTGGTGGCGGGATTTGCGCGGCGCAAGGTCACCGTGGCGCTCTCGGGGGATGCGGGGGATGAATTGTTTGCGGGCTATGGCCGCTATCACTCCTTGCGGCGCAAGTGGGAACGCGGTGCGGTGGGCTCGCTCACACGCGGCGTATCGGCCGCTTATGCGCGTGTGCTGCTGGCGCTCGGTGTTGGGCCCGCTGCGGCGATGGGGATGACGTCCATCGCGGGCCAAGGGCTGGTGGCGCTGCGGCTGCGGCTTGAGGATATGGCGGCCAAGTTTTCGGCCCTTTCGCCATTGGATGCCTATGAGCGCGGGTTCACGACCGTCGATCAGGCACACCGCTTGGTCAGCGGCGCATCGCCTTGGCGCGATCCTTTTCTCGACCGGCTTGCCGGGGAGGCGGGGTCGCCCGTGTTGGAGCAAGCGACCTTGTTTGATGTGTTGCGCTATCTGCCGGACGACATCCTGGTCAAAGTGGACCGGGCGGCCATGGCGCATGGGCTTGAGACCCGCATCCCCCTTTTGGACCCAGACATTATCCGCTTTGCGTGGTCGTTGCCGGATGGTTTGCGCGTCCTGGATGGCAAGCCAAAGGGTTTGCTCAAGGCGGTGCTGAGCCGCTATGTGCCGCAAGCGCTGTGGGACCGCAAGAAGCGGGGCTTTGGCATTCCGGCCAAGGCGTGGCTCAGTGGCCCGTTTCGGACTTTGGCTAGCGATTTGTTCTCGCCCGCGCGGATGAAGCGCCAAGGGTATTTGGAGGCCGACGCCGTCGCCTCGATCTGGGCGGACTTTCTCAATGGCGGGCAGCGGCGGACCAATCTGATCTGGACGCTCTTTGTGCTGCAGCTTTATCTCGCTCGGGAAATGGTTTAGCCGCCATCGACCTTGCGGTAGGGTTGGGGCCTGACGCCCGCGATATAGGCAAATGATCCGAGGCCGGAGTAAAATTGCTTGGCCGCCTTGAAGGCAAGTTTTTTGCCCGCCTCCGGTGACACAATGGCCACTAGGCCCAACGGTGCGCGCACGATCCCTTCCAAGATGCGGCCGGTACCCTTGGACACACTGCGCAGCACGGCCGAGGCGCGACCGCGTTGCTTTTCGTGCAGGACCGAAATGCTGATCGCCACACGGAAGGTCCGGTTCAGCTGCCAGCCCAGGGTCATCCGGCTGGCGGGCACGATCTCATCAACGATCGCGTCACCCACCCAGATGATCTTGGCGCCGGCCTGATGGGCGCGGGAGAAGAAATCGGTATCGCTGCCGCCCGTAAAGCGCAGCGCGGTGTCGAAGCGCAGATTCATACCATCGGCGGCAAAGAGTTTGGTGCGCACCAAGGTGTTATGTCCTTCGGCCTTGGACAGCGCGGTGCCATTGGGGCGCTTGTTGCGCTCCTTGACCTGCATCCAGGCGGGTGTACCCGATGGGTAGACCGCCATCACCCGGCCATAGAGCACATCGGCGTCATAGGTCCTGGAGGCCTCAACCATGCGGGCGAGCCAGCCGGGCTGCGCCGTCTCGTCATCGTCAATGTAGAGGAGCCAATCGGCGCCCTGCTCTGCCGCAAAGGTGCCGCAGCGGTTGCGCGTAAACGGGATGCCAAGTTCGGGTTCCGGTACGCCGTGAATGGCCAGACCACTCGCCGCGCGGTGCTTAGCCAGGATGGGCTCGCAGGTTAGGCGGTCATTATTCT
>DMER01000188.1:412-631 GCA_003451645.1 Alphaproteobacteria bacterium | reverse complement strand
GCAGGTTAGGCGGTCATTATTCTCGATCACCGCGATTTCCAGCCGCACGCCTTCAGGAACCGCTTGTGCGCACACAGAGGCCAAGCAGGCGTCGAGCAGGATCGGCCTGTCCCGCGTGCAGATGGTCACCATCACAAAGGTGGGAGCGGCTTTGCCGGGTTCGGCCATGTCGGTTCTGTATGATCCATTGGGGGAGGCAGCGGGCGCTAGGCTTGACGG
>DMER01000188.1:0-190 GCA_003451645.1 Alphaproteobacteria bacterium | reverse complement strand
AGAGCCTTGGCCGATGATACGGTCTGCGCGCTCGCTATTCAACCGAGACCCTGTAGCAAAAAGGTTTTGCGATGGCGCTTGATCCCTCTCGTCGTGACGCCTACCCGCCCAATATCCAGGCCATCCTGAAGCGGCCCGCGCCTGCGGCGGTGATCCTGGGTCAAGAGATTCTCGACGTGGATTCTGAGGC
>DMER01000216.1:13868-15617 GCA_003451645.1 Alphaproteobacteria bacterium | reverse complement strand
GGCCCCACAGCTCTGAGTTCGTTGAGGGCCAGAGCGCCCTTGCCCCGCGGGACAATCTTGGCGGTGGCAGTGACTTTATTGCCCGGCCCCATGGCCCAGTTCAGTTCTGGCGCCGAAATCCTGGCCTTGTCGAACTCCATGAGAACGGTGCCACTGCGAATATCGCCACCGCGGCCCGAGAATCCTGCCCTAAAGCGCACTGGACCCTCGACGTAAGGCGCCAGAGAGATGCCAAAGCGCTCCCGGCCTACATCGTCCAGCACCGCGTCCGCTTCCAAGGTGGTCGGCGGACGGTCCGAAGGCATGAAGTTTTCAAGCCAGGTCACCCGCATGGGAATCCCATTGACATGGGACGGCCCTGAGGCGCTGAGGCCCGCACCAGTGACGGCGACGTCCCAATCCGCCTTGGCAATGGTGATCGCGTCCGAGAGCTTCACGCCCAGGCCCTTTGTCTGACCTTTGACGTCGATGCCAACACTTTCGGCCTTAAGGTCCTTGAGCATGGGCACGTTAAACGAGGCTGCAACAGCCGCTTGACCTGCCACACTGTCGGGCTTGATACCGAAGCGCGTCGGATAGCCCAGTCTAGGTGAATCCAACAGGAGCAATATGTTCTTCATGGGCTCGCGCACCTCGCCGCTAATGGCGGCCACGGTGCCTTCCAAATGCAGCTGAGGGATGATGACCTTTCCGGCGGACAACGTGACAGGCCCCAGATCCGCGCTTGCGACGTCGACCTCGAACGTGTCCCCGCGCAATGTTGCCCTGCCGCGCGCGTGCGTGAGAGGGGGCATCCCGTCGAGGTAATTCCCCGCAAGCTCATCAAAATCAATGGCCACCGTAACCGCTTCATCAGGAACGGTGTGATTCTGAATAGTGTCCGGCACCAGAGCGACATTGATTTCGCCCGTTGTTAGAACACCGCCTGTTAGCTGCTGGCGGACCCAGAACCGCGCATTCGGCGCTGCATCGATGGGCCATATCTGCTTCAGCAGGGTGACCGGCAGTCCCGAAAAGCGGCCATTCAGCGTCACGCCCGGCGACACGGCAGACGGCGCATAGCTGCCAGCCAGGGCAATCTGAAACGCCTCACGGCGAAGCGCCAATCTTTCGAAGGTGACCCCGGCGCCGCCGATTGTCCCTTTCAATGCAACTTCATCCGCAGTGAAGCGTTCTTCAAACACAGCCGGAATTGCCAGGGAAATGCCACGCGCGGTCAGATCGAGCGCGACGCCGGATGCGTCGTCCGCACCAAGTGCAAAGCCGCCGCTCAATGCCCCCTTAGACGCGGGACCTTGCAACTCCATTCGATCAATAACACCGCGCCGCTCATTGGGATCGATAGTGGCAACGGCGGTGAAGCCGCCCAGAGGCATGGGCTTTCCGGCCCAACTGTCTGGCATCACTTGGCCTGCCCCCCCTGTCAACCACACCCTGATTGGCCCGGAGCGCCCGCCCTTACCCATGATGAACTTGGCTTGCGCGGAGAGCGGGAACTGGAACGCCTTGAGCAGCTGTGGGCCGACGCCAGAGCGCGCCAGCTGATCTAGCGGGACGGTCCCCGTCTTGATCGCCACAACGGCCCCATCGGCATTGTCGGGCAAATCGGCCTCCGCCTGAATGGGCCAGACGGATTGATCCGATAGACGAACACCTGCGCGCAAACTCGCAGTGACCTTGCCGTCCTGACGCAGGAGCTCGACACGCGCATTCGGGATTGCCAAGCGAAGGCCTGTCAGGTCATCGATC
>DMER01000216.1:7609-13663 GCA_003451645.1 Alphaproteobacteria bacterium | reverse complement strand
TCAGGTCATCGATCACCTCAAGCGCCGCGTCAGTCACCGCAAACCGGCGCAAGCTGCGGCTCATGTCGCCGCCTTCAGAAGGATTGCGCAAGATCGCCAGCACCTTGTCGAAGAGCGCCGTGTCGAGTGCATTGGCCTCCAATGAAGCAGCGCCAACAGGATCGACCACCGCCGACTGTGCATGTGCTTTATCGACCGCCGGGGAGCCTTTAGGCGCCGCGTTAGCCGCATCACCCATCAAGACTAGACCGAATTGCACATCGCCCGCGGCGGTCCGCGAGACGCGGGCAACAGGACGCTCAAGCTCGATCCACTCCGGCACCGCACGCCCTTGAAACAAGGCACTGGCGCTCAAACCCAGAGACAGCCGGGGCGCGCGGGCAATAGGGACAGCGGCCTTGTCCACGACTTCGACGCCCACCAATGTCAGCGTCACCGCGCCCCCACTGGACGACCAATCGAGCGTCGTGTCGGCAAAGCGAATCTCGAAGTCCTTGAGCTCTTCATTGATCATCGCTTGAAGCCGGGGCGAGATCATGGACAAGCTGACCGGGCCCCACAAGGTCATCAGGAGGATAACCAGAACGGTCAAGACAAGGACGCCCGCAGCCCCGAGGCCCGCGCGCAGCGTCCACTTTATGATCTGAGCCACTGGCAAGACTATCCCACACTCCTCATCGGCCTTGGGGTGCAGTCAGGTGATGTGCGGCTTGGCGCACCAACACTTTCGAATGCGGTGTCCCCAAGGCGCGCAAAACCGCACTTGATTTCGTGACCACCCACTATAACTCGCGGTATCAAAACGCTACCAGCTTTCACCGCCGCCACACAGGTTAATTCGCATGTCCAAGCCACTTTCGTCAGGCACCAAAGCCCCCGCATTCTCTCTTCCCGCCGATGGCGGGGGAAATGTTGCGCTCAAGGATTTTGCTGGCAAACTCCTCGTCTTGTACTTCTACCCAAAGGATGACACCAGCGGTTGCACCAAGGAAGCGATGGGGTTCTCCGAAGCGGCAAGCGACTTTGCCGGTCTCGATGCCACTGTTGTCGGTGTATCCAAGGACAGTGTCGCTCAGCACGACAAGTTCAAGGCCAAATATGACCTGGATGTGACATTGGCGTCCGATGAGACCGGGGAAACGGTCGAAAAATACGGCGCATGGGTTGAGAAGAGCATGTATGGCAAAAAGTACATGGGGATCGAACGGTCAACCTTCCTAATCGATCGCGAGGGCCGGATCGCCAAAGTCTGGCGGAAGGTCAAAGTGCCGGGGCATGTCGCTGAGGTCCTGGAAGCCGTGCGGTCATTGCCCTGAAACTAGTCGCATTGGGATTAAGCTGCCTAGGATTGGGTGAGAGTTCCACCATCCGAGATTGGAACTCTGTGGCTAGGGTGGGGCTTGATCCCTGCGTTTACGGGCCTGACGGACCTCCCTCAGACGCCGTTGCGTTTTCTCTTTGAACCACGCCATGAACTCGGCGCTCGCCACGGTGTCGCCTTCTAAAGCGCGGTTCACAAAATAAGCACCGTTATTGTCAAAGATGATCGGAGCGAATTGGTGCCGGACGCCAGGCACGCGCCATCGCTTGAGAATCGTCTCATTGACCGCCAATTGCGAGGCTTCGCTCAAGCGTGCCCAGAGGACATTCGCCATTGCCATCTGCAGCGGGCCAGAAACCGTCGTGTGCCGGCCGGTTTGAATGGACAGGTCGGTTGCCTGAACCGCAGCGCCAGATGGCCCTTCAAGGCCGAAACGGGCGGCCGCCAGCCAAGTCCAAGCTTCAGTGTTTGCCGGAGCTCTTGCCACCGCACGCTCAAGGGCGTTGATCGCTTGCTGCAGCCAATAAAGCCCGTCTGGGGAAGTGAGCCCCGCCTCCTCTGCGGCGCGATAGGCCATCATGCCGCCCGACACCTGTGCCCGGCCTGATGGATTGGCGGACAGCGCCTCATAGGCAATCTGCCTATCGAGCACAGTGACGCCTTTTTTTCGCTCCATCACCGCGTTTTTGGTCACCTCAACGGTGCCCGGCCAGTCGCGCAGAAACAGATGGCCCGCAGACAGGCTGAACAAGATCAGCCCCAAGGCAACAGCGCAAACGGGCAGGATCAGCTTCACGTCAGTCTGTGTAGTACTTGCCGTAATAATTGCCATAGGTGTAGCCGCCATAGCCATACCCATAACCATAGATGGCGTGGCGCCGCAGATCCGTCTGGTTCAGAATTGTGCCGGCAATATCCGCGCCGCCATCCTGAAGCATCTTGATCCCGCTCTGCACCGCCTCGCGCGGCGTCTTATCCCAGTGGATGACATACACGACCTTGTCGACCAAACGGCTCAACAACCGTGTGTCGGACACGGGAATGACCGGCGCCGCATCCACGACAACCAAATCATAATGCTGCCGCAGGACGTCGATGAGGCGCCGCATTGCATCGGAGGTGATCAGGTCCGACGGATTGGCCGGAGGGCTTGAAATCGGCAAATACTCCAACGACGTCATCGTATCGCGCATCATGACGCTGGGCAGTTCAGCCCGGCCGGCAAGAACCTCCACCAGACCCTTGGGTACATTTTTCACACCAAACGCCTTTGCAACCGATGGATGCCGCAAGTCACCGTCAACCAAGACAACACGGTGCCCCCCAAGCGCAACCAACCTTGCAATCGCCAAAGATGTTGACGTCTTGCCCTCGTTCGGCACGGACGATGAGACAAGGATCACTTTGGGTGGCTTATCCACATCCGACAATTGGACGCCGGCATAAAGTGTTCGGATTGCCTCGGTATAGGCCGACAGAGGCTTGGTCACTACACGGTCTTGCACTGTCTTCACATTTGGCACAGTCGGCACGACCGCCAGATTGGAAAGGCCGAGCGCCTTTTCCACATCCGCCGCGGAGCGGAAACCCGCATCCAGCGAATCAAGCATCACCGCCAGAACAACACCCAGGAAAAGCGAAAAGGCGCCGGCTCCCCCAATGATCAAGGTCTTGTTCGGGAAACTGGGCGACAAGGGCGAGGTTGCCGCCGCGATGACGCGTGCATCCGGCGTTTGGATTTGCTCCTGATCCTCGATCGATTTGAAGCGGGCCAGGAAGTTATTGTAGAGGGTCCGGTTGGACTCCGCTTGACGCTCCAGCTCACGCAAACCGACCCTTGCCTTGCTCTGCGAGTCTGCGGAGCCTTGAATCTCTTGAAGGCTGCGCTCCAAGCTGCTGAGGCGCGCGCGGGCAACGCTCACTTCATTCTGCTGGCTCGCCAAGATCCGGCGCACCTCTTCATCGACCTTGATATTGAGCTGCCGCTTTTCATCGATGAGCGCGATCATGGCCGGATGGCGCTCGCCATAACGAGAGCGAGCATCCGCTTCCTTGCGGATCAGATCCGCTTGTTGCGTGCGCAAAGCCGTGATGATCGGCGAGGCGATCACCTGGCCGACGGCATCAGCGTTGCGGCCGGACGAAGCCAATGTAGCAATTTGGCGGTACTGCGCCTCCGCTTCCGCGAGCTTGGTCTTGGCGATAATCACCTCGGCGTTCAGATTGCTCATCTGCGCACCAACCAGACCCTGACCGTCCTTTGTATCGGTCAGGCCATTTTCTGCTTTGTATTGCTCAACGGCCACCTCTGCGACGCGCACCTGTTCGGCCAGCTCGCCCAAGCGCTCACTGAGCCAAGCGGTCGTGCGCTTTGCCGCATCAAACTTAGTTTCCAATTGGTCGACAATATACTGGTCCGCCACTGCATTGGCGATCCGCGCTGCCTTGTCAGGTGAGACTGACGAATAACTCACGCGCAAGACGGTCGATCGCCCCATTGAATTCACGGACAACCGCTGCAGAAACTCTTGAACCAGTGGCGCCGGGTAACCCTTGGGCTGCTCTTGCGCGATTTGTTTTGCTGGCGCCTCCGATCCAAACCAAGCACCGAGGTTCAGCGCCGACAAGAGACCACCCTCACGGCCAGCCAAACGGTCGTTGAACTCAGGATCCTTATCCAGGTTCAATCGCTTGATGACCCGCTCAGCGACGGCCCAAGACCGGATCACCTGAATCTGGTTCTCGATCATAACCGGGTCTGTCCCCAAGCCCGACAAGATCGCCTCCGCGTCAAGCACCTTATTCTTTGGGGTGCCAAGCATGAGCTGAGCGGTTGCGGAATAAATGGGGGTTGCCTGAAACACGTAGAGAGCAGCCATGGCGGTAATAAAGGCCACACAGCCCGCTATCGTCATGCGGCGCGCATTAACGACCCTTAGAATGCGGCCAATGCCGATATCTTGTTCAACCTGCGTCTTCGTCTCATCAGCCGGAAAAGAATTCACATCATTCTCGCGTCGTGGAAGACGATGAACAGTCATGGAGTCCCTCATTTACAGCAGCTTAGGCGATCCAATCGGGTTTGACCCTTAAGCACGTCCAAGGACCCCGTAAACCCAGCTTTCAAGGCAATTTCATGATGCCAGAAAGCACAGCCCTTCCGCCTTTGCGCTTATCAACCAACTCTAATGGTACCATCAAATAGCACTCTGACCGCAAACCCTGCAGCCCGGACTGAGCACAAACATCCAGACGCCGCCGTGCATTCTTGAACGCGTCTTGTCATGACATACAGTCGGGCTGACAGACAAGTCCTATACGGGGTCGAGACCAAAAAAGGCTCGGCAGTGTGAGGCCCCCCCTGCAGCGTGCTGACAGAAGGATAGATGTGAGCTAGCAGCCATGTCGTTGCTGCGACCAGCCCATGGAGGACGAATACTGGTCCGCAACGCGGCTCCAATTGCCTGGCGAGTAGGGTGGGCTGATGCGCCCCAGATCAGTGCCGAATTACTGGGTGCCCAGAAAACAAAGCGGCGCCCGGAACAATCCGGACGCCGCCAACTTTATCGGACCGAGACTTAGAGCTTGCCGGTCAGGCTCAGACGGAACGCATTGTCGGTCATGTCCAGCAAGGCGTTGTTCGAGTCGCGATCGACATAGTCGTAAGACGCGCTGAGGTGCAGATTGTTATTGATCAGGAACACCGCGCCCAAGCCACCGATGAAGAGGTCATCTTCACGCGTGGTTGCCTCAAACTCATCGCTTCCGAAGCCGATCTTGCCGTAGATCACGAGATTGCGGAGCAACTCGTGGTCCACCCGAACGCCGTAGCGATCAGAGATGACGCCAGACGTGCTCGACAACGCAGTGGCATCGTTGCTCTCTTCGATTTTGCGCGATGCATCGAAGCTGACCGTGGTCATCATGGTCGGGTACCAGTTCAGGTCCACGCCCCAGGTGAACGCGTCGGTATCAGCAAATGACAACGCGGCAATCGTCGGGTGAGCGTCGTATTCGCGGTTGGTGTAACCGACGAAAACTTCACCAGTCAGCAGCCGGGTCAATTCGAAATCGACGCCGCCTTCCACCGAGTAGGCTTCAGAGTCCTTATTACGGTCACCGTCATCAACCTCACGACCGAAGAAGGGATTCACCGAGTCGTAGTCGCGCTCGTCATAACGGCCGCGAATGAACAAGGCATATCCTGGCGAAACTTCGTACCCAACCTTCGCCGAAACTTCGAACTGATTGAAGTCACGGTCATCTTCGTTACAGGTCAAGAACGCACCCGCTGCAGTACCCGTTGGGCAGAAAGCGCCCGGAATGATCGCAACAGCATTCGGCGTCAGAGCGGTCACGTCGTCATAGTCATAGTCGTCGTAACGAACACCAATCGAGCCGCGGAAGCGATTGGCACGATGATTGATAGATGCACCCACACCCCAAGTATCCAGATCACCCCGCTCAAACAGAGAAGTGAACACATCCTGAGAAATAGAGCGGTCTTCCGACGCCGCCTTATAGTGCGCATCAACAGCAAAATTGGTGCTGCCTGTGATGTCGAAGCGCGCGTCACCCTTGACACCCCAATCGGTGTGATCTTCGTCGTCAAGGTCCTGGTAGAAGAAGGACACCGACTCGGCCATCACGTTGAATGCGTGACGTGACCAATTGGAACGCAGGTTCAGCGCAGGATTAACCGTGAAAGCGAAGTCCTCTTGGACGTTCGCACT
>DMER01000216.1:3356-7409 GCA_003451645.1 Alphaproteobacteria bacterium | reverse complement strand
TCTCTTGGACGTTCGCACCAGCCGAATCCGGCAAGTTAAACACGTTGTCGTCGTAAGAGACACCGAGGGCGAGCGTGGGGTACAGCATGAAGCTGCCCAAACGGACACCACGCGCGTCAAAATCAGGACGCGGACGCGAATAAACGTCCATCGTCGTATCAGGATCCAAAGCCAGAGCCGCATGTGGCAGAGCCACTGCAGCAAACACGCTCGCAAGAGCCAAAGACTTAAATTTCACTGTCATTCTCCATTTCAAAACGGCGCCGCGAGGAGCTGGTCGCCAAGTTCAAACACACCCCCAACCGGGTCGACCATCTTTTACGGGCTAATCACCTTCACACCGGACACGCCGGTATTCACGGAGCTGTTGTTCACCACACGGACCCCGCCAGGCGCATTAGAGTCAGTGGTCGTCAGCCCTGCCAGGAACTCTTTGCCGCCCGCTTTCGCGTAGGTCTTCGCATCCGTGTAACGAGCTTTTTCTGCAGGGATCAGCTTGTTGGACTCTGCATCCAGAGCGCCTTCCGTGACCGCACCGCAGGCACCATTCGCAGCGGCACCGGCTGCCAAACCCAGAGCAGCAGCCAGAACCGAACCCGACTGGCCGTCGATCGCAGCACCGATGCCAGCATCCGACCCTGCGCAAATCGCATTCGCAAGAGCGATCGCATCATCTTCAAACTCAAACGCAACGGCCGAATTGACCGCGAAACCAAGCGTCGCGGACATCACCGCAACCGAGGCAATCTTGAAAATTCTCTTCGACATAGCCTTGCTCCTTTAAACCAAAACCAACGCATTCCGACCGTTTAAAACACTTAAGCCCGTCTCTTCAAAGACGATTCGCGCCCACTTCGCAACCGCAAACCCAGTCAGTGAATCCCACCCAATCCCACATTGCATCGGAAGCCCAACTCTGCGCGACCATACTTGAGTCACTTAACATTTCAACGCATCAGAAGCTTCAACCGTCGCCAGCCCCACCAATTCCTGCCTACTGTGTCCAATCCGATACAGCCTCAGCAGATCCCATTATGGCCCACCCGGGCCAACACCACCCGCTGTCGATCCACGACCAGCACCGCAACCTCACGGGAGACCCTCACCCCTCCTTAGATTAACTGCAAAAGCTGAAGTCTTCCTTAGGCAGCAACGTCAAAGCGAACCCAAGCAAACTGCACCCTAGAAGAAGCGCTCAGGGACCCGTATCTCATCTCCCGGCAAAATCGGGGTGCGACCAGCTTCGATCTTAAATGTTTGACCATTGCGCGTGACCATTACCGACCCTTCATTCGCGCGGTAGGTGTATCCGTTGGCTAGCGCGACGGCCTTTGAAACGGTCATGTCGCTCACATAGGGATACTGGCCAGGCTTGTTGACCTCGCCGATCACGTAGATCGGGCGAAAATTAACCACCTCTGCGCTCACCTTGGGGTCTTTGAGGTAATCCTTCTTGAGTGCTTCGGTCACCGCCGATTCGAACTGCCGTAATGTCAAGCCGCCCGCGCGCACTTGACCAATCAGCGGCAAGGATATGACCCCAGAGCCATCGACCAAGAACTCACCGGACAATTTTTCCTCACCAAAGACCGTGAGCTTGATCTTGTCCTCCGACCCCAGCGTGTAATCCACCGCTTGTGGCGTGGGCCCCAGCCTGTTTTGCGCTTGGCCAAGAGAGCCCGCCGATTCCGCACAGGCCGACACCGTAAGCACCACCAACACCGCACCCAACAGGCGCATAATCCCTTGCCAGATCATTGCATTAGCCTCAGCCACTTGATCAGTTTCTATGAGGGGAACAGCTTATTCACACCGGTACTGCCGCCCCGCCAAGATGTTAACAACCTAGCCCTTTAACTCACTTTCATGTGCTCTGCAACGGCCACGATTGCGTTGATCACCAAATGGCGTCGCGTTGACATCACCATTAGCTCGCTTGGCTCACCCGCCCGCGCGAGTCGAGCAGCAGCACCGAGACCCCATCCAAAACAACGGCCGTCAATGCACCTGTCATATATGCGCCCGTGTCGATCCCTATGCGATTGGGACGCACGTCCGGCCTTTCCTTCGGCGTGTGTCCGTGAACAACCCGATAGCCGTGATCCACATTGGAATTCAGGAAATCATCACGGATCCACATCAAATCGTGCTGAGCTTGCATGTCTATCGGAATGCCCGGACGGATGCCGGCATGCACAAAAAGATAGGACCCGCAGACAAAATAGTTCTCAAGATTTTCGAAGAAGCGCATGTGCGCGGACGGGAGATTCTGCTTCAGAATGGCTTGCGCTTGCGGCCAGTCCGAGAAAGCAGCCCGGGGCACTCCGTAAGAGGCCAAGGTTTCCAGCCCCCCATAATTTCGCCAAGCGTCGCCGACATTGGGATCGTTCAGGAATTGCAAAACGGTTTCATCATGATTGCCACGCAGGAAATGGGTCTCGAACCCATCAAACCCAAGCAACAAGCGGTCAATAACCTGACGTGACTTCAGACCCCTATCCACATAGTCGCCCAGGAACACGAGCACCTTTCGCTCTGCGCGCGATTGCGCGGCCACATTGAGCAGTTGGTCCAGCAATAGATTGAGTGCATCAAGCTGTCCGTGGATGTCGCCGATGGCTGCCACCCACATGCCATCCGCGACCCGGTATTGCTGCTTCTCTTTGCGGCCCGTCAGCCAATTGAGCATTTGTTTCATAGCCCCCAAAAAAATTGCGAGCCCGGTGAGTGCGGGGTTGTCGTTGGCGCCGTGCTGCCGCTGTAGCATATAGTGAGAGACGGTACGTGAAAAACATCGGTGAATTGGCGAGCAACAGTCCTCCGGCGGTTACCGGCCCTCTGCCGCGGGCAGTTCGGCACAGTGGTCGTGACAACAATGTCACACATCCGCCAAAACGAGACTCGAAAACCCGGTTAATGCTCAAAAACACTTGGGTGGGAGAAAGGGGCTGTGTCACAGTTCCTCAGTGTTCCACGGGAGGCCGAGCGCCGAACGTGGCAATCGGGGGCGAGTTTCGCCGTAGCGCTAAAAGCAAAGAGGGTGGTTATGGGAATCAAGAAAATTCTGCTGGCGTCCGCAGCAATTGCGGTTTTGGCGAGCCCTGCGATGTCTGCGGACCGCAATGGCTGGTACGTTGGTCTGGGTGCGGGCTACAGCATCGTTGACGGCGATATGGATATCGCCGCGGCGCCTCGTCCGGTCGACTTCGACAACGGCTGGAACGTTCACGGCTCGATCGGCAAGGCGTTTGCCAACCACTGGCGCATTGAACTCGATGTCGGGTATCGCGAGAATGACCTAAGCTTCACGCGCATCGCACCTGGCCCGATCGTGCAAAATCGCACGGGCAATCTGTCCGAGCTGACCGCCTTCATCAACGCGGCATATGACTGGGAATTGGGCGCGAAATGGGCGCTGACCACGGGCGCTGGTATCGGTATGGACCGCGCTTCGCTTGATGTTGATGCGGGTGGTGATGACCGCGACTACGAACTGGCCTACCAAGGTATCCTCGAGCTTGTCTATCAAGCCTCGACGCATTGGGATGTCTATTTCGGCTATCGCTACTTGCGCGCTGAAAATGTCGAGTTCGATGGCTTGCGCGTGTTCGGCGTCGCCACCGACAATGTGTCGATGGACCTCGACAAGCATCTGATCACGTTGGGCGTGCGCTATGGCTACGAGGCCCCGGCCGCTCCGGTTGTGGCAGCTCCGCCCCCGCCGCCCCCGCCGCCACCGGCGATCAAGCAATTCATCGTGTTCTTCGGCTTCAACAAGTATAATCTCACCGCCGAAGCCCAAGCCGTTGTTGCTGAAGCTGCCTCGGCCGCGAAGTCGCAAGGTGCGGCGTCTATCGCCATCGTTGGTCACACCGACACGGTTGGCGGCAATGCCTACAACCAAAAGCTCTCCGAGAAGCGCGCCGGCGCGGTGAAGGACGAACTCGTTCGTCTCGGCATCCCTGGCGACAAGATCTCGGCCATGGGCAAGGGCGAGACCGAGCTTCTCGTGCAAACCGGTGACAGCGTCAAAGAGCCGCAAAACCGCCGCGC
>DMER01000216.1:2664-3132 GCA_003451645.1 Alphaproteobacteria bacterium | reverse complement strand
CCGCAAAACCGCCGCGCGACGATTGACCTGAAGTAATCCTTCCCGGCACGTCCGGAGTTGAATTCCAGAAAGGCGGCCCGCAAAGGCCGCCTTTTTGGCGTTTGTCCGGGTTCGCGGCGGCGCCTGTCGTGCCTTTCTTGCCACGTGCCCAATTACCCCTTCGCAACCTTAACTGCGCATTAACTGCCATCGCGCATTCCTCGCTAGCATGTTGCGAGGGAGGGTTTCGAATGTTGGATATGAAGACTTGGCTGCTCGGCTCTGTGATTATTCTCGCGCCGCAAATGGCGGCCGCTGGCCAAACCGGGCAGTACACGCAAGACGGCCTGAGAACGGGCTGGTACGTGAGCGTGCAAGCTGGCGCGAACTGGCTGCAGGACCAAAAGATCTATGGTACGGATGCGTGCTGCGTGTACACGCCGTATGGCGGTGTCGAGTTTGACGCCGGCTGGTTCGCAAGTTTCGCTA
>DMER01000216.1:1928-2430 GCA_003451645.1 Alphaproteobacteria bacterium | reverse complement strand
ATTGGAATGTCGAACTCGAACTCGCCTATCGCCACAACGACATTGACTGTTTGACTGGAGCGGCAACCACTTGCGCAGCCTATCAAGCGGGCTACCCAAAGCCCGGACTTGTCTGGCAGTTCAGCCAATTCGCCAATGTCCGTTATGACATTCCGGTCGGGCCCCACGCTTATGTGGGTTTGGGCGCCGGTATTGGCGGAAGCCTAATCAGCGCAGAGGATGAAGCCGGCAGCCATGACGACGATTATGTCCTTGCTGGTCAGCTGATCGGACAGGCTGGTTATCGTATCTCAAAGCGGGCCGACATTTTCGTCGACTACCGTTACATGGTCACCGATGAGCCGGTCTTTGCCAATCTCAGCTATGTGAGCGGAAAGCTCGATACCTCGTTCTATGATGTGGAAAACCAGACCTTGAGCATCGGCGTGCGCTTTGGCCTCCAAGACGAGTGCTGCGCGCAAGCCGCCCCCCCTCCGCCGGCACCGCCCGCCCCGCCAAAGCT
>DMER01000216.1:1533-1673 GCA_003451645.1 Alphaproteobacteria bacterium | reverse complement strand
ATCGTTTTCTTTGGCTTCAACAAGTTCAACCTCACGCCGGATGCACAGCGCGTCATTGCCGAGGCAGTCACGGCTGCGTCCCATTTGCGCGCGGAACGCATCCTTGTTGTTGGTCACGCGGACAGCGTGGGCTCGCCAAA
>DMER01000216.1:0-1278 GCA_003451645.1 Alphaproteobacteria bacterium | reverse complement strand
ACGCGAGCCTGTCCGAGCGGCGCGCCGACGCTGTGCGCAGCGAATTGGTCCGTCTTGGCTTCTCTTCAGAGCGCATTGTTGCGGAAGGTCGTGGCGAATCGGAGCCCTTGGTTCCAACCGGGGATAATGTCCGCGAACCGCAAAACCGCCGCGTCAATGTGACGATCGTCATCAACGCCGCCACGCACTGAACCACGACCGCCGGTGCCATCCTCCGTACAAGGATGGTAGTGCGCGCGCCCTTCAGCCCGGACCGCAAGGCCCGGGCTTCTTTTTTCAGCAGAGTCTTGAACGTTGTTTGTAATAATTACCAAACAATGTTTGTGCTGTTTACGCAACTATACTGCTCTATACATGAAACTATGCTGCTAAAACTTTTGACACCGCCGCCGCGCTGCCGCACAAACAAGGAGAGACGTGTACGGAGCAGTGCCGGTTCACGCTCCGTCTGACGGTTGGTTTTCATCGGGAGGTTTTTTCATGCGTAGGCAGATCATTCTTTCACTAAGCGCTTTGGCCCTGGCCAGCACGGCTGCGCAAGCGCGCGAGGAACGCTGGTATGTGAGCTTGGAGGCGGGCGCCAGCTTTGCGCAGGATGCTGACTTTGACTTTGGTCCTATTGGCGGGCCCGTGGCTGGCAATGGCACCGCGGAATTGGAGACCGGCTGGGCCGGCATGGCGGCCCTCGGTTATGCTTGGCCCAAGAATTGGCGCGCTGAGTTTGAACTCGGCTACCGCAACAATGATCTGGACAGGGTATGCATCCCCGGATGCGCCGCAGTTCCCGGCGGCAGCGTCGAGGCGTTCTCGCAAATGTTCAATGTCATTTACGACTTTGACATCGCGCAGGATTGGTATCTCTCACTCGGCGCGGGCATTGGCGGCAATTACGTGACGATCGAGGGCGCGGGCGCCTCGGACAATGATTACGCCCTGGCGGGTCAATTACTCGCGGGGATCAATTATGAGATCTCCGATCGCTTGGACCTCTCTTTGAACTATCGCTACATGTATGTTGGCGACTTGGAGTTCTCGAACGCCGGACTTGGCCTCTTTGCCGATGTTGATGGCCTTGACTACCACGCCGTAACCGTCGGTCTGCGCTGGGACTTACATCCCAAAACCGTAGAGACAGTGGTTGTCGTCAAGGACCCGGTGCCACCTGCCAAGCAATACATCGTCTTCTTCGGCTTCAACAAATTTAACCTGACCGCCGAGGCGCAAGGTGTCGTGGCCGAGGCTGCATCCGCGGCCAAGGCGCAAGGCACTGCAAACATC
>DMER01000032.1 GCA_003451645.1 Alphaproteobacteria bacterium | reverse complement strand
GAGGCGAGCAGCAGCGGGTGGCGCTGGCCCGCGCTATGGCGCCAGGACCCAATCTATTGCTGATGGACGAGCCGTTCTCAGGTTTGGACGAGCGTTTGCGGGACGAGATACGGGAGCGGACTTTGCGAGTGCTGCAGAGGGCTGGGGCGTCGGCCCTGATCGTTACCCACGACCCGCGCGAGGCGATGGGCATTGCCGACCGGATTGTCCTGCTGAGAACGGGCCGCGTTGTGCAAGACGCGGTGCCTGATGTGATCTACTCGCAACCGGTGGATGAAGCGGCAGCGTTGTTTTTCGGCGAGCATGTGCGGTTTCGCACCCGGGTAGCCGATGGCGCGGCATCAACGCCCGCCGGACAAGTAGCGGTCAACATGCCAGAAGGCGCGGAGGTTGACGTGCTCGTTCGCCCAGAGGCGGTGATCGCCCCCCTGCCTCGAGGTGTTGCGGCGGAGATTGTGAAGGTTAAGCGCGTGGGGGCGGATTGGCGCCTCGATTTGCGCCTGCAGGCCCCAGGCGGCCCAACCCACGCCTTAAGCGCCCGGCTGACCCAGCCGCCGATTCCACAGGTTGGGAGCACGGTCGCCATTGCGCTCGACCCTGGCCGGACGCTCATTCTGCCGGTGCGCCATGGCCAAAATCCCTAACGCGATTGGCAATTGCGTGTCCCCCACGCATCTGGGACAATAAGGGGAAGCGTAAAGGTGACAGAGCAAGCGTCACTAGCCCCGGACATTGCGAGCAAGGCTCGCACGCGGGGCACCAGCAAGGAGTGCGATCAATATGGGCGGAATGTCTCTGTGGCATTGGATTGTGGTCGGCATCGTGATTTTGGTGCTGTTCGGCGGGCGCGGCAAGATCTCCGAGCTCATGGGTGATGTGGCCAAGGGCATAAAAAGCTTCCGCAAAGGTCTAAGCGAGGATGACAGCAAGCCTCTGCCGCCGGATCAGGCTAAGTCGCAAAGCGAGACCAAGGTCTCCTAACGCAGGCCTGCGGGAGCTCAAGGCCCATGTTTGATATTGGCTGGTCGGAAATGGCGTTGATCGCCGCGGTCGCGATCATCGTGATCGGGCCGAAGGAACTGCCTGAAGCATTGCGCACTTTTGGCCAGTGGGTGGGCCGCGCGCGCGCCTATGCGCGGGAATTCCAGAACCACTTCGATGAGATCATCCGCGAAGCCGAAATGAAAAAGATGCAGGAGCAATGGAACCGCGACATCCTGGAGAAGGAGCGGCTGGGCCTTGAGGCCGAACTGATGGCGGCGGCTCGTCCCCCGGAAGTCTTGTCGCAGCCTGCGATCCCGCCGGCGGCAGCACCTGCGCCCGATCCACAGCCTGTCGCTGAGAGCAAGCCGTGACGGCCAATGAGCCCAAACCTGGGCATGACGATATCGAGGCCTCACGCGCGCCGCTTCTGGATCATTTGATCGAACTGCGCACGCGTCTGATCTGGTCGATGCTGGCATTTATTATCGCGTTCTTTGCAAGCTACGCCTTTGCCAAGCCGATCTATCAGTTCCTTGCAGCACCTTTGGCGCAAGCGCTGGAGGGGGAGGCAGGCCGGCGCATGATCGCGACGGGCGTGATGGAGACGTTCTTCACCTATATCCGGGTCGCGGCCTTCTCCGCGACATGCTTGTCGTTTCCCGTCGTGGCGTCGCAAGTTTGGATGTTTATCGCGCCCGGGCTCTACAAGCATGAGCGCAAGGCGTTTTTGCCTTTCTTGATCGCAACGCCAGTGATGTTCACGGCGGGCGCTGCTTTGGCCTATTACGGGCTGCTGCCCGTTGCCATGGAGTTTTTCTTGAGCTTTGAGACGCCTGCGGGCGAGGGCGCACTGCCGATCCAATTGGAGGCGCGGGTCTCGGAGTATCTGTCTTTTATCATGACGCTGATCTTTGCCTTTGGTCTGGCGTTTCAGGTGCCGGTGGGTTTGACGCTGATGGGGCGGGTGGGGATCATCGATAGCGCGTGGCTGATGAAGTATCGCCGCTATGCCATCGTCATGGCCTTTGTGATTGCGGCGGTCATCACGCCGCCCGATGTGATGAGCCAGGTGGCCTTGGCAGTGCCGCTGATCCTGCTTTACGAAGTCTCGATCTGGATCGTGCGCATGTTTGAGCGTGAACGCGCGCGCGAAGCCGCCGCCAGGGAAGCCGCCGCCGAATAGGCGCGAGAGCGGTTTACAGCCCCGCCTCAACAGGGCTAAACCGGGCCTGCGTCCTTCAAAGACCTCCATTGCACCGCAAAGGCTTCCATGCACGACATCAAGTTTATCCGCGATGACCCGGCGGCGTTTGACGCAGGCCTCGCCACACGTGGCCTTGAGCCCCAGGCGCAAGGCATTCTGGCTCTCGATCAGGAGATCCGCGCGCTGCAGACGCGCCTGCAGGAAATGCAAGCCCGGCGTAACGAAGCCTCTAAACTCATCGGTCAAGCCAAAGCGCGCAAAGATGAGGCGGCGGCCGGGCAATTGATGCAGGAGGTCGCGGACCTCAAGACTTCAGTGCAGGAGAGCGAGGAGCGTGAGCGGGTCTTGCAGGACAGACTGCATGTGATGCTCTCGGCGATCCCGAATATTCCAACCACCGACGCCCCTGTGGGCGAGGATGAAGGCGCCAATGTGGAGGTGCGCAAGGTTGGCGAACCGCGGCGGCTGAATGCGGCCAAGCAGCATTTCGAGCTGGGTGAGGCCCTGGGCCAAATGGACTTTGAGACGGCGGCAAAAATGTCGGGCGCGCGCTTTGTCATCCTGCGGCGGCAGCTTGCCAGGCTGGAGCGCGCGCTCGCCAATTTCATGCTCGACCTGCATACGCAGGAGCACGGCTATCAAGAAACCTGCCCGCCATTCCTGGTGCGGGACGAGGCGATGTATGGCACCGGCCAATTGCCGAAATTTCAGTATGAGCAATTCACGGCGACACAAATCGGCAACCGCGCGGACCTGCTGACCGAGGCGCTGAAAGGGATCGACGAATTCCACGCGGGCCGCGGAACCAGCATTGCCGAGTCGATCGCGGCCAAGCTTGACCATGCGCCTACCAAAGAGGCGTATTGGCTGATCCCCACCTCAGAGGTTCCTCTGACCAATCAGGTGCGCGACACGATCCTGGACGAGAGCGCTCTGCCATTGCGCTATACGGCCTGGACGCCCTGCTTCCGCGCCGAGGCGGGCGCGGCGGGCCGCGATACGCGCGGCATGATCCGGATGCACCAATTCCAGAAGGTCGAATTGGTCTCGATAACAACGCCAGAGCAATCCTTGGCCGAACATGAGCGTATGACGGCCTGTGCTGAGGAGGTACTCAAACGCTTGGGGCTTGCCTATCGGGTGATGGCCCTGTCGACTGGCGACATGGGCTTCTCGGCGCGCAAGACCTATGACCTGGAGGTCTGGCTGCCCGGTCAGAACGCCTACCGGGAGATCTCGTCGTGCTCGAATTGCGGGGACTTCCAAGCCCGGCGGCTTATGGCACGCTATCGCCCTGGTGAGGGCAAGGGCACGCGCTTCGTGCACACCTTGAATGGATCGGGCGTGGCGGTTGGCCGCGCACTTGTAGCGGTTTTGGAGACCTATCAGAATGAGGACGGCACGGTGACTATCCCTGAGGCCTTGCGCCCCTATATGGGCGGCCAGACTGTGATCGCAGCCCATGGCGCCTAAGAAACATAAGCCGCTGCGCATCCGGCGCATGAATGCCGTCGTCATTGGTGCACAGGATGCGCAGCGGCTTATGTTTC
>DMER01000248.1:8471-8667 GCA_003451645.1 Alphaproteobacteria bacterium | reverse complement strand
CCACGCGTGTGGGGAACGGACTGTCTAGAAGTCCTTGTTATGCCACGACTTTCACAATGTCAAAGAGCGTACCGGCGAATCGCCGGGTTGAATCCGTCATTTTGCTAACCCGTCTTCGGCGCGGCGTTGAGGGGCCATTTATCGTCGTCTTCCTCGGGCGCCGTTCCCGGCGGCGGCAAGAACGACACCAAAGTAA
>DMER01000248.1:7816-8248 GCA_003451645.1 Alphaproteobacteria bacterium | reverse complement strand
CCCTTCCACGTCGATGGGAACCCGCCGGTTGGCGCCGGCCGTCCTGATCTCGAAACCGCTCTCCGTATTGGCGGCCCAAGCCAAGACCGCGTTGCCATCGTCCAAATGCGAGGTGACGGCAGTCCAGATCATATCTCGGACGCGGGCGGAATAATCGCCTACGTAAACGCCCGCGCGCACCTCCAGGCACCAAACCGCTAGGCGGCCCCGCAATCGCGGCGGTCCATTCTCAACCACGATGACCAACATCGCCAATTTTGGGGTCCTCCGGGATTGCGATGGGTTGCGCCTCTTCGTGCGGATCGGGCGGGGATAGGCCGCCCGCCGACAAGACTTCCTCAATCATAGGAATCAAGCGGCCCAGCAGTTTGGTTTCGCGAAACGCGTCCCGGCACGCGCGGCGCGTCTCGCCCTCCGGCACGGCGGGATTGC
>DMER01000248.1:0-7607 GCA_003451645.1 Alphaproteobacteria bacterium | reverse complement strand
GGCACGGCGGGATTGCGCGCCGCGATCCGAAACGCGGCCGGAACCACGGTCTCGAACTTCACGATATCGGCAATGTCGTAGACGAAGCTTTGCGGTTTGCCCGTATGCAAGAAACCGATCGCCGGCGCGTAACCCGCCGCCAGAATAGCCGCCTCGCAAATGCCGTAAAGCGACGCGGTGGCCGCCGACAAGCAGCGGTTAGGGATGTTGGATGCATCCCACGCGTTTGGGTCATAACGCCGCCCGTCCCAGGCGACATTGTACCGGCGGGCGATGACCTCATAGCTGCGCTTGACGCGCGCGCCTTCGATCCCGCGCAACTGATCGATCGAGCGGCGCTCAGGTGCGGGCTCGCCGAACCGCATCTCGTACATTTTGCGAACGACCTTGAGCCGCGCGTCGGCGTCGAGCGCCAATTTCGCTTGATACAACAGCCGATCCGACCGTGCGCCGCCGGGCTGACCCGAAGCATAAAGCCGGACGCCGCCCTCCCCCACCCAAATCAGCAACGTTCCGGCCCGCGCCGCCAGCGCCACGGCCGCATGCGACACACGCGTGCCCGGCTCAAGCATCAGGCATGTCAATCCGCCGATCGGGATATGCGTGCGCACGCCCGTTTTGTCGACGACGACAAAGGCGCCGTCCAACACATCGAGCCGCCCCTTCTCGATGAAGAGAACCGCTTGGCGGTCTTTCAGCGGGATCGGCCGCGGTGGTTCTGCGCCAGGTAGGGTCATGGCGCTAAACCGGGCGGATTAGGAGCAGTCCGCACCCATAGGACCGCTTACCACCAATGCCTTCTGTAAGCGCCTTTGCGAAGAGCGCAGGGTCGGTCACGGTCAGGACGCCGTCGAAGTCCAGAACCGAGAAACGTTTATCGTGTTTCCCGCTTTCCCGGCGAGAAGGGCTTTGGTCCTTCTTGTTTGCAGCCGCGAGTTCGATCTGCCGATAGCCCGAGACACGCAGCGTTTGTCGCTGAAACGAAAAGCCGCGCCTCTCGGCCCGCGCCGCCAACCAATCCGAGGCAACAAGCGGCACGTCTTCGTCGTAGTCGAATTTTCTGCCCTCACGTTTGGCGCGCAGCTTGGCGTCCATGACGACGTCGACCTGCTTGTTCGCGACCGGCTCGCCCTTTTCAGTTGGAACCGCCCCCCGTCCCTTTCGGATCGAAGGCGAAACGCGGAGCGAGAAAGAGAACCGCGCGCCTATGGCTAGGCCGGGCGCGAAGGATTTGGTTTCGAGTTTCCAAAGCCGGTGTGCGTCTTCCGGTTTGCGTTGGCTCAGAATCAAATAGGACGGCGGCGAGACATCGGTCTGGCGATAGATAAAATCACGACCGGGACCGTCTTTGCTCATCAACGACCAGATCAATGCATGGCCCAGATCGCGTCCGCTCGCCTCAGCCAATTGAGCCGCTATGGCGCCGCTTTGCCCAGGTCCTTGGGCGAGGCGCGCGCGGGTTAGATACATCATGGCTTCACCTCACGCGTGAACTCCGCCTCGGCGCGGTCAGCGAAGCGCCAACGGGAGCGCTTGGCCAGCCCGTCGCGCCGGGAGGTGTAGGCGGCGGCAGTCCCCTGCACGCCCGGCGCATCGCGATCGGCATAGATGCGCGGATTGCCCCGTGCCGCGTGTCCGCCAAAGTCTTGTGTCGACATCGATGGAATGTAGGCCGCAAACGCCTCTTGAACCGTTGCGGCCGTTACGATTTTTGGCTCCAATGGGAGTGCTGGCGGACAAGACTTTCGGCCGAGATACAACACGAACTTGGGCGCCTGCAGCGCACCCACCAACTCCGCGAGAGCAGGTGCGCTGGCACCCCGCGCCCAGAGCGCAGGCACGGATTCTTGCTCCAGGTAATAGTCGCGATCCGAAAGGATGGTCTTGAGCTTGTCGTGCCGCAACTCATGGGCGCGGTTCAGCCAAGGCCCCTTGCCTTCGGGCGTTTGGGCGGTGTGATAGTCCTTGAGGGGAAGACCTGGGTTTCGCAACTCCACCGCAAAGCCCAGAGTGTCATGAAGGCGGGCGTGGGCGTCGTCGTCCGCCCGGTCCAGGCCCAGCGCCGCTCCGATTAGACCCAATATGGCGGATTTGGACGGCGCGGCCCAAGATGCGCGCACCTCACCCGGCGCGATTTGCCCCCAAGAGGCCATCGGGCCATAGAGGCGGAACAATAGAAATTCCGTCATGGCGACCTACTCCGTCAGTAGGCGGATGACGGCATCGAGCGAGCCTTCGCCCGTCCGTGCGTTCATGGTCTCAATGCGACGTTCGTCGCCATAGACCGTGTCGATCTTTGTGCGCGTATCTGTCAGGCGGCCGATAGAATCGATCAACAGATCTTCGCCTGTAACAGGATTGAGGAATGCCACCGCCAAGGACCGCGGCTGGTCGGACCCTTTCTCGGCCAACACAAAGGTGGCGCGGGCGCGCGAGCCGAAGCTGTTTTGCTTGCCACCAGGCGCAATCGTCGTCGCGGCGCGGACCAGGCCCTCGATCGCTTTATTTGTCAACGCTGCGTCGCCGGATAGGTTCTTGAGGAGCAAATCCTTGTCGACGCAGATGTAGGTGTAGAACAGTCCGGAGCCGTATTCCTGGACGCCGATCATGCCGGCGCCACGATCGTCCTCATGCCGCTTCAGATCGTCGACGGCGGTGAAATAATCGTCCTCCACAATGGCTTTGTGCGTCGTGATCGCATGCGCGACCTGAACCGCCGCCTCGACATTGTAGTCGGGGTTGTCCGCCAACATGCGTCCAAACATCGCGATATCGACGGCCTTTGGATGCTTCACCAAGATCAGTTTTTCTTTGGCCTCGTCGAGCTTGCCTTCGCTGAGTGCGTCCGCCAGCGCCGTCAAGCGCGCGATTTCTTCAGGCCCCAAATGCGCGAGCTGCTCTATGTCGGCAGAACGCTCGTCCTTCTCGTCCTTGGGTTTGCCAATTTCGGCCAAGACTGAGCGGACACGCGCCAAGGCTTCCTTTTCTTTTACGCCCTTGGTCAACAACGATTTCAGCAGATATTCAGCGGCAAAGCGCTGACTGCGCTCGCCGACGAACTCTCCGCACGCCTCCCTAAACGGGTCCGACGTTCGCCACGCCCGCTTCAGGGACTGAGACGAAATGCGCAGGCGCTCGGCCCCGCCGAAGACAGCTGTCTTGGGGCGGCCGGTGTCGTCGCGATTGAGGTTCGAGGGGCCATAGGCGGTGAGCAGGTGCAATTGCAGGAATGTGGTCATCGGATCACCTTATGCATTGGGGGAAGGTTGTTCAGACTTTTCATTGACATCAGGATCGGCGTTCGACGCCTGGAAGTAATCGAAAGCCCATCGCCGCTTGGTCTCGTCGGTCCAATTGAGAATGCTGCGCGCCAGGTCGTGCGGTTGCGCCGCTTCGCCCGCGAGTTTCAACGCGCGCCGCAGATGGGGCAGTAACTCTGTTACGTCCTTGGCCAGCAACAATTGACGAAACCGGGTTTGGCTGCACACGCCGTCATGACCAAGTTTCGACGCCAGTTTGATACCTTCGGTCTTCTTGAGATGGGCCATGACGATCGCGGCGATCATCACGGGTACAAACCATGCGCCCTTGGGCTGGCCAACAAGACGCCACGCGTCGCCCTCGCCCGCGAACAGCGCATCGTCTGCGGTCTTGCATCTGCGCAATTGGGCGCGCAGCGCACGATCCGGGCCTGTGTCCCGGTACAATCGCTCACGGAGGCCTATGAGCTTTCCGACATAGTCGGGGCGTTCGGATTGGCTCTCATGCGGTTCAGCCATTGGCGCGTCCTCTCTTGGCTTTTAAGTCTGTTTTTGGCGATTTGGGTTCATTGCTGACTTTGTCGCGCAGTGCGAAGACCAGCCCCTTACGCGCGACGATGGGCCGGGCATAGTCGAGCAGTCCGATTTGTTGAAAATCCACGAGGGCGTCAAAAATGCGCAAAGTCTCTACGGTCAGCGCTTTGCCCCATTCTTCGAAGATGGGTTCCTGCAAGAATGCCGGGTCGTTCATGGCGCGATCCATCAGCGCGCGGAACGTGCTTTCCGTCTCCCGCCAGAACTGTTCGGCAATGAAGCTGAAATCGCCTTTCAGGTCTCGCCGCAATTCGTATTGGACCGTACCGCTTTTGCCGGTCGCATCCTTTCGCTTGCCATGCCGCGCGACTTTGATCGCGAAAGTCAGGCTGTTCGCGGCGGTTTCTGCCCGGCCAATCATGGCAGTCGCTAGGGCGGCCACCTTGTCTGCGTGCTTTCCCGCCGCTGCATAGAGCGGCATGGTCTGCTCGACCCAGGCGCGGGCCTTCATATTATCCATGTCAAAGCCGGAGGCTGAGATCAGGGGCTGCCGCGCTTGGAAACGATCTTTCCCAAGCGCTACAATCAACGCCGCCTCAGCATCTTTGCCCAACGTTCCCAATCCTGTCAGGCCAAGCCAGTGGCGATAGGACAAGCTTCCTGGATTGGGATGAAGCGGCAATTTTTCGCCGGATTTCTTTTCCAAGCGATAGGGCGTCAAAGGATGCCGCCATGCGCCCGTGTAGTTGACGCCGTAGCGCCGCATTCGGAAGGTCCGCACAATTCGATCGCTCTGCGGGCCGCCAAGCCCGCATGTCGCCCCGCCGGAAGGCGCAAAGTCCAACCGAATCCGGCGCGGCAGACCAAAGAACGACTGCAGCGGATGCGCGTCAGAGGGCGTCGTGCCGCGATCGCCCTTCGACTCGCGGGTCTGCGAGAGCCAAGGAAAGATAGTATTCGGATCGAGCGGCATCGCCCAGCCATCGTGGTTTTCCAGGGCTTCCCTGCTTGCCACATTCGCCCAAATGCGCCCCCACAACGACGGCGCGCCCTTCGGCACGACGAGCGTGGTCAGCGGTCCGCCGCCGCGCAGAGAGGTTCTGTGCCCCGCCCCGCCGGACGGCGCATAGGTCTGCAAGGTGATCAGTGCCGCCGCCGCCATCGCGGGCGACAGCGCATCGACGCCGCCGCGCTTGATAAAAAGGTCAGCATTCTGTTCTTCGGTTTTCTCGCCGGGCGCATCGATCAGAATTGCGTTGATCTCCTTCTCGTCTTTCGCCTCCAACGCGCCCAAATCCTGAAACGCGCGTGGGCCCTCAGCGTCCAGGTTCAAGGCGTAGACGAAAGGTTTGAGCGCCTTGGCCAGCGCCGCCTCGTCCGGCGGGGTGTCCCAGGCATCCCGCCACGCCCGTTCGTCATCGGGTAGCATCGCCACCGTGAAGAGGCCGATCAGGAACTCCAAAACCGCCGCGTTGAAGTCCGGCCTGGGGAAGTTCAGCGCTTCGATCTGTGGTCCCTCAGCCGAAGGCGCCACTTGCACAGGCGAGACCCAATCGAACGTCCCATCCGTGCGGCGGACAGGGAGCCATTTGTCGAGGACAATATTTTGTGCCATCTTTTTCTCCAAACTCAATATCTTGAAAATCGGCCGGTTTGGCCGAAAGTGGTAATAAGTCTCTGATGCCTCTCGGGCGCCGACGACGAGCGGAAAAATTCATTAAAACCTCTTTTTTGAATCTCGCAGCATACTTAGTCTTCTCAGGCGGCAAGCGCAAGACCCCACGCGTGTGGGGAACGAAAAAACATGCCTAGATTGAAACTCGCGGCATACGGTTCATCCCAAAGTCGTGTAGTGGGAAAAACTAGGTCTCGGCGCTGCGCTTAAACACCAAACCTCTGGACGAACTGTATCCGATTCCGCCCAACGTTTTGTCATCTTTTTGGGGCAATTCCCATTCATCCGTCCCTGCTGACCTGAAAGCCAATATCTCCGGCCCGTAGTCCCGGTCGGGCCAGGCGGCCCGTGCCGCCTCCTTTGCGCGGGTCAAAGCGGGCGTATCGTCTGTCTGTGCCTGAACCTTTCGCAAGGGGATCGCGATCTCAGATAATCGCCACGCCAGCCATTCATCGTGATGATCTGCCCACGGACGAAGTACTTCACCGTTCCACTTTGCCAGACGCCATGTCTTTTGCTTCTCGCCGAGCCGGGTCAGGATTTCAGCTTCATCCTCCCAAGCGGCGCCGGAGGTAAAGCCGTAAGAATGCATCAAGCCCGCCATGTTCCCGATCGAACGCTCAGCCTTCGCCTTTCCTTCGTCCTTCGTCGCCGACGCCATGAGCTGCTCCGGCGCAGACACTGGGAATTCCTCCCCATAGACCGCCTCGACCAAGCGCCGCGCATCCTCGGGGAAGTTCAGCACTGGCCGGTCGCGCAGCAACCAGGCGGTCCGCCACAATTGCGCGTGGTTCGCATAGACATAGGCCGCGCGGGGCAACATCGCGCCGTACCAATTCGCCTTGGCATCCAACTCTGGCTCAGGCATCGCGACATGCAGAACCGGCGTGCCCTTTCTTCCCTCCCGTTCATGCCGCCACACGCGCCCTGCCCGCTGGATCAGCGCGTCGATGGGCGCGAGATCGGTGACCATCACGTCAAAATCCAGATCCAGACTTTGCTCGACCACTTGCGTCGCGACAAGAATGCGGCCCTGCCCTTCCGGCTTTCGCACTTTTCCGAAATCGCTCAGGCAGGCGGATTCCTTGTCCAGCCGGTCGCAAAATGCAAACCGCGCGTGGAACAGATCGACGTGGACGGCGTCCCCTACAGTCTGTCGCAAGGCGTCGAATGCCTCGATTGCGTCGTCGACCGTGTTGACCAGCCGGCAGACGCGCTTGCCCGCGCGCGCGGCGTCAGCAACCAGTCGTAATGCCGCCGCCTGATCCGGCACATGCTCGACCATCAATGTTCTGCGGGATCGCTCCGCAGACTCAATCTCGATTTGCCGAAGCCCAGTGGCGGGTGACCATGACGACGCAAGCGGATAGCCATGCGCCATCGGCTCCCCGAGCGACGTATCGTTGGGAGTCTGCGTTTTCTTGAACTCCATGATCAAGCCCTCGCGCTGCTTCGACGGCAAGGTCGCCGACAAAACAATCGCGCTTCCGCCGAGCGCCGCATGAAATGCCAGAAGCCGGTTCAGTATCCCAAGCGTGTAATCTTCATACGCGTGCGCCTCGTCGACGATCAGGACCTTTCGCGCCAACCCCGCGAGCCGAAGCGACTGAAATCGCGCGGGCAGAACCGCCAGCAACGCTTGATCGATCGTGCCGGCGCCGATGTCCGCCCAAAACGCTTTGCGCCGGTCGTCGCACAGCCAAGCGGTCATATTCTGAGAGGCCGTGCCACCTTTTGCTGCGTCTTCGCCGACGTCCCGTGCAGCACGATCCGCGCGCTCCAACGCCTGCCGCAACGCTGTCTTGCCATGCAAAAGCGCCAGAGACGGGCTTGCGTCTTCGGCGAACAGTTTCGGCAGCAGTTTCTCCAGGCGCTCATACATCGCATTCGCTGTCGCCATCGTCGGCAGCGCGAAATAGACGCCGTCGGCCGCGCCCGCCGCCATCAATCTGCGCGCCAAAATCAGAGCCGCTTCGGTTTTCCCGGCGCCGGTGAGGTCTTCCATGACGAAGATTTGCGGGCCGCCGGAGACGTCAACGGTGTCCGCAAACCTCTGTAGCGGCGACAGTTCTGCTTTCAACGGCAACATGTCGGCGCCGGGACGGGGCCGCGGCGGCGCCGGCGCGGCGAGCCCCGCT
>DMER01000102.1:1528-4185 GCA_003451645.1 Alphaproteobacteria bacterium | reverse complement strand
GCCGCGCAGGGCCGTGACTTCGGTATCGCCGAACAGGATGCGGCCCGATGTGGGATCGCCCAGGCGGTTGATCATGCGCAGGAGGGTCGACTTGCCGGCACCGGACGGCCCTATGACGCAAATGAACTGCCCCTGAGGAACTGTGAGGGTTACATTATCCAGCGCCCGTTTGGCGCCGAACGACTTCGATAATCCCTTCAAGTTCAACACTGAAATTCTACTTTCGAAAAATCGCGGTCAGCGCCTCTATTGCATGGCCCAATGCAAATTCCACGCCCAGGCAAACCACAAGACAAAAAAGAAACTCAAGACGAGCAAGAGGTAACCGCCTTGCGCCAGCCGCGCCCGGACGCTCGAGCCAAAACCAACTAGGCACAGCAAAGCCGCGATCGCGGTAATGAACACCAGCGCATATGGCAACAACAGCAGCACTGGCAGAAGCCCCAGATTGCCTGTCAAAACATCATGGCTGCGAAGGCCTGCAAGACTGGCAAAAAATCCGCCCAAGAAGATCAAGACCAGCAGGGCGCCCGCAAAGCCAACCTCGCGCGCGGGCGAGGTCACGGCGGCGTCAGGCTGCCCATAGAGCCTGCGATAGACAAATCCCAAAGACCAGCCAAACACGGTCAACACACAAACGAGGAGCGACAGCATCAGCAATGGCTGCTGACGCCCCAGATCATGCGCGAAACTCGCGCGCTCGAACGGAAAGGCGCCCAAAATCGCTCCTTGCGGAATGACACCATCGGCGCGGTACGGCGCCAGCTGCCAGCGAAACAACTCTTCCTCCCACAGATTATCTGCAATAGGGCGGAAGCGCAGAACTCTGGGGGTTAGGCCCGAGCGGCCCTCGAGCGTGCCGTCCTCTTTGGCGGTCAGCACCAAGCCGCTTTGGGCAGCGCTAATCAGAAAGAAATCCGACCGAGTGCGTCGATTTGGGATGTATGTGCCCGCCAGCTGCTTGGCGTTCTCTGCAGCGGTCGCAGGGTCAGTGCCCGCATTGGTAACTTCGCCCCGCCAGAGCCGGTCGGACAGCGCATTCACAATCGGCTGCACGACGTCAAAGCTGTTGTCGGAATTCAGGGCGATGAAAAAGCCCGAATTGGTGCCCCTCGCCAGCCGCAGCTCTGCCGCAAAGCCTGGCCAGGCGCCGCCGTGCCCGAACCACGAGATGCCATTGCTCTTGCCGAGCGCAAAACCATAACCCCAGCCCGCATTGGTGCCGGTTGCTGGCGCTTGTTGGTCGAGCATGACCGCCAAGGTCTGCGGGCTGACAACCCCACCGCCCGAACCCAGCATCGCGCCCATGAACCGAGACATGTCGGCGCCTGACGTAATCAGATCGCCCGCCGGATAGGGCGCCATCCGGTCAAAGCTGCCTTTGCGCAAGCCCGTTGGCGTGCGCTCATAAGGTGTTGCCATGTCGGCGGACGGACCTGCGTCGGAAAAGCCAAAGCGCGACTGGTTCATCCCAAGGGGATCGAAGATCCCCTCCTGAACTAGGGCACGGAAGTCCTTCCCCCCTTGCAGCGAAGCAATCTGACCAGCCAGGGCGTAGCCATAGTTGGAGTAGCTGAAGACCCGCCCCGCGGGCATCACGCGTGGCGGCATGCGCCGCGCCAAATGTTGCTCCAATGACTCAACAGGCTTATCGATGGCGGAGGCGAATTGCAGAAAGCGGTCATCAAATCCACCAGTGTGGGTGAGCAGATGCGCCAGCGTGACCGGCTCGGGACCAAAGGGCTTGAGCTTGAAGTCGCGCAAGTAGGAATTGACATCCGCACTCAGATCAGCGCGGCCCTTCTCTACCTGCTGCATGACCGCCAGGGCCGTGAACAGCTTGGACACCGAGGCAACGCGGAAGAGAGTCTTGTCAGGGTCAACGGGCGTGCGGCTGTCTAGATCCGCAAAGCCATAGCCGCGCTTCAAGACCTCCCGGCCGTCCCGGAAGATGACCACAGTGGCGCCTGCGATCCGCCCGGCATTAACCTGGCCCGCGAATAGGCCTTCGACATAGGCCGCCAACTCATCGCCGCACACAGGGCACGGCGCAGGCGCAGGCGGTGGCGGCGTATAAACCACCGGAGGCTTTGGCTCCCGCGGCCGTCGTCCCTCGACGGGGACGGTGGGTTGCGTTGACGGCGCAGGATTAGCGGCACTCTCTGGCGCCACAACCCCGCGCTCGTCGAATTGTGCGAGCGCATGAGGTGCGGCAAAAGCGGACGCCGCCACCATAAACAAGAGTAACCACCGCCGCATGCCAGCCCCCGTTGCGTCCACCCAGACCTTGGACAGGGTTCTAGCACACTTTAACAGGATTGGCAGAGGCTTGGCGCCCAATGCAGCGAAATTGGCGCGCCCTACGGGAATCGAACCCGTCTTTACAACGTGAAAGGCTGTCGTCCTAACCGATAGACGAAGGGCGCCCAAGACGGCCGTTCCAAACTGGATCGGCCCAGGCCGGGTGCAATACAGGCCCACGCAACAGAACGCAAGGCACTTATGCCACAAATGCCAGGTCAATAAGCCTCAGTTCGGTCCGCGCCTCGCCCTGCCATTCAGAAACTTGCAGGGACCCTGCCAAATGCACATGCCGGCCCCGTGCCTCAAGGAGCGCCTGCCCCACGGGCCCACCGGCCGCCCTGAATGCGATGCCG
>DMER01000102.1:0-1325 GCA_003451645.1 Alphaproteobacteria bacterium | reverse complement strand
CGCCCTGAATGCGATGCCGCCGAGCCGTCCCTCACCTATCCCTCGAGCCGTAAACCGGACATGGCCATCGCCCACGGGTTTGACAAAGGTTAACGCTTGATCGGGAATGACGAACACGGGCTCCGGATTGCCGCTACCAAAGGGACCAGCGGCGGCCAGGCTTACGGCCAGGGATGGGCTCAATCCTTCCCCGGAGAGCGCGCCGTCAACCTCTAGTTGTAGGGTGTCTTGGCTGTCCGCGGCGGCAGCACCAAGGTCCTGTTCCAGGAAATCAGCCAATGCCTCCACCATGTCGGGCCGGACCGTGAGCCCTGCGGCCATCGCATGCCCGCCGCCTGCAAGCAACAAGCCCGCCTCCCGGGCGCGCGTCATGGCGCTGCCAATATCGGCGCCTGAGACCGACCGCGCTGAGCCCTTGCCATAGCCGCCCTCAAGGCCAATCACCACGGCGGGCTTTCCGAACCGCTCTTTGACCCGGCTGGCCACGATCCCCACCACGCCTTCATGCCAGCCCTCTTTGGCGATCACCAGGACCTGACGCCCGGCCTGGTCCAGCGCCTGCGCCATGCTGAGCGCATCCTCAAGGATCAAGGCTTCGATCGCCTGGCGCTCTTTGTTGAACTGATCGAGCTGTAGCGCCAGTGCGGACGCCCGGCCTGGGTCATCCGTGGACAGAAGTTCGGCGCCTAAACCGCAGTCGCCGACCCGCCCTCCGGCGTTAACCCGCGGCCCCAAAATGAAGCCCAAATGATAAGGTGTCACCGCCCCTTGCAAGCCAGCAACAGCCATCAGCGCCTGAAGGCCCGCCACGGGCCGCTCCCGCATGACCTTCAGCCCAGACAAGACCAGCGCGCGGTTCGGCCCGGTGAGCGGAACCACGTCGGCAACCGTGCCCAGCGCCACCAATGGCACCAGGGCCATAAGATCAGGTTCAGGACGGCTGGCGCTGTACCAACCCGCCTGCCTGAGCGCGCGATTGACAGCAACCGCAAGAAGGAACGCAACCCCCGCCGCACACAATTGCCCCAGCCCTGAGGTGTCTTCCCTCCGGTTCGGATTGATGATCGCGAAGGCGCGCGGCAGCGTATCGCTGGGCAAATGGTGATCGCAAACGATGATATCAGCCCCCGCCTCGCCGCCCGCCTCGAGTGCCGCATGTGCTTGCGTGCCGCAATCCACCGTAATGATGAGCCGGGCGCCGTCGTTCGCCAGCTTGGTCAAGGCGGCCGCGTTCGGGCCATAACCTTCCTTCATCCGATCGGGGATATAGATCGGAGCCTTAGGCCCAGCCATCTTGAGAAAGCGCGCCAGCAGCGCGGACGAAG
>DMER01000139.1 GCA_003451645.1 Alphaproteobacteria bacterium | reverse complement strand
TACGACCACAAGGGCATGGGCATCACCGCGCGCGGCGCCTGGGAGGCGGTCAAGCGGCACTTCCGCGAATTGGGCAGGGATATCCAAACCACGCCCTTTACCGTTGCGGGCGTGGGCGACATGTCCGGCGACGTTTTCGGCAATGGCATGCTGCTGTCCCGCCAAACCCGGCTTGTTGCTGCCTTTGACCATCGCGACATTTTCCTCGATCCCAATCCGGTTCCCGCAATCTCCTTTGAGGAGCGCCAGAGACTATTCAATCTGCCCCGCTCATCCTGGGCGGACTACGACAAGTCCCGGATCAGTGCTGGCGGCGGCGTCTATTCGCGCAGCCTGAAACGCATACCCATCTCGCCCGAAGTCGCAGCCGCGCTCTCCACCGACGCGAAGGAGCTCGAGCCCGCAGCCTTGATGCAGGCGATCTTGCGCGCGCCCGTTGACTTGTTGTGGTTTGGCGGCATTGGCACATTCGTGAAGGCTCAGCATGAGACGCACGCGCAGGCGGGCGATCGCGGCAACGACGCCTTGCGGGTCGATGCGGTGTCCTTGCGCGCCCGCGTGATCGGGGAAGGCGCCAATCTGGGCCTGACCCAGGCTGGCCGCATCGAATATGCCCGCCATGTAGGCCGCCTGAACACGGACGCTATAGACAATTCCGCGGGCGTCGACACCTCAGATCACGAGGTCAATCTGAAGATCCTCATGAACGCTGCCATCGCCCAGGGCAACCTGCAGCGCTCGGACCGCGACGCGCTCTTGGCGCGGCTCACGGACGAGGTTGGCGGCCTTGTGCTGCGCGACAACTATCTCCAGACGCAGGCGCTAAGTGTTGCCGAACTGACTGCTCGCGATGACATTGAGGCGCATGGGCGCATGATGCGCGCGCTTGAGAAGACTGGCCGCCTCAACCGCGCCGTCGAAGGTCTGCCCTCGGACGAAACCATCAAGGCGTTGCAGGCGCGCGGGGAGGGCCTCACACGGCCTGAACTTGCGGTCCTCTTGGCCTATGCAAAGTTGGAACTCTTTGACGAGCTCAATGCCTCGGACCTGCCGGACGATCCGTGCGTGCAATCGGCGTTGACCGACTATTTCCCCGTCGAAATCGGTCAGCGTTTCCCCCAAGCAATCAAGGCGCACCGCTTGCGGCGCGAGATCATTGGCACGGTCCTTACCAATGGCCTCATAAATCTTTGCGGCCCAGCGTTCATGCAGCGCATGCGCGAGGCCAGTGGCGCCGCTGCCCCGGCAATCATGCGGGCGGCGGTAATTGCGCGCGGCGTTTTTGGCATTGACGGGCTCGTGCGCCGGATAGAGGCATTGGATGGAAAGATTGAGGCGCAGAATCAAATCAGTATGCTGAGCGATCTGGTGCGCCAGGTTCAGCGCCAAACGCTTTGGTTCCTTCGCTATGCTCCGGCGGGGTCCATCACGAAGACCATCGAAACCAATCGGAGCGCAGTGGATGCCTTGCGTGGCACCTTTGCAGGCTTGGTCTCGCCCGCCGAAGCCCGCGAGATCGAAAGCCGGATCGCACATCTGCATGGCGCGGGTGTGCCGATGGACATTGCCGAGGACTCGGCTGCTTTGCCTGCCATGGCGGCGGTGCCGGACATTGCGCGGCTCGCTGGTACCTTGGGCGCAGAACTCGACTTTGTAGCAGGTGGTTTCTTTAGTGCGGGCAGGCTGATCGGCGCTGACCGCTTGCGTCTGACGGCCGACCGCTTGCGGCCGCCTGAACATTGGGACCGCCTGGCGGTGCGCAGATTGGCCGATGATCTGCTGGGCTTTCAGCGCACGGTGACCGCTCGCGCTTTGAAGGGCGCATCGGGAAAGACGCGCGCGGATGGCATGGCAACCATCACCGCCTGGGGGCAAACACATCGCGAGCCGCTGGAGCGCTTGGAGACTTTGTTGGCTGAGCTGGACAAGCTTGGCTCGATGAACGTCGCGCGCCTGACACTCGCTGTCGGCCAGATGCGGGATCTCGTTACGGAATGATCTGCTTCAAGCGTGTCCAGGAAAAGTGGAGCCCGGTTTTCCGTCAGGACACGCGTAAAAACAATGAGTTAGAGCGGGATGACGATTGGGAGAAACTCATCCCGCTCTAGTGCCGGAAGTGCCGCATGCCGGTGAAGATCATGGCGAGGCCGCGTTCGTCCGCTGCCGCGATAACCTCCTCATCGCGGATTGAGCCGCCCGGCTGAATGACGGCCGTGGCGCCTGCCTCGGCTGCGGCGATCAATCCATCCGCAAACGGAAAGAACGCGTCGGACGCCACCACCGATCCATGCGCGAGCGAGTGTGCAAGCCCCGCCTGCTCTGCGGCTTCTGCGGCGCGCAACGCCGCGATCCGCGACGAATCCCGCCTGTTCATTTGACCCGCCCCAATGCCCGCAGTGGCCAGGTCCTTGGCATAGACAATGGCGTTGGACTTGACGTGCTTGCACACCATGAAGGCAAAGGCCAAGTCGGCCATTTCCTGGGCCGTGGGCTGGCGCTTGGTCACACAGCGCATGTGTTCGCCGGAAACCCGGCCGCTATCCCGTGTCTGCACCAGGAAACCGCCCGCGACCGTGCGCAGTGTCATGCCTGGCTCTTGCGGATTAGGCAGGCCACCGGCAATCAGCAGACGAAGGTTTTTCTTCTGCGCCATGATTGCCCGCGCTTCGTCGTCCGCATCCGGGGCAATCACAACCTCGGTGAAAATCTTCGCAATTTCCGCTGCCGCGGCACCATCGAGCGGCCGGTTGACTGCAACGATACCGCCAAAGGCCGAGACAGGATCGCACCGCAAGGCCAGCCGGTATGCATCGGCCAGGTTATCCGCGAGCGCCACGCCGCAGGGATTTGCGTGCTTGATGATGGCAACGGCTGCATGCGTATCCGGATTGAACTCCGCAACGAGTTCATAGGCCGCATCCGTGTCATTGATATTGTTGTAAGACAGCTCCTTGCCGCACAGCTGCTCGGCCGTGGCAACGCCATAGCGCCGGTCATGCGTCACATAGAACGCTGCACTTTGGTGCGGATTCTCCCCATAGCGCAGGCTCTGCTTGAGCGTGCCCGTGACGCTAAGCCGTTGCGGCGCGCGTGCGTTGTCAGCACCAGCGCCACTCTCTAGCCACTGTGCGATCAGCGTGTCATAGGCGGCCGTGCGCGCAAAGGCTGTCGCTGCAAGCTTTCGCCGCAAGGTGCCACCTACATGACCTTGGTGCGCATCCAGTTCCGCGATCAGATCATCATAGTCCTGCGGCTGCACCAGCACGCACACATGCTCATGGTTCTTGGAGGCGGCGCGGATCATCGCGGGCCCCCCAATGTCGATCGTCTCCACAATCTCGTCAAAGGCCGCACCACGCGCCATGGTCTCTTCGAACGGATAGAGATTGCAGACCAAAAGATCGATGCCTGCGATGCCATGCGTTTGCATGGCGTCGAGATGAGCGGGCTTGTCGCGCATCGCCAGAAGACCGCCGTGGATCTTAGGATGCAGCGTCTTGACCCGCCCGTCCATGATCTCAGGGAACCCCGTGACCTGCGCCACATCGGTTACGGCAACACCCATTTCTTTGAGCGCCTTGGCAGTCCCGCCTGTCGAGATCACCTCAATGCCATGCCGCATCAGCGCTTGGGCCAAGGCCTCAAGGCCGGACTTATCGAAAACGGAAATCAACGCGCGTTTGATCGGGCGCAAAGTGGGAGAGCTCATGAATGTCTCTAGCCTGAGGGGATACGGGAACTACGGTGCAGCGTTAGCATGGGCGCAAGCGCATGAAAACACGCAGACCTAGGCCACGCGCCGCAAGACCCATTGCAGCAGCGCCTCAGCGCCGGACTCAACCGCACTGTGCAGTTCGATCTGCTGTGTGGGCCGCAAGGTCTCCCCATCGCCAGCGTAGATACTCTCGCCAAGTGCCGGTGTGCCACCTTCGGCGCTAAAGTGCCAAGCATCGCCACTGGCCAACCGCAAGCGATAGCCGCTGTCCTCCGCCGACACGGATACGTCTGGGTGCAGATGAAACCGCGCACAGAAAGGAACGGCGGCAGAACCAAGAGGCCTTGCGCGCGTGCTGATGACATCCTGCCCGCGCACCTCGTTGCCTGCTGCGGCGAGGAACAGGCTGCGATGATGCTTGAGACCGAACCCTTGAACATAGCCGTCATGCGAGGCCGCGATCGTCGTGCCATCCTCATCGTCTATGCGGCGGCAAGGGACCTCTGTTGGTCCAGGTAGCAGTTGTGCGCCAAGGACCCGTTGCGCCATTCCTTGGGTCAAGAACTGCGCGCTGGAGTGATCATTGACGGTGACCGTCGAGTGCGCGGCCGTGGCCCGGCAGGCATGCTGCCATGCGCCATCGCGTAACGGGACTGCGCCGCAATTGACGATGATCCGCTCCACCCCATAGGAGAACTCGAAACTCAGCGTACCCGCATGCGCAAAGGCGCTGCAGGCCGGTGGTGGAGGGAGCCCTGTGTCGCACAAGACTAGGCAATCGCCAGCGCTCAGGCGCTGAAAGCCCACATGGCTTGCATGGCCGAGCGGCGCGCCATGCGCGTCGTCATTGGCAAGCAGCTGGGCAGCCCATGCCTCCGGCCCCTCTGTTCCGCCGTTGAACAGCGCGAACCGCCCATCGCCATGGCAAAAGAACCGGATCGCGGGCGCCATCCGGTCCAGCGCGCGGCGTATGGCAAAGGGCAACGCGATGTCGCGAGTCCGGAATGCGCCCGCCACCATCAGCGTGTCTGCCATGGCTACCGCCAGCTGCTCAGGACTGCGGCTGATATGGGCACCATCGGGCAGGATCTGGCGATCGAGTTCAGCGGCCATGGCATGAGCGCCCGCCGTAATGCGGCGCTCGCCTCCGGGCAAACATAACCCTGACATCGTCACCGCCGCCGCCGCGGTCAGACGAGGCAAGCCCTCAGGCGCGCTCGCGGCACTGCGGGCCAAGTGCTGAGCCTGCCGCACCAGGGACACCATGAACTGGGTTGCGAAAGCGGGTTCCGCATGCGCCGTGATGAACCGCCCATAGGTCAACCATGAGAGGAGCCGCCGCCCCATCACATGTGGCCGCCAGCCAACCGCATCATAATTGGAAAAGGCGCGCAACCAATGCGCCGCCGCGGTTCGGGCGCGATGCTCGGCTTCCTGCGACCCCACCGCTTCCAGATGGGCCAGCCAGGCAAAGCCGTGGGCGGACTCGGCCCAAAGCTCATTGGGCGGTTCGGCAAAAAAAGGTGACGGCTCATGCGCATTGACCCGCCCGCCTGGTAAAATCCATAGGCCATCCAGGATCGCCATGCCCAGGCGCACACTTGCGCGGTGCAGGCTGCGCGGTTGCACCAAAAGGCCATGGGGAACGGGCTCACCAAACGTCTGCCGCAGGAGATCGAGCCCTAAGATCTGCTCACTAAGCGCCCGCCGCCCGCGCGTGGCGACGGCCGCACCAAAGCGTTGCGTCAAATGCCACACGCTCATGACGCCGATGCCGTGGCTCCGCGCAAGCCCGCGATATTGCGCGCATAATGGCTGGGGCCCCCTTGAAAGGCCGCTGTTCCGGCAACGAGGGCCACCGCACCCGCGTCTATTACGGAGCGCGCATTGGTGCTGTTGATCCCGCCATCCACCTCCAGTGTGATCGCGTGCCCGCTTTGCTCGATCATGCGCCGGAACTCGGCGATCTTGTGCAAGGCGCTTGGGATGAAGCTCTGGCCGCCAAACCCTGGATTGACAGACATGACCAAGATCAGATCGAGTGCATCCAGCACGGGCGCCACGGCGCTCACTGGCGTGCCTGGGTTAATCGCGATCCCCGCCTTTTTGCCAAGGCTTCGGATCAATCCAAGGGTGCGGTGTAGATGCGGGCCCGCCTCTGGATGCACAGTGATGATATCCGCACCCGCCTCCGCGAAAGCCGGGATGTAAGGGTCAACCGGTGCGATCATCAGATGCACATCGAGGGGCAGGGCAGTGCGCGGCCGCAGCGCTTTGACGACGAGCGGGCCAATGGTCAGATTGGGAACAAAGTGCCCATCCATAACATCGACATGGATCCAATCGGCCCCTGCGTGGGCCATATCGGCAACCTCCTGGCCCAGCATAGCAAAATCTGCGGACAGGATCGAAGGTGCAATCAGCACGGGCGGCTTAACCATGGCGCAAGGTCTAGACCTGTTCGCTCAATCGGGCAAGCGCTGCAGGCGGGCAGCGTAAAAGCCATCAACTCCGCCGCGTTCGGCCCAATGGCTTGGCAAGGTCCGTAGATCGCCCAGGGCGTCGAGAAAGAGGCTCTGTCCACCCACCATCTCCGAGCCTGCTGACAGGCGCTGAACCCTTATCCCCGCAGGCGGTGCGTTCAACACGGCTTGAACCACCTCTGGCCCTTCTTCCGGCTGAAGGGAGCACACAGCATAAACCAGCGTCCCGCCTGGCTTCACCATAGCAAGGGCGGCGCCCAAGAGACGCACCTGATCCTCCGCCAAGCGCATGACATCCCCACGTGCCTTGTTGATCAGCAGGTCCGGATGTCTTCGGATGGTCCCTGTCGCAGTGCAAGGTGCATCGAGCAAGACGGCATCAGCTAGGGCCTCGGGCCGCCATTCGGTAACGTCGGCCGCCACGACTGACGCGGTTAGACTCAGCCGCTTCAAATTCTCTTGCACAAGTGCCAACCGCTCGGGCGAGCGATCAACCGCCATCACCCGCGCACCTGCGGCACACAATTGCGCGGTCTTGCCCCCTGGGGCGGCACACAGATCGAGCACGAACTGCCCCTTCACATCGCCCAGCAGCCGCACAGGCAGGGCGGCGGCGGCGTCCTGCACCCACCAAGCACCCTCTGCAAAGCCAGGCAATGCCGTGATGCGTCCCCCGGCAGGCCGCCGCAAACTCCCTGTGGGCAGGATCTCCGCCTGCAACTGCACTGCCCAGTGCGCGCTTTGGCTTGCGTCCTTCAAGGAAAAGTCGAGCGGCGCTTCCACCAGATGCGCCTCGGCAATCGCGCGGGCAGCGTCGGAACCATATGCGGCCGACCAATCCTCCCATGCCCATGGCGGTGTATTGACCAGCGCCGCATCGAGCGCGCCATAAGCGTGGCGCCCCTCTGTGGTGACCTTTCGTAAGATGGCGTTGATAAGCCCGCGAAAATGGCGCGCATCGCGGTCCTGTGCGGCGAGCTTATTGGCGCAATCGACAGCCGCATGGGGTGCGGCGCCCAGCACCAGGATTTCAGTGGCCGCTGCATGCAGGATAAGCGGTGCAGGGCCGGACCCGGCAGGCAATGGCTTGGTCAGATAAAGCTTCAACACGGCATCGATCTGATTGAGCCGCCGCAAGCCCCCTGCTGCGATAGCGCGCGCAAAAGCTGCATCGGACTGTGCCAGATCGCTTGGCATGGCGTCTAAAGCATCGCTCATCGATTGCCCGCGCCGCAACACCGCATCAAGGATGGCAAGGGCCGCACGCCGGGGCGGCAGGCCTTGCTCGTCCGGTCCGCGCACGGGGCGCTCCGGCGTAGGCGCCGCCTGCACAGTCCCATCGTCAAACAAAATGCGCCCGCTGGTGCGCGGGCGCTGTGGAGTCCGGTTCTTAGGTGGGAAGGGCTTCAACCCCACGGACCCCGTTGTCTCTGGCTTTGGCTCGCGCGTCCCCAGGGTCCACTCTGCGCCTCGTCAGACGGGCCGGTACTGCCGCCCATGTCTTGGGCTTGTGACTGCAATGCCGCGACGCGGTTCTGGGTCTTGGGGTGGGTCGAGAACAGATTATCCATGCCTTGGCCCGTCAGGGGGTTGATGATGAACATATGCGCGGTGGCCGGATTATGCTCCGCCTGATCGTTCACGATGCGCTGCGCACCACGCTCGATCTTCTGCAAGGCGCTGGCAAGCCACAAGGGCTGCCCCACAATCTCCGCACCCAGCTTGTCGGCCTCGTATTCGCGCGTCCGGCTGATCGCCATTTGCACCAGCATTGCGGCCATGGGCGCCAGGATCATGATCAGGATCGAGCCAACCACGCCCAAGGGGCCCCGGTTCTCGCCATTATTGGATGAGCCAAAGAACATCGCGAAATTGGCGAGCATGGAGATCGCACCAGCGATCGTCGCTGTGATTGTCATGGTCAGCGTGTCGCGATTTTTGATGTGCGCAAGTTCGTGTGCCATCACGCCCGCAACCTCCTCGCGCGTCAGCATCTGCAGGAGGCCTGTGGTGGCTGCGACCGCGGCATTCTCAGGGTTCCGGCCCGTGGCAAAGGCATTAGGCTGCGCTTGTTCGATGATAAAGACCTTGGGCATCGGCATTTGCGCCCGGCGCGCCAAGTCCTCGACCATGCCATAGAATTCCGGCGCGCTTTGCGCATCGACTTGTCGCGCGCCATACATCGACAAGACCGCCTTGTCCGAGTTCCAATAGGCGAAGGCATTCATGGCGACGGCGACGCCAAAGGCGATGACCATGCCGGTGGGTCCGCCAATCACGGCGCCAATCCCAACAAAGAGGCCGGTCATGGCAGCGAGCAACAAGCCGGTCCGGAGGGTGTTCATAGCAATATGGATCCTCAAAGCACCTTGGCGCGGCGGCGGCGGCCCACTATGGTCGCAGCATGACACCGCGCGCAACAGACAAAGAAGTAAGTACCCCCAAGGCGCCAATCAAGCGGGCGCGCCGGTCCAAGCCGTTGCCGGACGCGGCGCTGCGCGCTTTGGCCGAAGCTGAGGCCCGCCGTCTGGCTGCAGCGCAAGGCGAGGCACCCCAGACCGCGCAGGAGCTTGGCGGCAGGCAAGGTCCAGAACCCACCCGATATGGCGACTGGGAGAATAAGGGCATTGCGAGCGACTTCTGACTGTCGCCGCCTGTCAATATTATTTGATAACGGCCAGAATCTTCCGGCAGTCCCTGATGCGGCAACCAACGGGGTTGATCTCCGGATCGGGCACATAGGCGATCAGCATTGGAATGTTTTCGCGCAGAGCGGTGGTGGCTTCGGCCGCGACAACACTGGAGTAGGGCTGCTTGGTGTCGGCCGCAAAACGCCTTAGGCCGTTCATCGACCAGTTGTGGCAGGTGACCATAATGGTTTCTTCCTTGACGGCCACTTCGCGCACGAGGCAGCGAAACTGCGGCGGCCGGTCATTGCCGGACGCGGTGGGTGCCGCCGCACCGGCCACGAGAAGGCATGCGAACCCCACGCCAAAGCTGATCCAACGTTGCCCCACGATAATGCCCCCACAGCAACGACCCAGCTCTAGGCCCATATTACCGAATCGCTAAGCCTTGGATGATGCCAGCGCCAAGCAGTGATTGCGAGCTGACATGATCCGCAGGGTTAAACCCCAATAGCGGGACATGTATGGACGGCCCCCT
>DMER01000129.1:8377-8594 GCA_003451645.1 Alphaproteobacteria bacterium | reverse complement strand
TGGCCGCAGGCTTCCTGCTGATCGGCTACCAACTCACCGGTTACTTCGTCGCCTAGGAGACCATGCTCATGTACAACACCGACATGCCCACCCGCGCCGAACTTCCGACGACGCCGCAGCTCCTGCGCTCGACGGCAATCGCGATTGCGACTGCCGCTGTTATTCTGGTCACGGTCGTTTTGCCTTCGGAGTATGCGATTGATCCGACCGGTGTGGG
>DMER01000129.1:7875-8170 GCA_003451645.1 Alphaproteobacteria bacterium | reverse complement strand
GCGATTGATCCGACCGGTGTGGGCCGCGTTCTCGGCCTCACCCAGATGGGAGAAATCAAGCAGCAACTGGCGACCGAAGCGGAGACTGAGGTGAGCACGACCGAAGCTTCCGCCATGGTCGCCAGCACGGTAGAGCCAGACGTTGCCCCCGCAGCATCGGCACAGGAGGCAGAACCCGAAGCCTGGCGCGATGTGGTCACACTTACCCTGGCGCCAGATGAGGCCGCCGAAATCAAGCTCAGCATGAAGAAGGGCGAAGTGGCTACTTATGAGTGGACCGCATCATCGGGGCATG
>DMER01000129.1:6741-7674 GCA_003451645.1 Alphaproteobacteria bacterium | reverse complement strand
ACGCATCATCGGGGCATGTGAACTCGGATCTTCATGCAGATGGCGCTGGCGGCTTGTTTACCAGCTACCGGAAAGGCCGGGCAGAAACCCGCGACGCGGGAGAACTCACCGCTGACTTCGATGGCACGCACGGCTGGTACTGGCGCAACCGGAGTGGCGTAAGCGTCGAAGTCACGCTCCGGACCAATGGAGCCTACTCGGAACTCAAACGGGTTCTATGAATTTGCGATCCTGGGGGTCAGGAACCCCGCCGGCCAACCCGAAGGCAACTTGGCGGGGGTCACAGCACACTCCCGTTGCTGTGACCCCAGATCTTCATTCAGTTTGATCCAGAACCGGCGTTTTGACGACTAGACGCCGTGTTGATTCGAATGCCTCGAGCTTTGTGTATTTGGAACTGCGCCATTCAACACCTAACCTTGCTTACCTGTAACCGCGGTGCGCATCCATTGCGAAAAGTGCCGATAGCGCCAACACCGTAACACCAAGCACAGCGAGAGAAAGGCGTTTCGCTCGTCTCACAAGGCCGCCTCGCTGTCACAAACTGACACGTGGGGTCCGAAAGCAGATCCAATGAAAATCCGGTCGAGGACAGTGTCAACCAACGCGACTGATGATGCTGCGTGTTGCTGACCATCGTCAATGAACACACGCCCTATATGATCTGTGGCCGGATCAAGTGATACAACTTCGGAAGGCGAAGGCTGGTCTTCGCGCCGCTGGTATCCGAGAGCTAGCGACAAGAGCTTGGGATGGCCCGCGATATATAAAAGACCGCTATCAGCAAAGGTCAGGTTATCAACACCGGTTCCGACGGGAATACTCCGGTTTCTGGTCAGGGTGTTGGTGCGCTGATCCCGATCAAAAACAACGACAGACTGCCCCACAAGTTCGCCGACAAATACTTGCTTGCCGTCTGATGACAGGGCGATA
>DMER01000129.1:5473-6532 GCA_003451645.1 Alphaproteobacteria bacterium | reverse complement strand
GGGCGATACCGTTCGCCATCAACAACCCGTCCGCGGCAATCATGCTATCCTTGCCGCTGATCAGAAGCACTTTTCCGGTCGGCCGATTTAGAGCGCCTTCCATGATTTCAGCCAGCGTTCCAGCATCTGCTTCTTTGTCCAGTGTCACGAGAAGCGTATCGGGACCAAGCACGACAAGATCATTCGGATTGTGGAGCAAAGGCGATGTTATACTCCGAACATGCTCAAATGTTCCCTCGGGCTCAAGCCTGAATACTTCGATCGCGTGATGCTCCTCGGCGCGATTTGCAACGAACAGCCAGTGGTTCCCGTCCAGGTCCGCATAAAGGTCCGCTCCAAAGCTCTTGAATGTTTCAGGTGACGGCGGCGCAAGGTCCTTGCGTGTGGCCCCTGCTGGTTCATCAAGCGGGATTGCCCATATTTTTGCGCGTCCTGGCCCGCCTCCCCTGAAAGAACGGCGGTCTCCCCCGACCGCGTAGGCTACACGCTGAACCTGATCCAAAACGATGTCTTCAGCCCCATTAAGCCCCTCAAGCCGCACGCATGTACCATTGAAAGCAGCTTTGATTGTTCGGGTTTCGCCGGCTTGGACCCAAACCCCGAGGAGAAAGACACTCGCCCAAGCCAGCGTTACAAGCACGCTTAGCAAGGCCGCCCGTCCCACCATGTCGCGTGCGACGCTGTAGCCTGTCAAAGGCTCGCGCAAGTCTTCAGGGATCGGCATTGCGCGCAACGGAGAGACATTTGCCCCACCGGTATTCCCCTTTGGTACCCAGCCAAACACGTAGCCTGGCACCACAGCGAACATCCGAATCAACTGACCTCGGCCCTCGCGCCAATCCGTCCGGTGAAAGGCGACCTTTAGCATCCACCAATGCGTGCTCATGTGAGAGACAAAGTATCGCTGCCCAACAATATGCGCACGCTCGAGGTGGTAGAAGGCTGACAACCAATCCCTGGCGGCATAGGCCGAACGTGCCGCCTCCACCTCACCCTGAAAAGCTTTTTTGATACCTGGCTTCAATGCGCACCTGTCCTCGTTTCAGAGCAGGTTAGGTT
>DMER01000129.1:2009-5236 GCA_003451645.1 Alphaproteobacteria bacterium | reverse complement strand
ATCACCTCGTCTTGAACGATTCGCTTGGCATTACTGGAGCAGGATCTTCGCCGTCGATGGCAGGACCCCTGTAAGTCGCTTCAACGTCCTCGAATAATGCGACTGATCTGAAAAGCCGCCGGAAATCGCTGCTTCTGCCAGACTGGCGCCTTGCCGCAGGGCGCCAGCAGCCCGGCCGACAGCTGCCCACAGCAACCATTTGGACAGCGGAACTCCCAGAGAAGCGCGCGCGAGCGCCCGCAGCCTCGATTCTGACAGGCCAACTTGCCGGGCTGCGACAGATACCCCTGCTTTGAGCGGCGCTGTTCTGAGGAAGGACAACGCTTGTTCCAGACGCTCGTCGATCTGCGGGACGCGCGCGGATGCCAAGGTTGCAAGAGTGCTCATCGCCGTACTCAAATCGGCATGCAGAAATGGAGCCGGATCAAATATGTCACGCCGCGCTGCATAACTCTCCGATCCCAGCTCTGCCATGATATGCTGGGCGACTGCTGATTGGGGTTCAATCAGGATCAGCAGGATACAACCTGCCGGCAACAATCTGTGGGGCGTGCCGGGGCGTATAAAGACTGGGTCGGAGTGAACAAGCAGCCCGGCCGGTGTTTCAATGCGGAGCGCGTTACCAAAGCCCCAGCTCACCTGGAGCGTCGCGTGGGAATGGCGCTCATTATCGCCAGCGGGCCCGCGATAAGCGAAAAAGTAGTCGCCAAAATCGTGCTTGCCCTGCCACATTGATGATTCAGCAATCTTGAGAGCGCTCAGCCCCGATACTTTCCAAACAGGTCCACCAGCTCGGAAAACTTCTGCCGCTGGGTCTCGGCATCACCGTCGCGGATGGCTTCTTCTACACAGTGCGCGGCGTGATTCTTGAGCAGCTCGTCTTCAACCTTGCCAAGCGCAGCCTTGATCGCCTGAACCTGCGTCAGGATATCGATACAATAACGGCCTTCCTCGACCATGCCGGACACACCGCGTACCTGACCTTCAATTCTCCGAAGACGAGTTACAACTGATTTAGGTGGGGCGTGGCGCATTTGACTTATACCTCTTGGGGGTATAATTAAACGGTGAGAATTGGCTGGTCAACGCTCCATGATGGATTCGCTTCGCCGCGCGATTATTGCCCTCACCCTGCTCGTGCTGGGCGGCGGGCATGCAGCGTGTGCGTGCGCTGCTGTTGCGCAGGCGGTGTCCTTACCAGCAGTCGCTGCAGCTGCTCTGACAAGCCATGACGCTGCCGCAGTTACCCATCACGCGCCTGACGCTGATCACTGTGACCCGGCTTCCCAAGATAACAGTCATGACTGCGGAGGGTGCGAAGCGGTTGCCTTGCCGAGCGATTCCTCAACCAAGGCGGCTGGCGTTGTTCCGGTCGACTTCGGGGTTCTTCCAGCGAGACCCGCCGACGAAACCAGCCGGGTACTCAAGCTCGCGACCTCGAAGTTTGAACCCGCCCGAGGGCCGCCCCGGCCCAGCCCCTCTCTCGTAACCCTGAAAGTTCGCCTGCAGAATTGATCCCGGGATGATCGCTGCGTCCGCCTCCGGGCTGAGCAGTTTGTTGCTTCATCACTCAAACGTGCGTGCGCCTTTGCGCTCGCTCACTCAGATCGATCATTCACAGGAACTCACTCATGAAACTCTCCCGCTCAATTCTCGCTCTTGCGATGGCGTTTTCAGCTGCGCCCGCTTTCGCCCTGGAAGGCGACGGCGCCGCTTCTGCAATGCAGCACACAAACCATTGCGGCCTGCCCATGGGCGAAGGCACGGTGACAGGCCTCGACGTCAAGGCTTCAAAAGCTACCATCGATCACGCTCCCATTGCTGCGCTCAACTGGGACGCAATGACGATGGACTTCAAGGCCGCCAAAGGCGTTGACCTTTCGGCCTTCGCAGCCGGCGACCGCGTACATTTCCTTCTGACTGAGGACACAAAATCAAAGTCTTACAAGATCGAGGCGATGTGTTCGCTCGACGCCCCGAAAGGCCTGCACGACGCCTGCATGGGCAAGATGCATGAGACGGCCATGGCGCTTTCGGCAGCGAGCGGCAAATCCTGCGACATGGGCGGGATGGATCATGGCGCCATGCCGGGAATGGATCACGGCGCCATGAAAGACATGGACCATGGCAACATGGACGGCATGACACAGGGTGACATGAAAGCGGCCGATGCCGAGGCCATGAACTGCAAGGAGATGTGCGCGATGATGAAGAAATCATCCGATGCTCCGCCGGCAGACGAAAAGCCTGCGCCTGCGCAGGACCATAGCCAGCACTGATCCGGTCGCCTGTCGCGCAGAGCGCCTCTGTCGCGCGGCAGGCGTTCCTCACACAAGGTTCGAACCCATGCTCACACGACGCAATCTCCTCCGCACGGCCGCCGCCGGTGGTCTCTTCGCGGCATCCAGCGCCCTGCTCCCGGCTTGGGCGCGTAGCGCCGGTGCCGGCAACAAAGGCATCTTCGAAGTCTCCGGGAATGCCTTTGACCTCACCATCGGCCACAGCGCCGTCGAAATCGGTGGCCGCTCCGGCCATGCCATCACGATCAATGGAACGCTGCCCGGCCCACTCATCCGGTTCCGCGAAGGCGAAAAGGTGACCCTCAAGGTCAACAATACACTCGACGAAGACACATCGATCCACTGGCACGGGCTATTGGTGCCGTTCCACATGGACGGTGTACCCGGGGTCTCCTTCCCTGGCATAAAGCCGAAATCGACGTTCACCTATGAATTCGCTGTGCCGCAGAGCGGCACGTACTGGTACCACTCCCATTCGGGCTTGCAGGAACAGCTTGGCCATTACGGTCCGCTGATCATTGATCCGGCTGGCCCGGACCCTGTCGCGGCCGACCGCGAATACGTGCTTGTCCTGTCGGACTGGAGCTTCGAACATCCGCACAAGGTGTTTGCCCGACTGAAGAAAGATGCTGCGGTCTATAACTTCCAGCAGCGGACGATGGGTGACTTCGTCAGGGATGCCCGCGAAAATGGACTCGGCGCAGCGTTCGCGGACCGCGCCTCCTGGGGCGCCATGAGAATGTCACCGACCGACATCTCGGATGCGACCGCCTCGGTCTACACCTACCTGATCAATGGCCACGCGACGCCGGACAACTGGACCGCGATCTTCAAAACCGGCGAACGCATCCGCCTGCGGATCATTAACGCGTCGGCAATGACAATCTTCAATTTCCGGATCCCTGGACTGCCGATGACGGTGGTTGC
>DMER01000129.1:1274-1802 GCA_003451645.1 Alphaproteobacteria bacterium | reverse complement strand
ACTGCCGATGACGGTGGTTGCCGCTGACGGGCTCAATGTCCAACCGGTAGAGACCGACGAGTTCCAGATTGGTGTTGCGGAAACCTATGATGTCGTTGTCACGCCGACGCGGGCCCGCGCCTTCGCGCTGGTTGCGGAATCGATCGACCGGTCCGGACAGGTTGTTGCGACGCTGGCCCCTGAAGCCGGACTGGTCGCAACCGCTCCCCTGTTGCGCGAGCGCCCAACGCTCACGCACCGCGACATGGGCATGGACATGGCGTCGATGGATCACGGTGCGATGGGTCACGGCGCGATGGCCGGGATGGACCATGGCAGCATGGCAGGAATGGACCACAGCGCAATGCCTAGCATGGATCACGGGGCCATGGAGATGCCTGCGTCTGTCCCGCAGGGCCACGACCACAAGATGGGCGTGGGCGTCGATAACGTCGCGATGGTGCAAGTGAGCCGGATCGACGAGCCGGGACTAGGTCTCGAGAATGTGCCGCACCGGGCGCTACGGTATTCGCAGCTGCGCAGCCTGAC
>DMER01000129.1:0-999 GCA_003451645.1 Alphaproteobacteria bacterium | reverse complement strand
AACATGGAGCGCTACATGTGGTCGTTCGACGGGATAAAGCTTAGCGAGGTCAAGGGACCAATCATTTTCCATGAAGGCGAACGTCTGCGCGTCACCCTCGTCAACGATACGATGATGAGCCATCCGATCCACCTTCACGGCATGTTCTTCGACCTTGTTGTCGGTGATACCGATCACAAGCCACGCAAGCACACGGTCCTCGTCAAGCCAGCAGAACGCGTCTCGTTCGATGTCACGGCCGACCACGTCGGCGACTGGGCCTTCCACTGCCACCTCTTGTTCCACATGCATGCGGGCATGATGCAGGTCGTCTCGGTTCTGCCACGAGGTGCGGCGGCCGGCGCTGACGACCTGCATAAAGAGCACAGGCCTGCGGTTCCTCCGCCGACTGACGAAGATCCGCCAAAAGAAGCCCCGATGACGGGTATGAACCACGAAGGACACCGTTGATGACCAGTGCTCAATTGATGGCGACACTCGTCCTGATCTTGCCGCTTGCGGCGACCCCTGCTTTTGCTCAGGAGGCGCCCGCACCCGGATCGCAGGCCGAAGTCTATTGGGACAAGAATGAGTTCAAGGCGTCTCAGGACGCCTTGAAAAAAGAACACGGCGGAGGGACAAATTACATGATTCTCGCCGACCGGTTCGAATACCAGTCCGGCGAGGGCTCACCGGCCCTTCTTCTGGAGGGTCAGGGCTGGTGGGGCACGGATGAGAACCGGCTCTGGATCAAGTCCGAGATCGACTACGATTTGGATGGCAGCAGTTTTGAAGAGGTCGAGGTGCAGGCGCTCTGGTCGCGCCCCATCGCACGGTACTTCGACCTCCAGGCGGGTATCCGCCATGACTTCGAACCTGGCCCGTCGCGCACTTATGCAGTGGCCGGTGTTCAGGGCCTTGCACCTTACTGGTTCGAAGTCGACGGCGCTGTGTTCCTCAGCGAAGAAGGCGACCTCTCGGCCCGCTTCGAAGCGGAATATGAGTTCCTGCTTACACAGC
>DMER01000121.1:4586-6021 GCA_003451645.1 Alphaproteobacteria bacterium | reverse complement strand
CATGGCCGAGCACTCGATGTGCCAGCCTGGGCGCCCGCGGCCCCAAGGGCTGTCCCAGCCTGGCTGATCGTCCGTGGACGGCTTCCACAGCACAAAGTCCATCGGGTCCTTTTTGTAGGGCGCCACATCGACGCGTGCGCCCGCAATCATGTCCTCGACATCTCGGCGCGCGAGCTTGCCATAATCCGCCTTGGCCGCCACATGGAACAGCACATGCCCTTCCGCCGCATAGGCCGCCTTGGCGCGGATAAGGCGCGCGATCATATCGACGATCTCGGGGATGTAGTCCGTCACCCGCGGCTCATGGGTGGGGTCAAGGCAGCCAAGCGCACGCGCATCAGCCTGATAGACCGCGGCCGTCTCCTCCGTCAGCGCACGGATCGATATGCCCCGCTCCTTGGCGCGCGCATTGATCTTGTCGTCCACATCCGTGATGTTGCGCACATAGGTCACATGGCCCATGCCATAGACATGGCGCAGCAGGCGGAACAGCACGTCGAACACGATCACCGGCCTGGCATTGCCAATATGGGCGAGGTCATAGACCGTCGGGCCGCACACGTAGAGACGGACGTTGCGGGCGTCCTCAGGCGCGAAGGCCTCTTTGCTTTTCGTCAGCGAGTTATAGAGGTGCAAAGCCATGATCGTTATCCCTATACGGCATGCGCGCGAAAACGATGGCGGCCGGAAAGCCCCCTCGCGAACATGCATAACAAAAGGATAAGGGCGCGGCCGATGCTAAATGGTTAGCAGCCGCAACAAATGCTGATGGAAAGCGGATGTTGAACGTGCATCAACGTCATTTTCCTACGCCGCTTGGCCCCGCAAACGTTTGAGGGTCTCATCCCGGCCAATAAGAGGTAGCAGCTTTTTCATTTCCGGTCCATGGGGTTTACCAGTGAGGGCGAGACGCAAGGGCTGGAACAACATTTTGCCCTTGGCACCGGTCTTGGCCGCAATCGCCTGAGTCCATGGCGCCCAGGACTCTTCGGTTAGCACACCATCAGGCAGCGTTTCGGCGGCGGCCGCCAGGATCGCGTGGTCCGCGCCTTCTCCGGGGGTGACCGGCCCGGTCACGACCTGCCACCATTCCCGCGCCTCGGCAAGGGTCTGGAGATTGTCGCGCACAGCGAGCCAGAAGGCCTCCGCGCCGCCAACGCCCATCCCTTTGAGCCGCTCCGCGACATCCGCATACGGCGTAATGTGATAGATTTTGTGATTGAGGGTTTTCAGATCCGCCAGATCGAATTGCGCGGGCGCGCGGCCCATATGGCCCAGATCAAACTCGGCCACCAGGTCCTCCATCCGCAGGCGCGGCACCACGGCATCCGATGTGCCCAGTTTGGACAACAGCGACAACACCGCCATGGGCTCGATGCCCTCGGCCCGCAAATCGCGCATGGACAGCGAGCCAATGCGCTTGGACAGCGCCTCC
>DMER01000121.1:3096-4401 GCA_003451645.1 Alphaproteobacteria bacterium | reverse complement strand
AATGCGCTTGGACAGCGCCTCCCCGCCCGGCCCGGTCAACAACGTAGTGTGGGCATAGGTGGGCGGTTCCGCACCCAGGGCGCGGGTGATCTCGATCTGGACCGCCGTGTTGACGACATGGTCCTCGCCCCGGATCACATGGCTGATGCGAAAGTCGATATCGTCGACCACGCTGGGCAGCGTATAGAGAAACCGGCCATCCTCGCGGATCAGCACCGGATCGGACAAATTTGCGGTGTCGATATTGACCTCGCCGCGCACCAGATCGTGCCATTGCACATTGGTGTTGGAGAGCTTGAACCGCCAATGGGGCCTGCGCCCTTGCGCCTCCAATGCCGCGCGCTCGGCCTCAGTCAGTTTCAGGGCGGCGCGGTCATAGACCGGCGGCTTGTGCGCCGCCAATTGGCGCTTGCGCCTGCGGTCCAATTCCTCAGCGGTCTCATAGGCCGGATAGAGGAGCCCTTCCGCGCGCAATTTTGCCGCTGCCGCCTCGTACTCCGCGCTGCGCTCCGACTGCCGCGCAAAGATCTCGTGGGCAAGCCCCAGCCAGGCCAGGTCCTCAATAATCGCCGTCTCATACTCCACCTTGGAGCGCTCCGTATCCGTATCATCAATGCGCAGCATGAACTGCCCGCCAGATTTCCTTGTGTACAGATAATTGATCAGCGCGGTGCGGATGTTTCCGACATGGAGCAATCCGGTTGGCGAGGGGGCGATGCGGACGATGGTCGGTGAGGCTGCGGTCATGGGCCGCTGATCTAGCCTGTTTCAGGGGCCCGGATCAAATGCGAAAGCGCCTCAAGTCGCATCCCGAAAGGCATTCGTGATCGGATAGCGCCGGTCGCGGCCGAAATTCTTGCGCGTGAGTTTCACCCCTGGCGGCGCTTGCCGGCGCTTATACTCCGCAGTATTCAGCAGATGTTCGACCCGCTTGATCGTGGCCAGCGCATGCCCGCGCGCGGAGATGTGCTCGACCGGCATCTCGTTCTCGACGAGGCATTCCAGGATATCGTCCAGCACCGGATAGGGCGGCAGGCTATCCTCATCCTTTTGGTTGGCGCGCAGTTCCGCCGAGGGCGGCTTGTCAATCACCCTCTCCGGCATGACGCGCCCTTGCGGCCCCAGAAAGCCCGCCGGGCGGTTTTGATTGCGCCAGCGGCTCAGCGCAAAGACCTGCATTTTGTAGAGGTCCTTCAGCACGTTGAACCCGCCGCACATATCGCCATAAAGGGTCGCATAGCCGACCGACATTTCCGACTTGTTGCCGGTGGTCAGCACCATGGGCCCGAACTTGTTCGACAGCGC
>DMER01000121.1:2654-2863 GCA_003451645.1 Alphaproteobacteria bacterium | reverse complement strand
ATGCGGGACTGGATGTTCTCCTCCGTCGTATCTGGGGCGCGGCCAGCAAATTGCGGCGACAATAACTCCGTATACGCCGCAACCGCCGGCTCAATCGGGATGGTGTCATAAGGCGTGCCCAAAAGCCTTGCGCACTCGGCGGCATCGTCGAGGCTTTCTTGGGCGGTAAAGCGGCTCGGCATCATCACACAGCGCACGCGCGCGGCGCC
>DMER01000121.1:1854-2447 GCA_003451645.1 Alphaproteobacteria bacterium | reverse complement strand
ACACAGCGCACGCGCGCGGCGCCCAGTGCATCCACCGCCACCGCCGCCGACAAGGCGCTGTCGATCCCGCCGCTCAGGCCCAGCACCACGCCCGGAAAGCGGTTCTTGGTCACATAGTCGCGCAAGCCCAGGACCATCGCCTGATAGAGACTTTCAAGCCCATCCGGGATCGCGGCCTTGGGCCCGGGCTCACACACCCACACGCCGCCTTCCTTGCGCCATCGGGTGAGCACTGTGGCGCTCTCCCATGCCGGCATCTGCACGGGCAAGGAGCGGTTGACGTTCAGCACAAAGGAGCCACCGTCAAAAACCAGCTCATCTTGGCCGCCCACCTGATTGAGATAGACAAAGGGCAAGCCGGTCTCCACCACGCGCGCAATGCCAAGGTTCAGCCGGACATCCTCCTTGTTCTGCTCAAAAGGCGAGCCGTTAGGCGACAGCAGGATCTCGGACCCCGTCTCCGCGAGGCACTCGCAGACGTCCGGCGTCCACATGTCCTCGCAAATCGGCACACCAATCCGGATACCCCGTACATTGAAAGGCCCTGGCATCGGCCCTGCCGCAAAGACCCGCTTCTCGTCGAACACGCCGTA
>DMER01000121.1:0-1672 GCA_003451645.1 Alphaproteobacteria bacterium | reverse complement strand
CCTTAAAGCGCCCCCCTTGCACGGCCCCGCCATCGAGAAGGGCTACCGCATTATAGAGCTTGCCGTCCTGCACCCAGGGCGTGGGCATCAGCACCGCCGGCCCCGACGTGGTCTCCGCCGCCAAAGCCTCGACAGCCGCGCGCGCATCGGCCTGCAAGGCGGGCTTGAGCACCAGATCTTCCGGCGGATAACCACAGATGAAAAGCTCCGGGAACAGAATAATGTCCGCGTGCTGATGCGCCGCCCGCACCGCGCGCGCCTTGGCGAGATTACCGGCAATATCCCCCATGATGGGGTTCAACTGAGCGAGGAGGATGGTGAGGGAATTGGTCATGATCACTCCTCTCGAGAACTAATATGAGAGGTCCATGATCGACACGAATTCGTCAACAGCCACACAATAGTCGACATGCGCATCCAGGACGTTGAGGTCAGACCCTAGAAAGCCCTTTGACTCCGCAAGATTGGGGAGCATGGTTTGAAACTCGTCAAATTTTTTGGCGATGTATTCGGGCCCTGGTACGGCCTTCCCTTTAGGCCCCTTGCCCTTGCGGCCAGCGAGCATCCAAGTGTTGAGGGCGTCGCGGACCAACCTTATGACGTCCCTGGGATTGTCGCCATGTGCCACCGGATCGATACCCGCCATGTCCGACAAATAGGCGCCAAGCACGTATTTTTCACGGACCAGAACGACGGCTCTCTTCAATCGATTGGCGCCGGAGCCATACACTTTTGCCCCCATAAACAATCCGAGTTCAAAGGGCATATTGAACCGTGGTCTTCCGGGACCATCGCTTTCGGTTCTGGAGAGGTCGTGGATTCCGAAGTCCGCGCGACGAATCAATTCGCATAAAGCGTCGAACCGAAGCGGCTGCATACCGTCGTTCGAAAGCGCCGTGACCGGTTCGACGCCACAGGCATAACAGGTGAAAATGATCGCCTCAAAACAGCGCTTGAAGCTGGAATCGAAGGGGCAATTGACGAAAGCGAGGCGCTTTTTCGCGGTCACGCGCGTTTCTGAGCTTTGACATAATCGCGGACCGCTTCGCGAATTTCTTTCTCAGTATGATATTTCGGCGTGCCAGACACTCCGGCCAGACGAATCGTCACCCCATCTAAAACTACCTGCCTGCCGCCCAAAACCAACGGCCTACCATCCGAAACCAATGGTCTGCCGCTCACCTTGGACCCTGCCTGGTCATGGGTCTTTGCTGCAATTTCTATCAAACGCTTTTTCGACGTTCGCTTCGGTGCAACCCGCTTTTTCAAGGGCACTTTGCGTGACACGTCTATTTCAGGTGTTCGTTTTGAACTCGCCATAGCAGAAGAACGGTATCAGTAATCCGGATCAAAGTCCACATTTTCCTCCCTACTCCATCGGGCAATAGCTCGCCAAATCCTGCTTCTTCTGCTTGGCGGCGGCGGAGCACAGCTCAGTCCAAAACGGCGTCATCGCGCGCTGCGCCTGTTCGGCCATGCCGGTCAAGGCGCGGAAGCTGTACATCTTGGTGCCAGGCTCGGCGAGCCAGCGCGGCCGGAAGCGCGCGGTGCGGCACACGGGGCGCGACACCATTTTCGCCTCGCAAGCGCGCTGCACATTCACGTTGTGAATCCATATGGCCACGAACAGCTTGCCATAAAGCGAATGGGGGCTGCGCCGGTCATCCTCGAT
>DMER01000017.1 GCA_003451645.1 Alphaproteobacteria bacterium | reverse complement strand
CACAGCATTGATGCGTGTTTGATAGCCCCGGCCATCAAACACGCATCAATGCTGTGCTCAGGGGCTATGTGCTCAAGCAGAAGCTCAAACCGGTAAAGCGTGCGCGCAAAGCGGCGGCGGAGTAGCTGCCTATGAGCAATGCGTGGCTTTACCTGATTGGCGCGGGCCTTCTCGAGATCGTGTGGGCGACCGCGATGAAGCTCAGCAAGAATTGGTCGGAGCCATTTTGGACGACGGTGACGATCGTGGCGCTCATCGGCAGTTTTCAGTTGCTGGCGGCCTCATTGTCCGTTCTGCCGCTGAACACGGCCTATGCGATCTGGGTCGGCATTGGCGCAGTCGGGGCTGCGCTGGTTGGCATGCTCTGGCTGGGCGAGGCGATCTCAACGGCCAAACTGTTTTTTCTCGGCGTCATCGTGGTAGGCATAGTGGGATTGAAACTGGTTTCTGCCGAATGAGGATACACTTGCATGCTGACGCTCCTGATCACTGGCACCAATCGCGGTTTGGGCTTTGAATTTGTCCGCCAATATGTGGCGCAAGGCGCGATGATCCATGCGGCCTGCCGCCATCCGGCGCGGGCCCCCGATCTGATCAAGCTTGCCAATGATCATCCGGGCAAGATCATCGTGCACACGCTGGACGTCGCGAGCGATGCTTCGGTCGAGCACCTCAAGCGTGAGATCGGCAACAAGCCCATCGACGTCCTGATCAACAATGCGGGCGTGTATGGCGGCGATCACCAAAACCATGGCGCCATCGACTTCACCAACTGGATGGATGTGCTGAACATCAACACGCTGGGCCCTGTGCGTCTTGTCGAAGCATTTTCGGAGAACCTGCGCGCGGGATCGGCCAAGAAGGCGATCGCGATCACTTCACAGATGGGCTCGACGGCGGGGAATAATGGCGGCTATTTCGCCTATCGCTCTTCGAAGGCGGCGCTCAACAATGTCATGCGCGGCTTGGCTCTAGCCCTCAAGGCCGACGGCATCACAGTGGTTCCCGTGCATCCAGGCTGGGTCAAGACCGATATGGGCGGACCCAATGCCCCCCTCTCTCCGGAAGAGAGCGTGCGCGGCATGCGCGAGCTGATCGGGCGGCTAAGCCTTGGCGACAGCGGCAAATTCTTTGATTATCAGGGGAAGGAGCTGCCCTGGTAATTGACCGCCCCCCGCCGCACTGTGTCCTTGCCGCACCGCAGCGACGATTTCTGTTGGACTTGTGACGGAAATGCGGCATCCTTAACAGGAAACCAGGAGATGGAGGTTGCATGCGACGGAATCTTGGTTTGGTGACGACAGGCGTCGTTTTCGCCTTTTTGGGCGCGATCATTGTGGGCATCCTCTAAGCCGGCGTTGGCGCGCCGCGAGTGGCCCCTGAAAGTGCCAAAAGGCTAAAGCAAATTCACGAACCCGCTGGCCCTCACGCTGGCGGGTTTTTTTGCGGGTTTCGATGCGAGAGGTTATGTGACACACAAACGCGTGGTCTCTTGAAACACAGTGCTGGAGTATGATCCCGGTGATCTCTGAAATTCTGCAATACGCGTCTATGATCGCCGCTTTGTTTAGCTTGGGCCTCGCGCTGTTGGGCCTGTTCAGCCCGGCGCGCGCGATGAAGCTGGTGGGTCTGGTGCCCCATCCCAATGCGCCCTATGCGGTATCAGAGGTGCGCGCGACCTATGGCGGGGTTTTCTTTGGCGTCACAGCCTTTGCGCTGGCCAGCGGAGAGCCCATTGCCTATCTGGCGCTGGCGTCGTGTTGGCTGTGCGCGATGCTGGCGCGGATCGGGTCCATGATCGCGGATAATATCTGGGTCCGGCACAATTGGGTGTCCATCATGGTTGAGGGCGGCATTGGCCTGGCCATCGCAGGGCCGCACATTGGTGTGGCGCAGCGGCTCGCGGGTCTCTAGTTCTCCTCAGGATTTGTTGTGACGGCGCTCACAGGATCGCCGTCTAGTTGTATACGATCGCACGGTTGTCACACAACCTTCGCGAATGGCCCCTATCCGTATGCGGAGGAAAAGGGGAGCTCTATGGACCTCAATCAGTCGACAATATTGGGCTGCGCGGCTGGCAGTATTGGCCTTGGCCTTGTGGCGCTTTGGTCCTGGATGAAGTTGCAGACGATTATCCATAATTGGGAACAGGTGGTCTGCAGGGTCGTCACCATGAAGGCGGAGTTCTACAAGTCCGACGGCGATACCTACCACGTCCTCAAACTGACTTTTCAGACCCCCTACGGCACCCGCCAGGTCAGCACGCCGAGTGCGGAGGATGACAATGAACGCGCGATGCTGGAGCGCACCTATGCTGTCGGTAGCGAGCACACACTCTATGTGACCGCGAAGAGCAGCGACGCCTATCTGACCCCGCCCTGGAGCTCGCTCAATCCCACCGCGCCCGCCATCATGAGCGTGTGCTTTGCGGCCCTGGGTTTTGCAGTCTATATGGGATGGTACTCACCGGGCGGTTAGGCATCCCTTAGGGAGCGGCAGCGCATGCGCACATTTTTGATTATCGTTCTGGTTCTGATTGCTCTGGCGGCCGCTGCGTTCTTCTTGCTGGTCTTGTTTCTGTCAGGCGGCACCGACCGGTGGGCGGCAGAGCGCGCGACAAGTGCGCGGGGCTATACGGCGAGCGAGCCGCATCAAGCACCAGGCTTCAAGCAGCTGCTGATCCCCAAAGAATGGAAACGCGACACCTATCAAGAGATTTTCTCGCGAAATAGCAACGACCCGCCCTATTCGGGGCTGCCGAAGCAGAGCGTGACGTTGAACAGCCTCAATGAAGCGATGCTGTTTTTGTCGTTGGGCCAATATTCCCATGTGGGCGGCACAGCCTATAGCGCCAATGCTGTGCTTTACGTCCGTATGCCCGAGGCCCCGGTTTGGACGATTGCCGAGGGCCGCTATGGCGATGGCCGGGACGATTACACCAAATGGACCCGCGCCAAAGGTGCCGACGGCATTGAGGCCTACGTGCCCCAAAATGACGAGACGCAGGACCGCGGCGTCCAGGTCATCGTTCATGACGCCAAGCGCCGGGCGCGCATCTATGTGCGGACCACCGCTAATTTCTATACGCAAGAGCAAGCGATCACCCTGGGCCAATCGATCTTGAACTCAATCATCCCAGATGACGCAGCACTGATCGCCGCGCGCGATGAGGCACTGGCACGGCTGCAGAAAGACGCGGAAGACGCAGCGGTCTCGATGGAGAAAATCACAAGCATATTGGGTCTAACCGCTCCATTGGCCAAAGGGCTCACGGTGACGCCCGATGGCTCCGTCATCCGGGTGACGGATGATTGGCAGCTGTCGGCCTATGTGAGGCTGGGTACCGTCCCTCTTGAGGGACGCAGCGCGCAAGCGGTTGCGGATAGCCTGACCCTCGATCCTGAGCAGGTGGGCAAGCTGGCCAAGCCCACCAACCGCGAGCGCTCCATGGGGGCGAGCCTCGCTGAAATCCTGGCCATCTGGCGCAAAGACGACAGCCTCACAATGCATAGCCTTGAGCTAGGGCGCGAGATTGGCAGTTACCCATTGAATGAGGGCCTGCCCAACGCGCTGTTTGAGGCGCTTCCGCCGGACGCGTTGGCGATCTATCGTACGATTGACTGGCCGCTCATTGACACGGCCCGGCTTGAGACCTGGTTCCAGGAGACGCGGGCATTGCGTGACGCGGCCGCAGCCGGGACGCCGCCTTGGATACGCAAGACGAAGTGACTGAGACGTTGTTAGAAGTTCGTTGGTAACAGGCGCCGCATGAGCCGCCGCGTCAAACGTAAACGCGCCAGCGTGACGGGAGGGCCGCAAGGACCCTTCCTGCGCGAAGTTCTTCTGATGGAAGAGCGCATCCCGGACCCGAATGCGTATCCCTATAATCTGCCGGTGGTGCGCCAGCTGTCGGCTTGGAGACTGCATCCGCGCGTGACGTTCCTGATTGGTGAGAATGGCTCCGGCAAATCAACGCTGTTGGAGGCCATTGCGGTCGCCTGGGGCTTTAATGCGGAAGGCGGCAGCAAGAACTTCGCCTTTCAGACAACGGACAAGATCACCTCAGGCCTGCATAATGCGCTGCGTCTTCATCGCGGGATCCCCAGACCTTGGGACGGGTTTTTCCTGCGCGCCGAAAGCTTTTTCAACCTGGCCACCAAAATCGACGAATTGGACGAGGAACCCGCGATCTCCAGCCGCATCAAAGACGCCTATGGCGGCAAATCGCTCCACGACCAAAGCCATGGCGAGTCCTTCCTCGCGCTCTTCCTCAACCGCTTCAAAGGAGACGCGCTTTATATCCTGGACGAGCCCGAGGCGGCGCTGTCGCCCATGCGGCAAATGGCATTTCTGACCCGGCTGCACAGCCTTGTTCAAGAGAACTCGCAATTCGTGATCGCGACCCACTCACCCATTCTGCTTGCCTATCCCGATGCCGAAATTTTTCAGATCGCGCAAGATGGCAGGCTCGAGCTAGTCGACTATAAGGAGACGGCGCATTACCGCGTCACGCGTGACTTTCTCAACAAACCCGAGGCGATGTTGAAGATACTGCTGGCTACGGACGGTCCCGATACGGATGACGAGTAATACGATTGCCGAAGGAGGATCGAAGCCTCTTAAGCCGCCGCAGACTGCCCCGGCCGGTAGTTCAAAATCGGTGAGAGCCAGCGCTCCGCCTCGGCCAAAGCCATGCCTTTGCGTTTGGCATAATCTTCCACCTGATCCCGGTCGATCTTGCCTGTGCCAAAATACTCCGCTCGCGGATTGGCAAAGTACAGGCCGCTGACCGATGAGGCCGGCCACATAGCAAAGCTCTCCGTGAGGGTCATGCCGGCGTTCGCGGGCGCGTCGAGCAAGCGGAACAAGGTCCCCTTCTCGGTGTGATCCGGCTGGGCGGGATAGCCAGGCGCGGGGCGGATGCCCGCATATTTCTCCGCAATCAGATCATCATTGGACAGAGCTTCATGCGGCGCATAGCCCCAATGAACACGGCGGACCTCCGCATGCATCGCCTCCGCAAAGGCCTCCGCGAAACGGTCGCACAAGGCCGCGAACAGAATGGCCGAGTAATCATCATGGGCGGCCTTGAACCGCGCGGCGCGGTCCTCCTCCCCCACGCCTGCGGTCACCGCAAAACCGCCCAGATAATCCGCATACCCCACCGGCGCCACATAGTCGGACAAGGCAAGATTGGGACGGCCATCGTCACGCGCCATTTGCTGGCGGATCATGTGCAAGGTGGCCAAGCGGTCTTTACGGGTTTCATCGGTAAAGATTGCGATGTCATCATCGCCCACTTGATTGGCGGGCCAAAAGCCAATGACCGCGCGCGGGGTGACCCAGCGCTCGGCGACCATCCGCTCGAGCATCGCTTGCGCATCACGATAGAGATTGCGCGCCGTTTCGCCCACCACCTCATCATCCAGAATATTGGGAAAGGAACCGGCCAACTCCCAGGACCGGAAGAAGGGCGTCCAATCGATATAGGGCACCAGCGCACCCAAATCATAGGCATCGAAGGTCTTGAGGCCCAGGAAGCGCGGCTTGGGCAGGGCTGCCTCTGCCCAGTTGATCTTGAGCTTGTTCGCGCGCGCCTCGCTTAGGCTCATCCGGCGCTGCCCCTTCTTGTCGCGGTCATGGGCGGCGGCAATGCGCTCATAATCGGTGCGAGTGTCTGCTTTGAACTTGGGCCCGTTATCCGGCGACAGAAGGCTCTGCACGACGCCAACCGCACGGGAGGCATCGGGCACATAGACCGTCTGTGAGCGGACATAATTGGGATTGATCTTGACTGCCGTGTGCACCTTGGACGTTGTGGCCCCGCCGATCAGGAGCGGAATGTCAAAGCCCTCCCGCTCCATCTCCGCCGCCACATGGCACATCTCGTCAAGCGAGGGCGTAATCAGGCCGGAGAGGCCAATGACGTCAGCCTTCTCAGCGCGCGCGGCTTCAAGGATCTTTGCGGCCGGGACCATGACGCCCAGATCGACGACATCGAAATTATTGCATTGAAGTACAACGCCCACGATGTTCTTGCCGATATCGTG
>DMER01000205.1:4189-6150 GCA_003451645.1 Alphaproteobacteria bacterium | reverse complement strand
TGACCTCAACGCCCAGCGCAGGTGCGATGGACCACACAAGGCCCGCAAGCACCAAACCGAGGCCCAAACGCCGGACGTTCTGCACGCGCGTACCCCTCAACACTGTATTACAGTTCTTCAAACCGGCTGCGGGCTTCGATGGCGGCCTTGTTGGCGGTATCGATCAATTCCTGGCTCATATTGCCGCCGAAATTGGCTGCGAGCACGCCCGCAGTATAGGCGGCTACGAATTCCGCGATCTTTTGCTTGTAAAAGCCCTCACGATCGGCCTTCAAGCGATCACGCTCTACCCGGACGCGAGCGAGTTCGTCCTTCAGCTCCTGCGAGCGGGTGGCGACCGAATTGGTGTCGTACAAGGCACCACCGGTTAGCCCGGTGAAACTGCGGATCGCGGTCTCCAGCGCCAAGGCGCCCACGCTTGCCACAATCAGGAACAAGACACTAAGCGCGCTGAGCCAGATCAGGGTTTGGTAGGAGCGCAACGCCTCGCTAGTCAGGCCGCCGGACCCGGCCGCATTGCTGTCCGGCGCAGGAAGCCCCAAGTCACGCAAGACCGTGTTCACCGTGTCCGCCGAGCCATGAATGTCGACGCCGAACAGCTTGGCGCCCGGCGGCAAGGTGTTGGTCGCCCACATGGTGCCAATGCCCACGATCATCATGATCGTCAGCAGGAAGATGAAGACGGTATAGAGCGAGCGGCCGGTCTTGCCGATATTCGAGAGCATATAGTGGATCGCCATGGTCGCGAACACGACCTGCAACGACTTGAAGATCACGCTGTCGCGCAACGTCTGCTGCAATTCGCCCATCTCGTTGGAGAGCGCCCAGGTCCAAAATTCCCGCACAATGAAATAGTCCACGACGAGAGCTGCTATGAACACGCCTAAGCCCGCTAAAATGCCGAAGCCATGATGGGTCAGGATGCCCACCCCTTGCAGCTTGCGCGACAGAATGCGGTCCTGCTCCTCGTAATAGCCATCGGTGAAACGGCGCAGATGCTGAAGCAAAGAATCGGCGCTGATCCGGATGCCGCGCCGGCCAAGTTGATAGGCCTCAGGATCCCGCGCCTCCGGAGCCGACAAATTGTGACTGATCTGCATCCCCCGCCCCCTTGAACGCGCCGAACCCGTTGGATGGCCAGACATCCCCCGCTGGCCCCCTCGCGTGACTTGTGAGTTTACGCCGGTTATCAGAAAAACCCAAGCGGCCATTACGGGCAAGGGCGTGGCTGCTGTCCAGGGTGCTACGGGTCACAGTTTGGCACTTTTTTGGGCAAAGTGGGGGTGGGAAGGCGGTCAGGGGTGCCCGTTTTGTACTTTTCCCTTGCCTGTTGCAGGCCAAAGTGACGGAGTGCGTACAAGTTAACACAGGAGGCCCATCCGTCAGGCCCGGACGGGCTTGGCGCGTTCACGCGGTGCGGTGATGTCGGTAGCAGAGGCCCATACAACCAGCTTCAGCCGCAGCGTCGGGCCGGTTTCTGCGGGCGCCTCCTTTTTGTTCCTTTTGCTCTTGACGCTGCCCACATTGTTCTTTGTCTTCCGGGCCAGCCAGTCACCCGAATTTACCATAGACGTGTCGTGGAACGTGCTGGGCGGCATGGCGCTCATTGCGTTCCTGTCTGGCCTGTTCACCAGCGCCTCACCCCAAGACGGCAGCGACGGCTATTATTGGGTCAAGGCAGGTCTGACGATGACCTTCTTTGCGATGGGCAGTTTGGCTTTGCCGGCGATCAGCGATGCCTTGAACGGCGGCGCCCCGCGCAATGTGTGCGCGGGCGATGGCGGAGTGTTCGCCAATTTCGCGGGGCTGACGGAATACAACTCCCTGTTTCGCCGTGCCTTTGAAGGGGCATTCCCGGACCGGTTCTTGTGCAGCTCTCTCGGGCTGCGCATGTGGTTCGTCGTGCTGCTAATGCCCGGCGCGGTCATCCTGGTGCTCTATAACGCCATGATCGCCGATCA
>DMER01000205.1:2810-3994 GCA_003451645.1 Alphaproteobacteria bacterium | reverse complement strand
ATAACGCCATGATCGCCGATCACCGCAAAGCGGGGGGCACGCGCGCCTACTACGAATCGGCGCAGCCCGTCTTCTATTTCGGCGCCATCTATTTCGGCATGGTCATATTGATGTATGGCGCCTGGCGGGTCGAAGGGCCGGTCCGCCCATGGCATGCGTGGCAGCTGATCGCGCTGGGTCTTCTGATCCAGGCGACGGCCCTAGCCCTGGGCGCGAGCTTGCGCGGCGGGACTGGCGGCACGGGCCGCAGCTACGACGTCGTTCGCGCGAACATTTTGTCGCTCTATATCTTTATGAGCGTGGTGCTTTATCCCGCCGGCCTGACGCTCGCCGCCCTCATCGCGCCATACCTTGGCAAGCGGCCATTTGCAGGCTTCGTGCTGATCACGCTGATCATAGTGGTCCGGTTCACCATGGTGGCGCTGCGCAGACCGGCGTCGTGGCGCTTCTTGTTTGAAGGTGTTATTCTGGGTGCGCTCTGGATGTTCTTCAGTTGGTTGACCTATCACGGCATTCCGCTGTCGCAAGCGCTGTCATGGCGCCCATAGGGCCTGTGTCAGGCGCTTCGATATCAACAAAAGCGAGCATCTCGCCCAGACGCGTCTCGCCCCTTTGGGCAAAACCGACATCGCCGGTGAAGCGTTCTGGGTTCTCATAGGTGCCGAACAGCATGTCCCAGAAGGGCAGCTCCGAGTAATTGCGCGCATGCACGCCGCGCTCGTGATGCAGGAAATGCGCATCGGGCCGCGATACGATGTAGCCAAGCCAGCGGGGCGTCTCGATGTTCATGTGCTGAAAGAGGCCGAGCACGGTCAGACAATATCCGGCCAGACCTGCAGCCAATGGGTCAAGCCCCAGGACCCACACCATCACCGTGGTCGAGATCAGCGCTTGCACCGCCATCTCCAAAGGGTGGCCCAGCGCGGTGCCCCACACGTCCACGCGCTGCGGGTAGTGATGAATTTGGTGCATGCTGCGCCACATCCACGCAAAGCGATGCTCTGCACGGTGAAACCAGTACTCGGCAAAACTTAAGAGCAAGATGCCCAATGGCGCGGCCCAGAGGCCCCAAGAAGCCAGCCCAAACAGGCTCCAGCCGCCCAAGGGCGAAGCGGCGACTTCTGATGGAATGAGAATGTAAATGGCGAACAGGCAGGCATTGAACGCCAGCGCTTGCAAGCGCC
>DMER01000205.1:0-2625 GCA_003451645.1 Alphaproteobacteria bacterium | reverse complement strand
CAGCGCTTGCAAGCGCCAATGGGCAATCCGAGGCCAGTCGCGGGCCGGGAACAGCTCCTGATACGCAATCATCGCGCCAAAGGTCAGTAGCAGAGCGTAACCCTGATAAGACGCAGGGCCCGTAAGCACGGCATGGAACTCAGTCCAGGTCATGGCGGCGATTCCCTCTTCGAGGATATCGCCCGCAGAAATTAGGAACCCAAAACGCCCGGTGCTAGCGGCTCAGGAAAATAAATGTTGCGCGGCCGCGGGAATGGGCCGTGTGAGGCGCTGACGCGAGCGCGTGATATCAAACTCCACCATCTCTTGGACCATCCGCTCGAAACTGATCTCAGGGCGCCATCCCAAAACCCGCTTGGCCTTGTCCGCATTGCCCCGCAATGTGCTGGCATCCGTCGGCCGGAAGAATTTGGGATCGACCTTGACCACCACGGCGCCGGTGCCGTTATCAAGGCCCATTTCGGCGGGCCCTTCGCCAGTCCAGACCAGCCGCACGCCGGCGATGGCGAATGCCGTCTCGGCAAATTCCCGCACACTGCGGCTGATGCCGGTTGCGAGCACATAATCGTCTGGCTCCGGCTGTTGCAGCATCAGCCACATTCCGCGCACATAATCGCGCGCATCGCCCCAATCGCGCTGAGCATTCAGATTTCCCAAAGCCAAGGGTGCACGCGCGCCCAGCGCCCATTGCGCGGCAGCCTTGGTGATCTTGCGGGTGACGAAATTCTCACCCCGCAGCTTGCCCTCATGATTGAACAGAATACCGTTGGAGGCATGCAAGCCATAGGCCTCGCGGTAATGCACCGTCATCTGAAAGGCGAATTGCTTGGCGATCGCATAAGGGCTGTGCGGGGCAAAGCGGGCCCGCTCGTCGAGCGGGTGCGCCTCATGATTGCCGCCGAATAATTCCGAAGTTGAGGCCTGATAAAACCGGCAATCCCGCCCCAAGCCCAGCACACGGATCGCCTCCAGCAGATGCAGCGTCCCCATCGCATTCACTTGCGAGGTATAGACCGGCATTTCGAAGCTGAATTGCACATGGCTCTGCGCGGCAAGGTTATAGACCTCTTGTGGCCGGACCTCTGACATCACCCGCATCAGGCTGGAGGGGTCGGTCATGTCGCCAAAGTGGAGCTTGACCTTGGACAGGCCCGCAGACCGCAGGCGGTCGAGCTGACTATCCGGGCTGGTAGACCGGCGTAAGAGGCCATGCACCGCATAGCCTTTGGCCAACAGCAGATGCGCCAAGATCATGCAATCTTGGCCAGTTATACCAGTGATTAGGGCAACGCGGGCCTCGCTCATGCGCAACGTCGAATCCAATGCCGAATCAATTCACTAACACCCAATCCTATGCGTTGCGAAACGCGCGAGGCGTGAGCCCCAGCCAAAGGCCTTAACCGACCCTGCGCACGAATACAACCCAGCCCCACGCCCGGACCGGGCTGGCTACAATCTTAACTGGAACCTGAGCCTCTGTGCGAAACCGCCGCAGCGTCGTTTGACACAGGTCAAGCCGGAGGTTTGTTGCGCATGCTAACGCAAGACCTATGGCGCATCTCCCCGCCCTAGGGACCCTGACCGCATGACGACCGAGACCCTGAAGCCCAATCTGCGTATCGACATCCTGATCATGACCGCGAGCCTGATTACCGGCCTTCTGCTTGCACTCATCGTGGCCGCGAAATCGCCTGATCCGTTGATGCAAGTCCATGCCTGGATCTTCATGGCGGGGTTTGCGGTGATCTTGTGGTGGATGGCAGGACGCTATGGTTCAGGCATCCCGGACGATGAGACTGGCCTTTATCAATTCGATGTTGTGAAGGCGGGCGTGATCGCCTCGATTTTCTGGGGCATTGCGGGCTTTCTGGCGGGGTTGGTGTTGGCGTTGCAACTGGCCTTCCCCACGCTGTTCTATTTTCCCGACATCCCGGAATTGAATTTCGGGCGTTTGCGGCCCTTGCATACCTCAGCCGTGATTTTTGCCTTTGGCGGCAATGTGCTAATCGCGACCTCGTTCTATGTGATCCAAAAGACTTGCCGCGCCACGCTGGCGGGCGGGGTTGCCGGCTGGTTTGTCTTTTGGGGTTATCAGCTCTTCATCGTTGTTGCCGCGACAGGGTATCTCCTCGGGATTACTCAGTCCAAGGAATATGCCGAACCCGAGTGGTATGCGGATCTTTGGCTGACCATTGTTTGGGTCGTCTATCTCCTGGTCTTTCTTGGCACGATCTGGAAGCGCAAGGAGCCGCATATCTATGTGGCCAATTGGTTCTATCTCGCCTTCATCGTCACCATCGCGATGCTGCACATCGTGAACAATCTGGCGATCCCGGTCTCTGTCTTTGAAACCAAGAGCTACTCTGTCTTTGCAGGCGTGCAGGACGCGCTGGTGCAATGGTGGTACGGCCATAATGCGGTGGGGTTCTTCCTGACCGCAGGCTTCCTGGCCATCATGTATTACTTCATCCCAAAGCAGGCGAACCGGCCAGTTTATTCCTACCGCCTGTCCATCGTGCACTTCTGGACGCTGATCTTCATCTATATCTGGGCAGGGCCGCACCATTTGCACTACACGGCGCTGCCCGATTGGGCACAGACCCTGGGCATGACCTTCTCGATCAT
>DMER01000219.1:7266-7542 GCA_003451645.1 Alphaproteobacteria bacterium | reverse complement strand
GCTGCCGAGCTCTAAATTTACGTCACCCCACGCTGCGTGAATCCAACTCGGCTCACCTGCTCACCTGAACATCGCCGCCGCCGCCGCCTCCGCCGGTGTCTCCGCCGCCGCCACCGCCGCCGCCTCCCTCAGCGGGCCTTGGTGTCATAGTCGGTGTTGTTGATACAGGCGTTGATCTTACCCACTCCGAGTTCACGGGGCGGATGCTCACGGGCCGTTGCTTTGGGAGCGCGTCTGCGTGCCCCACGTCCGTGCAGACAGGTGACGACAATCACG
>DMER01000219.1:1582-7056 GCA_003451645.1 Alphaproteobacteria bacterium | reverse complement strand
CGGCGACGACGACAATCACCATGGCAGTCACGTGGCCGGGATCGTTGCGAGCGCCAATAATGGCGTTGGCAACACGGGCGTTGCACCCACCGCGCGCATCTTGCCCGTCAAAGTCCTTAGCGGCTCTGGCAGCGGCAGCACCACCGATGTCGCCAATGGCATCACATGGGCTTGGCAGCAAGGAGCTCGTGTTATCAACATGAGCCTTGGCGGTTCGGGGGGGACACCTGATCTACAAACGGCAATCCGCAACGCGGCGCCGCATGCGGTCCTAGTCGCAGCGGCAGGCAATAGTGGCTCGACACTCCCGCCGGGCTTCCCGGCACAATATGCCACCGCGTCAGGTGTGGTCGGCTCTATGTTGATCGTGGGTTCGGTCAACAGCGCCAACACGATCTCAAGCTTCTCGCAAACGCCCGGCAGTGGCGGCTGCACGGGCACAGGCGCCGCGCGACGGTGCTGGCGTGACTTCTACGTGGTCGCACCCGGTGAAAATATCCTGTCTGCCTACAAAGATGGCCTATATGCCCGGATGACAGGCACGTCGATGGCGACACCTTATGTGTCGGGCGTTGCGGCGCTGGTCCTTGGCAAGACACCGTCCCTTACCCCCGCGCAAGTCGTTGACATCATCAAACGGTCTTCGATTGATCTGGGCGCTACTGGTGTCGACAACACCTATGGCTGGGGCCTCGTCAGCCCGACGCGCGCCTTGCAGCCCGTTGGTGGGGCCTCGGTCGCGGTTGCGGGCTCGACCGCGAGCGGCATGACAACGTCGGGCTACGTCTCAAACGCGGTGCATGGCGGGTCTTGGTCGGGCGCGCTGCAGAAATCGTCGGTCTTGCGCAAGGCCGCCGTGTTTGACGCCTATGGTCGAGACTTTACCGCCGATCTGACTGCCAATGTCGGGTCGGGGGCGTTTAGCGCCCTTGCTGCCAGCGACATCACGGTGCTCGCTTGGACACCGCAGGTCCATGTGAGCGAGGGGCTGTACATGACGGCCCTGCTTGATGATGGCGAGGTGAATAGCGTGGTCGCTCTGACCCAGCACGGTGATCGCGAGAGTGGCCTCCATGACGTCTTCATGGCGATGCGCATCAATGAGGACACGACCGTTATGGCGGGATACGATACGGCAACGGCTGGGCGCCTCAACGCGCTCGATGTTGCCGCCGATCCTGACATGGCCGGACTTTTCCTCAGCGCCTCGGCACTCAATTCGCCCTACTTGGCGCTGACGGATGGCGGGACCTTTACTGGCGCGGTGACGCGGATCGGTGAAGGGCTGACCATGACCATCGCTCACGCCTGGAGCGAGGAGGAGGTCTACAGCGATCCGATGGATGCTTTCATCACCATCGATGATTTCAGCATGGACTTCGTCGCCGAAGTTACGAACCCGCGCTCCGCCAAGAGCACAGTGGCTGGGCTGCAGTATAAGGCCAATGATTGGCTCGATCTGGGCCTGACCACAACTATGACCCGGGAAACCAACAGCCTGTTGGGCTCCATGGAGCAGGGGGCGCTTAGCCTGATTGCGGAAAGCGATACGGTGAGCTTGGGGCTCAGTGCGCGGCTCGATTTGGGCGATGGCTGGTCTGCCTCGGCCGCGTGGTCTGCGGGCCAGTCAACGGTGACGGCGGCAGAGGGCAGTCTCTTTGCCGAAGTCTCAAGCGTGACCTCGCAGGCCTATGGACTAGCGCTCTCCAAGCGGGCGGTGTTTACCGATGAAGATACTATCGGTGTTTCTGTGTCACGGCCGCTGCACATTTCGGATGGCGAAGCGCTGGTGCGGGCGTCAACAGGGGTAAGTGCCGGTGGACAGATCGTCTATGCGGAGGAGCGCTTGAAACTCGCGAGCGAGACGCCCGAAACGCAGTATGAGGTGGGCTACTCCACGCGCCTTTCCGAACAGACCACGATGGGCGTGAGCGCGCTTTATCAGCAGAATGTTGATGGCGTGGCGGGTGAGCATGCGGCTGGCGTCATGGTCCGGATGCGGATGGAGTTCTAGAGAAAACGGGCTGAAAAGTGTGCTCACGGTTTTCCGGTAACCCGTTGCGGTAAATTGAGTACCTCTTCCCATCGGTTCCGCCGCCTGCTTAAAGTTGCGCCAAGCAACACAAAAAACGGGCGGCGTCATGGGGCAAGTCAAAGTCATTCTGGCAATCTTGGGCGCGCTCTTGGTGAGCGCGCCTTTCGCGCATTCATACAAGCTCGGTGAGAACTGGCAGGAATGCGACACTTATGCGCTCAGCGATCCGGTCCGCTCCATACGCGCGTGCGATCATGCTTTGAATTCGGGCTTTGGCAGTGCGCAACTTCAGGCTCGCGCCCATTGGAGCCGGGCCAGGGCCCGCCGCGCGCAGGGTGATTTGGATCGCGCATTGAGCGACAGTCTGCAAGCGGCCAATACCTGGCCACAAGCAGCGCAATATTGGTCTCTCCATGGCGAGGTGCTGGCGCAGATGGGGCAACACCCCAAAGCGGTGCTCGCTTTTTCATCGGCCCTTTTGCGGGAAGCAAAGCGCAGCGACACCCTGGTTGCGCGCGGAAAAAGCTATTATGCAATGCAGCAATATCCGGCAGCGCTGAGTGATTTTGAGGCGGCCTTGGCGCTGAACCCGAACCATGTCGAGGCGCTGGACGGCAAGAAGCGTGCACAGTTCGGTATCGCTACCTTGGCGATCCGGCCGGAAACCCAACCATCCAAGCCATTGCTGCGTCCGCTCGACCAGGTACTGGCGGCGCGCACCACGCGAGAGGTCGCGACAGGCGGGCGCGTCGCGCTGATCATCGGCAATGGCGTCTATCGCCACACAACGGCCCTGCCCAATGCCGTTGACGATGCGGCGGACATTTCTGCGGCTCTCACGCCGTTGGGCTACAAGGTCTTTGGTTTTCCTAAGGTCAATTTCACGCGCGACGAGCTCTATTCCGCGTTGGAGGCGTTCTCGCAAGCCGCGGCCTCTGCGGAAACCGCATTCGTCTGGTATGCTGGCCACGGTCAGGAGATGGCCAATCAGGGCGAGGAGGCGCGGAACTGGCTCTTGCCTGTCGACTTTCAGGGCGGCGGCGACCTCGACCGCAGCGCCGTGCCGATGGCCAAGCTTTTGTCGGCTGCACAGGCCGCGCGCACATTGCGCGTTGTGGTCTTGGATGCATGCCGCAACAATACATTACCCTCCGCAACCAGGGGACCGCGCGGCTTCAAGGTCGAAGCGCGCTCGGACATGTTGATCGTTTATTCGACGCGGGCTGGGTTGACGGCCGAGGATGGCGAGCCCTCCGACCGGAACTCACCCTTTGCCGGAGCGTTCCTCGAGACGCTCAAAGGCAATGCGCAATTGGACGTGCGTCAATTCTTTGGCGGGGTTGCAAACAAGACCCGCGAGCGCACACGCCATCTGCAAGTGCCGCAAGAGCCCGAGCGCATTGACCGGCTGCAGACTATGGCGACGCTGCCCTTGGCGCCGTGATCCCCATTTATGGTGCCGGCAGTTTCTCTATGATTTTGGCAGCGCCTGCCGCGGTGACATGATTGTCGTCGCGGAAGAGAAGTGTACCGCCTTGCCAAGGGTTACACTGATCATCCGGACACAGAACGGCCAAGGTCTCGATGACGGTCACTTTCGGGTCGCTCGCCGCCAGTGAGCGCATGATCTGCGTGATCGGTCCGGTACGTTGCCACACACTGCCGAAGCTGACGCTGCAGTGATGGGTCTCCAGGCCCAGCATGGCGGCCCGTGCCACACATTTGGCAGGGCTCTGAAAATAATCCGGGAGCGGATCGATCACGATCACATTGATGCCGCGCTGGGTTAATGCTTGCACCGTTTCCGTGAGTGCTTCGGCCAAGACCTTGCGCGCATCATCGGGCCCGGTCGGAACACGGCGCTCGCCGGCCAGAAGCGGGGTAAGGCCGTGACGGGGCACACTGTCACCAGTGTAATGCGGCCAACGTGCGGCTAAAATCACCTGCCGGATTTCTGGACTGCTTTCAATTGCATGGATCACTTGCCGGTTAAAGGCGAAACAATCATCTCTGGTGTTGCGGGGTGCCACAGTGGGCCAGGTGTCGAGCAGAGGTGGACAGAGCGCCTTGCTCACCTGGCGGATCGTGATGCCATTCGCCTTGCCCCAATCATCCAAGGCCTCGCGCAAGTGATTGGCGTGGCTGTCGCCCCACAGCACCGCTTGATAAGCGCGCTCACTTCCCCGGCCGAGCAAGCACGGTTTCAGCGGCGGCAGCTCATCATCCGTGCCGCTGGGCCGCTCGCGTGTCAGGCATGGCGGGGGCGGCATCGGCTTACCCTTGGCGTCCGCGGCGAGCGCTGCCGTATTTGCACGCTGGGGCAGGCCCTCGGCGTTTGTCAGCGACAGACCGATCGCCGCCATCAGGCCCAAAGCAAAAACGCCCCCTGCATTGAAGCGGGTGATCATGCCTTTGGGTGTTAGGCTCATACGCCGGAACGGCGTCTCAACATAGGCCCAAGTAAGCGCGGCAAGGCCAATGCTGGCGGCAATCGCAACAGCGATCTCCAATCCTGTGAGCGCACGGGCAAGCACCAATTGCGGCAGAATGATCAGCGGCCAATGCCAGAGATAGAGCGAATATGAAATCAGGCCGAACCACACCATTGGCGGCAGGCTCAGCACGCGGGCCATCAGTGTCGCTTGTGTCTGCCCCGCGTGCAAGATCAGCGCCGCCCCAATACAAGGCAGAAGAAGCCAGGGTCCAGGCGTTTCGGTGCTCGCGTCCAACAGAAAAACCGCCGCCAATACGGCGAGAAGCCCTGCGCCACTGGCAACTGCCGCTGCCCGCCCGGTTAGCAACGGCCAGCAGCCCAAGGCGATACTGGCGCCGAGCAGCAGCTCCCAGGCCCGTGTCGGCAGCATGTAGAAGCTGAACTGGGCATTCATTCGTACCAGGATGAAACTGGCGGCGATCGCCGCAACCAGTCCCAGGAGGGTCAGCCAGCGCAGATGGGTCTTGAACCCCAACCAAAATACGAGCATCAGCCCAAGCGGCCAAAAGATATAGAACTGTTCCTCAACCGCCAGCGACCAGGTGTGGAGCAGGGGGCTCGGCTCTGCTTCCGCGCTGAAGTAATTGGATGTCTGCCAGAAATAGACATTGGCGGAGAACAGCGATGCCATGGCTAGCGTCGTGCCATAGCGGGCGAGTTCTTGGGGTGTAAAGACGATCAGCCCACAGAGGGTCACGGCCAGCAACACAACGGCCAAGGCAGGCACGATGCGGCGGACCCGGCGGGCATAGAACTCGGCAATGGAAAACCGGCCACCACTCAAGTCATCAGCGATCATTTTGGTGATGAGGAAGCCCGAGATGACGAAGAACACGTCAACGCCAGTAAACCCGCCAGAGAAGCCCGGGACGCCAGCGTGATAGAGCACGACCGGCAGCACGGCGAGCGCGCGCAGGCCGTCAATATCCTGGCGATGATGCATCG
>DMER01000219.1:0-1494 GCA_003451645.1 Alphaproteobacteria bacterium | reverse complement strand
GGCGATGATGCATCAGGTCTCGTTGCCGCTTTCCGCAAGGGAGGCAAGCCGGGCGGGATCGACGATCTCGACCTCTTGCGCATTGGGCAAACGTATAACCTTGGCGCCCTTCAATTTCGTAAACATCCGGCTAACGGTCTCAACCGTCAGCCCAAGGAAGTCCGCGATGTCGGTGCGGGTCATGGGCAAATGCATGATACCGCCAGGCGATTTGGGGCAGGAGCCCGACCGCAGATCGCTCAAAAAGGTTGCGACCCGCTCCATGGCTGTCTTGCGGCCAAGCGAATAGGCAAGGCCATAGGCCCCTTCAAGAGCCGTTGCTACCGTGCGCCGGTACCCGCGCTCCAAATTCGGATATTTGTGCAAAGCGGCCTCAAGCCGCGAGCGCTCAAACCGGCACAGCTCGCCATTCGCGAGCGCTTCCAGCGAGACAGTGTAGTGCGAAGTCGCCGGCAGGCTGACAATATCGCCGGAGAACAGGAAGCCCAAGATTTGCCGCCTGCCATCGGCGCCCGTGCGCGTCATGCGCAGGCAGCCACGGGTCACGATCCCGGCATGGGTCGCCGGATCGCCTTCCCAAATGACTGTTTCGCCCTCGCGGAATGTGGCGCGCAAACTGTAGCGCGAAAGGTCCTGCAGTTCGGGGTCTTTCAGTTCGCCGCACAAATCCGATTGGCGCGCCGGGCAGTTGCCGCACACAAGTGCCTCATAAACCGGGTTGACGCGGTCATCCGTGTCCCGGGCCCGCAAATGGCTCGGCGGGCGGTCGAGCGATGTCGTTGATGCGAAAGCCATGACTGCCACTTAATCGTGTCTCCCACATTCGTTCAAGTCTTGATCTTGATCAATGCACGATGCTTTTTCGTTGCGCCGGGCGCTCGCCATGGCATACACCCCGCGCTCGGCGCAGGCTCGACAGAAGGACGCTCAGACGATGGCCGCCTATCAATATGCCTATGTGATGAAAGGCCTTTCCAAGACCTTCCCCGGGGGCAAGCAGGTCCTCAATAATGTCTGGCTGTCCTTTTACCCCGACGCCAAGATTGGTGTTTTGGGCGTCAATGGCTCGGGCAAATCGACCTTGCTCAAGATCATGGCAGGCCGCGACAAAGAGTTCACGGGTGAGGCCTGGGCGGCCGATGGCATCCGGGTTGGCTATTTGGAGCAAGAGCCTCAGCTTGATGCTGCCAAAACCGCCCGGGAAAACGTGATGGATGGGGTGGCCAAGAAGAAGGCCATTCTCGACCGCTATAATGAGATCATGGCGGATTATTCCGACGACGTGGCGGACGAGGCCTCCAAGCTTCAAGATCAGATCGACGCGATGGGTTTGTGGGACCTCGATTCCCAGATCGATCAGGCGATGGATGCGTTGCGCTGTCCGCCGGACGATGCGGACGTGACAAAGCTCTCAGGCGGCGAGCGCCGCCGTGTGGCGTTGTGCCGCCTATTGCTGGAGCAGCCGGAGCTATTGCTGCTGGACGAGCCGACCAA
>DMER01000002.1:2376-4808 GCA_003451645.1 Alphaproteobacteria bacterium | reverse complement strand
ATCGCCACCACCGTCACTACCACCGTCGCCATTGGCGTCTTTGGAACTCTTCCCGCCCGAACCGCCATCGCCGCCATAATAGCCGCCGCTGCTATCGCCGCCACGATTATCGGCTTTTTTCGCACGTTGGGATACCGACCCGAGAAAGGCGATCGCTGCAACAAAGATCAAGAGACCGCCAAGAAACACGATCAATGTCGTTCCGAAATCGGCGGCGGCCAAGCGATGGCCAAAAGGCGGCACGCTTCCAATTAGGGCCGCCAAACCTAGAGCAAGAAGGCCGACCCCGGCCGCAATCCTTTGTGATGTAGAGACCGCCGAGCGAACTGGTTGCGGCCGAAACCCGCGCCGCATCAGCCGCAAATCAGACTGGAAGCGTTCTGCCTCCGGTGGCCAGAAATCATGAGGTGCAAGCGATCCGAACTCGTCCAGGTAGAGCCGCCTCGTTTCGGCGTATTGCTCGCGGTAGGTCAGCGCGGCCCGCTCGCCGCCTGGCGTCGGACCATGATGCAACTCGCGGCCCAAGACCTCGCCGCAGAATTCCTTCCAGTAACTCCACGTATAGACCAGGTGCAAATGCCAGACGGCATCCACCTCACGGCTGGGCGTGAGCGGTGCAGAACTGATGGAGGCCAAATAGACAAAACGCCGGTATTCCTCGACTGCAGCCAAAGCATAGGCTCGCGGCCAGCCTGTCTCCACGGCCAACCGTTGGGAGAACGAGAATGCGCAATCGGGCTTATCGAACTGAAAAGCCTCAATCCGCGCCCATAAAGCTGGGTTACTGACCATTAACGCCTCCGCAGTCGCGTATACCGAACACCGACACCAGCCTGCTGCGTGGATACGGGCCGCGCCGCAGCGCGACGCCCTCAGTGAAGAAAGTGCATGTCGTCATCGTCAGAGCGCTTGCCGCTTCGCTTGTCGATTTGCAGAGCGCCAGCGATCAAGAACCATAAGATCGCTATGACAACGACGGCAATTCCAATCAACCACAATGGATTGCCATCAAAAACCGGTGGCGGTGAAACGTCCATCCTTCCCCCTCTTGCGGACAGCCAGCAGGACTTGTCCCGCCAACGCCCGATCTATCAGACAAAACCCTAATGTTTCCGTGTGTTGCTGCCGCCATCGTCCGCATCAATGACCGTGCCGCCCTCATCGAGGTCCGAACGGCCATACCGCTTGTCTCGCCGCTCCGCAGCGAACGCACCGCGGATTAACAGCCAGATTGCGGCCAGGCAAACCAGCCCGATCCCGATGAGCCAAAGCGGGTTGCCTTGAAACCAGATGTCTTGTGCCGCTTGCATGTGCTCACTCCCTGTTCAGAGCGCCTAAGAACCACTGCCACCGTTCTGATCGTCAAGATCACCGAAAATCCCAGGGTTAGACCGCCCACGGTCTCCGCGTTCAGTCTGGATCGTCCCCAAGATCAACAACCAGACAACGATGAGAACAAATAGCCCGATGCCGATTAACCACAAAGGATTGCCCTCAAAAGTCACCTCTTGAGCCACCTTGGCAAATGCTGCGTCCACGCTGATCACAGCAAGGCCGGCGATGCTGAGAACCCTTTGCATTGTACCCTCGCCAAAGATCACGCGCAGACCTGACCCCTCTTAATATAGTACGAACCGGACAGGAATGCATGGCCTTTGGGACCCCGATGCGACCAGAGCTTGCGGATTTGAGCTTGGCGGATCCGCACAATTCAGGCACCCCACATCACCCAACCAACCTGCCACAGGTCGCTTGCGGGTGCGCAACACGCATCCTATATAGCCCGTAACGTTGCTGTTCGCGGACCGGGTCGAAGGCCGGAATGCGGGAGCGGCTCCCACACCACCCTGGTTTGAGGTTGTCCTCAAACGCATCCGCCTCAGGGATCGCGGTTGGCGCTTACAGTCGTGAGGCCACGGCAATCCGCTAGCAAGACAAGGACGAAGACAAATGGCTAAAGTTATTGGGATCGATCTGGGGACCACCAACTCCTGCGTGGCAGTGATGGAAGGCGCTAACCCGCGTGTCATTGAGAACGCGGAAGGGGCCCGGACCACCCCCTCGATCGTTGCCTTTACCAAGGATGGCGAGCGCCTGGTCGGTCAGGCAGCGAAACGCCAGGCTATCACCAACCCGGAATACACCTATTTCGCGATCAAGCGCCTGATCGGCCGGAAGTTCGATGACCCGATGACCCAAAAGGACATCGGCATGGTACCCTACCGCATTACCAAGGCTGATAATGGCGACGCTTGGGTTTCTGGCCGGGACGCGGAGAAAATCTCGCCCTCGCAGATTTCCGCCTACACGCTGCAAAAGATGAAAGAAACGGCTGAGGCGCATTTGGGCGAGAAGGTCTCCCAAGCAGTCATTACCGTGCCTGCCTATTTCAACGATGCGCAGCGCCAAGCGACCAAGGACGCCGGCCGCAT
>DMER01000002.1:1471-2187 GCA_003451645.1 Alphaproteobacteria bacterium | reverse complement strand
GCCGGCCGCATCGCGGGCCTGGAAGTCCTGCGTATCATCAACGAGCCCACCGCTGCCGCCCTTGCCTACGGCATGGACAAGAAGCAGCAAGGTGTCATCGCGGTCTATGACCTTGGCGGTGGCACTTTCGATATCTCCATTTTGGAGATCGGCGATGGCGTTTTCGAGGTCAAGGCCACCAATGGCGACACGTTCTTGGGCGGCGAAGACTTCGACATGCGCCTGGTCGATTATCTCGCGGACGAATTCCGCAAGGACCAAGGCATCGATCTGCGCAAGGACCGCTTGGCGCTGCAACGGCTGAAGGAAGCAGCCGAAAAGGCCAAAATCGAGTTGTCCACAACCAATCAGACCGAGATCAACCTCCCCTTCATTACGGCGGATGCGTCAGGCCCCAAGCATCTGAACATGAAGCTGACGCGGGCCAAGCTCGAGGCGTTGGTGGATGATCTGGTTCAGAAGACCATTCCGCCCTTGAAGGCATGTTTGAAGGATGCACGGCTCTCGGCGTCTGACATCCAAGAAGTGATCTTGGTTGGCGGCATGACCCGCATGCCCAAAATCCAAGAAGTCGTGAAGAACTTCTTTGGCCGGGAGCCGCACAAGGGCGTCAACCCGGACGAAGTTGTGGCGATCGGTGCCGCTATTCAAGCCGGCGTCATCAAGGGCGAAGTCAAAGACGTTCTGCTCTTGGACGTGACGCCGCTGTCGCTCGG
>DMER01000002.1:416-1080 GCA_003451645.1 Alphaproteobacteria bacterium | reverse complement strand
CCGCCCGCCCCGCGCGGCATGCCACAGATCGAGGTCACTTTTGACATCGATGCGAACGGTATCGTGCAAGTGAGCGCCAAGGACAAGGCAACGGGCAAGGAGCAGCAAATCCGCATTCAGCCTTCTGGCGGCCTGAACGAGGCGGATATCCAACGTATGGTCCGCGAGGCGCAAGAACATGCCGAAGACGACAAGATGCGCCGCGACATGGCGGAAACGCGCAATCGTGGTGATCAGGCGGTTCACGAGATTGAAAAAAACCTCAAGGAACATGGCGACAAGGTCCCGGCCGGCGACAAGTCTGCAATCGAAAGCGCGCTGGTGGACCTCAAGGACGCGCTGAAGAATGACGATGTCGAGCTGATCAAGCGCAGGACCGAAGCCGCGTTCCAAGCCTCGATGAAGCTGGGTGAAGCGATCTACCGTGCGCAATCGGCGTCTTCGGGCGAGGCGGGGGCTGGCCCAGACGGTGGCAAGCCCGCGGATGAGAATGTTGTCGACGCAGACTATGAAGAAGTCGACGAAAACAAGAAAAAGGGTGGGACGCGCTAGAAGGTCCTGTCGAATGAAACAGCGTGTATCACTGAACAAGTCCCCCCGCCACGGCGGGGGGATTGGTCTTTGAGGCGAAGCGGGGTGCCCGATGGCCAAGCGTGACTATTAC
>DMER01000002.1:0-198 GCA_003451645.1 Alphaproteobacteria bacterium | reverse complement strand
CAAGCGTGACTATTACGAAGTTCTGGGCGTCGCGCGCAATGCGAGCGCCGATGACATGAAGAGCGCCTTCCGGAAGAAGGCCAAGGAACTGCATCCTGACCGCAATCCGGGCGACGCGCAGGCGGAAAAGAACTTCAAAGAGCTCAACGAGGCCTATGAGGTCCTCAAAGACGACCAAAAGCGTGCGGCTTACGATCA
>DMER01000127.1 GCA_003451645.1 Alphaproteobacteria bacterium | reverse complement strand
GGCCGCGGACAGCCGCGCGCCGATTGCAGTCAAGGCACCCATGAACGCCACCCCTTATTCAAGCAGACCAAGGGTAACCTAAAGCATCGCCGCCAGCAATCATGGCGTTTTGGCCTTCATTTCCGAGGCATAGGCACTGGCGGCCCAGTAGAAGTGCAAAGCCGCCCAAATGTTGATGAGCGATGTGCCTGCAAGGGCATAGCGCAACCCCTCCTGACCAAAGCCGAAATCTTGGGTCAGGCGGTCGCTGACAAAGCCAACTGCGAGGGGGCCGAGCCCCAAGGCGATCAGATTCAGGATAAAGAGCATGATTGCTGCGACGGTCGCACGCATCGCGGCGGGTGAGACGCTTTGGACCATGGCGAAGCTTGGGCCCAAATAAAAGGCGCCGAGAAAACTTGCAGGCAAGAGGAAAAGGATCGCGGCTGTGGCATCGGCCGTCAGATAGAAGGCGAGGACAAGCGGGGCGGCGCTGAGCTTGCCCAAGGCCACAATCCAGGAGGTCCCGCGCAAATCCCGGCGGCCCCACCAGTCGGCCATGAAGCCGCCGGCCATCACGCCCAAGCCGCCAAAAAGCCCCGCCACTGGCCCCAAGATCAGCCCGATCTGATCGCGCGGGATGCCGTGGGAGCGCTCCAGAAAGGGGGCGGTGAAGGAGGCGGCGCCATACCCCACAAAGGCCGTCAAGGTGATGCCCGCAATCACATGGAAGCATGCGCGGGACTGCCCAATAAAGCGGAAGCCCTCGGCCAATTCTTTGCGGATGTTCAAGGTGCCAGCGGCGCGCTTGGGTCCCATGCGCGGGGGCTCTGGCACGGTGAGCCACATGATCAGCGCCAAGACGATGCCTGGCAACCCAACCACAAAAAAGGCCGTGCGCCAGCCCCAATAGACGCTCACATAGCCGCCGACCACATAGCCGATCATGCTGCCAAAGGTGACTCCCAAAGCATAGAAGCCCAGCGCGCGGGAGCGCTCATGCGGGGCATACATGTCCGAGATCATCGAATGCGACTGTGGCGAGGAGCCAGCCTCGCCCACGCCCACGCCAATGCGGGCGAGGAGCAATTGCGTGTAATTGCCCGCCAAGCCGCACAGGGCGGTCATGGCACTCCAGGTGGTCAGCGCCGCCACGATAATGTTGCGGCGGTTCATGCGGTCGGCGAGGATCGCGAGCGGCAAGCCCAGCGTCGCATAGAAGACCGCAAAGGCGAGGCCCGACATGAGCGCCAATTGGGTGTCAGTCAGGCCCAGCTCCAGCTTGATCGGCTGCCCCAGGATGCCCACGATCGATCGGTCCACATGGCTGGAGGTATAGACCAGCATAAGGATGACGAGCGCGTAGGTGCGGCGGGCCTTGATCTCAGGCGAAATGACAAAGTCCGCAGACCCTGCTGGTGCGGTGGCGGCCATGGACGTCCCTCAAGGCCGCCGCTCCGGTTGATCGCAGATGGGCGGGGCTCGTGACCCAACTCAGGCAGGTTTGCGCCCCCCTGGCAAGGTGCTTGGCCCTCGGGCCCTCTTGCGCGGCGGCGCAAGCTGCGGCAAAGGTGCATTCTCATCACACAGTGCAACGTGCGAGACAAAGGGGGCCCTGGCGCCATGGCCGGTCATAGTCAGTTCAAGAACATCATGCACCGCAAGGGCGGGCAGGATGCCAAGAAAGCCAAAATCTTTGCCAAGCTGGCGCGGGAAATCACGGTGTCGTGCAAGCAGGGCCAGCCCGATCCCAACTTTAATCCCAAGCTGCGGGCGGCAATCCTGGCGGCGCGCAAGGAGAACATGCCGCGCGATAATATCGAGCGCGCGATCAAAAAGGCGCAAGGGGCGGACACGGAGAATTACGAAGAGGTGCGCTATGAGGGCCGGGGGCCAGGGGCGGTGTCCATTATCGTGGAGTGCCTGACCGACAACCGCAACCGCACAGCGTCCGATGTGCGCTCATTGTTTTCCAAGCATGGCGGGGCGATGGGGGAGCCCGCACTGTTCAATTTTGAGCGGGTCGGCCATGTGCAATATCCGCTCGACAAGGGTGATGCCGATCAGATGATGGAAGCCGCGATCGAAGCGGGAGCGGATGATTGCCAGACCAGCGATCAGGGCCATGACATTTATTGCGCGCCGGATGATTTCGCTGCAGTGAGCAAAGCCCTTGAGGCAAAACTGGGTCCGCCCGCTTTGGCCAAGCTGATTTATAGGCCAACTCTGACGACGGTCATCGAGGGCGAGGCCGCACAGTCGCTCATCAAGCTGATCGATGCGCTCGACGATCATGACGATGTGCAAGTGGTCACGGCCAATTTCGAGATGTCCGAGGCGACCATGGCATCGCTCACGCTGTGAGCCTGGCCGCGGATACCGTCCCTTGGACGTGCCGTCTGTGCGGCGCGGTGGGGTCACTGCCTGCCTTTGCGGCGCTCGATCTTCCGTCTGCTGGGTGGGTGGAGTGCCGAGGTTGCGGGTTGGTGCAGAAAAATGGGGTGCCGCTGGTGGCCTCATCATGTCCTCAAGAGACGGACAGCAGCGCACGGCGGCGGCTCACCCGGTTGTCATCCGGGGTCAATGGTGCGCGTTATCTGAGTGTGGGGCCGCATGGCGCACCAGCAGCGGCAGCTGCGCGGGCCATCGGGCTTTATCTCACGTCTGTTGCAGTGGGGCGGATGGAGGGTCTGGTGACGCAAAACCAGCGGTTTGACTTGGTCGACTGTCCTTGGGTTTTGGCGCAAGCGGATGATCCGCGCACGCTTCTGCAGGAGATGGTGGCCGTTGCGGCGCATCGGGGTCTGATCTGGGCGAGCGTTCCTGATCCTGGCCATTGGCTGACAGGGCGCCTCAGCAGGCAAAAAGTACAGGCCGCGCTGCCTTACGTCGTCACGGTATTCGACCGGGCGAGCCTCGCCAATCTGGGCCGTGCCGCAGGACTGCAAGTCCGGGTCGAGCGTGGCCGGCAGGGCATGCTCTACCTGACTGGGCGGAAGGTGTAGAGCTTTAGCGCTGATTAGCTTCGTGTGAGGCGAAGTAGATGCGTATCGCCAAAGGCCGAGCCATATTTCAGACCAAAGCCCAGCATGCGGTCGAACCCGATATGGGCCAACCAGATAACGGTGAACGGCAATAGGTCGAGCCGTTGGGCCGCAAAGGCCGCGATGGAGAACCCGAGCGGCAGGATGGAGCTGTGCGCCAGATTGTAGACAAATGCGCCTAACCTGGGGCCGCCCGCATAGGCGATGAGGGACAGATCGGGGACAAAGAACAGAATGGCAAAGAGGAGCCAGTCCCCGCTGACCTGTCCATAGAGCACAAGCGCCGCCAGAAGCAGCAGCGCGCCCTCCGCCTGCAGAATGCCGCGCACGGCGCCGGTTGCGTGGCCCGCTTCTGTCCGGTCCATGATGCTTATTTCTCGACTGTCAATTTGCCGGTTTTGAGGTTCAAGCGCAGCTTGGCAGAGCCTGAGGGGTGGTTGTCCCCCTCATTATTATAGGTCGTATAGGGGAAGCTGATCAGGAGGCCCTTCTTGGGGTCATATTCGGTCTTGAGTGAGGGGTAGCCAATGCTCAAGAAACCCATGCTCTCCTCACTGCCCACCAGCTTGCACTCGCCATAGCCGGTCGGGTCTTCGCCCTCAGGAGCCGGGTAGGTCACCATCAAATGGCTGGAGCAGCAGACCGGCTCCCCGCCCGTGTCCAGATGGGTGATGCGCACCTGACCATTATAGAATTTCCGGGTCGATTTCTCCCACGGCTCGACAATGTTGCGCGCGCTGTCGGTTGTGCCGTCGCAATCGCGGACGCTGACCGCCTGGGCGCTCGCACTGAGCGCCAGGGTCATCGCTGCAGCGGTTAAGACTTTGTCCATCATCTTGCCCGTCCCTACTTGGCTGTGACGGGAGAAGCATTACCAGGGGATGCGGATTTGGCGAGACGTAACTTTGCCAAAGTTGGTAGAAACATATCATGAACAATCATACGATTCGGATTTTGGGCATCGATCCGGGCCTGCGCCATACCGGCTGGGGCATTGTAGACACGGTGGGCACGAGGCTGATCTATCGGGCCAATGGCTGTGTGGTCTCGGATGCCAGCCAAAGTCTCGCCGAACGGCTAGTGGCGCTGCATCGGGGCCTGATGGCGGTCATGGAGGCGCAGAAACCGGATGTGGCGGCGGTCGAGCAGACCTTTGTGAACAAGGACCCGGTGGCGACGCTGAAATTGGGTCAGGCGCGGGCGATGGCGCTGTTCACGCCGGCTGCCTTAGGCCTGAGCGTCTTTGAATACGCACCCAATGCGGTGAAAAAGTCGGTGGCGGGCGTGGGCCATGCGGCGAAAGAGCAAGTGCATGCGATGGTGAAGGTGCTGTTGCCGCAGGCTGAGCTGCAAGGGCCGGATGCGGCGGATGCTCTGGCGGTTGCCATATGTCACGCCCATCATGCACAGAGCGCACAAGGGCTGGCGGCCGCTCTGGCGCGGGCGGGGGCTGCATGATTGGCAAGTTAAGCGGGGTGGTGGACGCCATCGACGGGGAGCGCGTGCTGATCGACGTGAACGGGGTGGGCTATATCGCGCATTGCAGTGCGCGCACGCTTGCACAATTGCCAGCGCCCGGCGGCCGCGCGACACTCATCATCGAAACGCAGATGACGCAGGAGCAAATCAAACTGTTTGGCTTTGGACCGATTGCAACAGCTGGAACCAGTCGCGCTCTTGTGCCGCGCCAAAGCCAAACAGTTTGATTTG
>DMER01000151.1:7754-8032 GCA_003451645.1 Alphaproteobacteria bacterium | reverse complement strand
CGAGGACGGGCCGCAGGGCACGACATGGAAGGTGGGGGGATGACCCGCACGCGGCTTTATCTGTTCGACACGACCTTGCGCGACGGTGCGCAAACGAGTGGTGTGGATTTCAGCGTGGAGGACAAGCGCCAGATCGCGCTGGCGCTCGACGAGCTGGGTGTCGATTATGTGGAGGGCGGATGGCCGGGCGCCAATCCCACGGACACGGCCTTTTTCGCGCAACCGCCGGCCTTGCAGCGCGCGCGGTTCACCGCCTTTGGCATGACCAAGAAGCCGGG
>DMER01000151.1:5668-7540 GCA_003451645.1 Alphaproteobacteria bacterium | reverse complement strand
AGCCGGGCCGCAGCGCCAACAATGATGAAGGTCTGGCGGCGGTTTTGAACGCGCGGGCAAGTGCTTGCTGCCTCGTGGGCAAGACTTGGGACTATCAGGTGGATGTGGCGCTCGAAATTCCGCGTGAGGATAATCTCGCCGCCATACGCGAGAGCATGCAGGCCGTGGCCGCGCGGGGCCAAGAGGCGCTATTCGACGCAGAGCATTACTTTGACGGTTACAAGGCGAACCCGGACTATGCGTGGGCCGCGCTGAAGGCGGCGCTGGATGGCGGTGCGCGGTGGCTGGTCCTGTGCGACACCAATGGCGGTGCGCTGCCGGCCGAGGTGGGGCGGATCGTGGCTGAAACCGCGCGCGTTGTGGGCGGCGATAGGCTGGGTATCCACACCCATAACGACACGGATAATGCGGTCGCGAATACTCTTGCCGCGATTGATGCGGGCGCACGGCACATCCAGGGCACGATCAATGGGCTGGGGGAGCGCTGCGGCAATGCCAATTTGATCTCACTGATCCCGACCCTTCTGCTCAAAGCACCGTACAAGGATCAGTTCGAGACTGGCATTGCGCCAGAGAAGCTCAAGGAGATTGGGCATTTGTCGCGGCTGCTGGACGAAATCCTCAACCGCGCGCCTAACCGGCATCAACCTTATGTCGGCGCCAATGCCTTTGCGCATAAGGGCGGCTTGCATGCGAGCGCGGTGATGAAGGACCCGCGCACCTATGAGCATGTGGCCCCCGAAAGCGTGGGCAATATCCGCAAGATCCCAGTGTCGGACCAGGCGGGGCGGTCCAATCTTGTTGCCAGGCTCTCCGCGTTCGGCCTGAACCCGGACCCCAAGGACCCGCGCGTCGCCCAGCTTTTGACGCTCATCAAGGAGCGCGAGCATTTGGGCTTTACCTATGATGGGGTTGAGGCATCGCTGGAGCTGTTGGCCCGGCGGGCCTTGGGTCAGGTGCCGGATTTCTTCACGGTGGAGAGCTTTAAGGTCTCCGTGGAACGCCGCCACAATGCCAAAGGCGAGATCGTTACCGTCTCAGAAGCCGTGGTGAAACTCTTTGTCGATGGGCAACGCATCATGAGCGTGGGGGAGGGCAATGGCCCGGTGCATGCGCTCGACAATGCGTTGCGTAAGGATCTGGGACGGTACTCCGAACGGCTCGCCGATCTGCGGCTGGTGGATTACAAGGTACGGATCCTGACCGGCGGCACAGAGGCCGTGACCCGGGTCATGATTGAGAGCGCCGATAGCGCTGGGCGGCGCTGGTCGACGGTTGGGGTTTCGCCCAATATTGTCGATGCCTCCTTTGAGGCGCTTGTCGATTCCATGACGTTCAAGCTTTGCCAGGCAGACCCGGGCCTCACTGCAGCGTGAGCGCGGCTTGCTTGGAATGGGCGGCGGAAGCCGCTATGGTCTCACTTCGTCATTTAAGGGTTGCGAGGGTGTGATGCGGGACTTCAATGCTGTGATTGCGGCGGTTTTGGCGATGAATGGTGCGCAGGCGTGGGCCAATATGATGCCGCCGCCGCCGCCCGCAGTGAAGGTCGACATGTATAGCATTGATGCCAAGGGCATGGGTCCAAAGCTCGGGCACATAACGATCACGGAAACCTTGGTCGGCCTGATGTTCACGCCGGATTTGAAGGGCTTGCCACCGGGCGAACGCGGCTTTCATGTGCACGAGGTCGGTAATTGCGCGCCGGGCCTGAAGGATGGCGCGATGACGGCCGGGTGGTCCGCAGGCGCACACTACGACCCTGCGAAAACCGGCAAGCATGTGGGGCCGCACAAGGAAGGCGGGCACAAGGGCGATTTGGAGGTCCTGAAAGTCGGGGCCGATGGCACGGCCAAAACAGTCGCGATGTCTAAG
>DMER01000151.1:1737-5406 GCA_003451645.1 Alphaproteobacteria bacterium | reverse complement strand
AATTACTCCGATCAGCCCGAGCCGCTGGGCGGCGGCGGCGGGCGGATTGCATGCGGGGTGGTGCCGGCGCTCTGAGCGTTGCCTGCAATTGACATGCGCTGCGCATGCGCGCATGTTTTGCGCATGGGTATGATCCAAATCCGCAATGTCCCCCCGGACCTCCACAAAAAGCTCAAGGCCAAGGCCGCGAAGCTGGGGATGAGCTTGTCTGATTTTCTCCTTCGGGAGGCGGAGCGGGCGGCTGATTTGGTAACGCCGGAGGAGCTTCGCGAACGGCTTGACCGCTTGGAGGCCTACCGAGGCAAAGAGTCTCCGACGGATGCCTTGAGGGCCGAACGCGAAGGCCGATGATTGTCATCGACGCGTCTGCGGTCCTGGAACTCATCTTGAAGACCGAATCTGCGAACCGCATCAGGGATCGCATTTTTCAGCCTGAGATTTCGCTCCTGGCCCCGCATGTGATCGATCTCGAGGTGTTGCAAGTCTTGCGACGATTCATGCTTGCGAAGACCTTGACGGAAGCAGCCGCTCAGAACTCCCTTGATCTCTGGTTCACGATGAGGGTGGTCCGATATGCCCATCAACCTTTGGCGCGACGCATCTTTTGGCTCCGGCAGAATTTTACAGCTTACGATGCAGCGTATATTGCCCTCGCAGAGGCAAACAGCGCGCCATTGGTCACCCATGACGCAAAGCTGGCGCGCGCCACAGGCCATTTCGCCCGCGTCGAGTTGATTTAGTTGGCTTGCCATCAGGATTGGGTGGCACCTATGCTGCTTCAATTCCATCACGAGGCATCGCATGCACATCCCCACCCACGGTAAGTCTGCCGATCAGATCAAGGCTCAGTTGGAAGCGTTCTCGACCCGCGACCTGCCGTGGCGGGAGGGCAAGACGCTCGCCTATATCTATGATCCGGGCGCGCAGGTCGAAGAGATCGCGAAATGGGCCTATATGCGCTACCTGACGGAGAACGCGCTCGACCCGACCGTCTATCCATCGATGATGCTGATCGAGAATGAGCTCGCGGAGATGGCGCGCAACCATCTGGGTGGTGTGGATGGGGTGGTTGGGAATTTCACCAGCGGCGGGACCGAGAGCTGCATGCTCGCGGTCAAGACCGCGCGCGATTGGGCACGTCAAGCCAAAGGGATTGCGAACCCTGAGATCATCCTGCCCGTGACCGCGCATGCGGCCTTTCACAAGGGCGCGCATTACTGCGACATGAAGAAGGTCCTCGTGCCCGTGGACCCCAAAACCTACAAGGCCGATCCGGCGGCGATCGCACGGGCGATCACGCCCAATACCGCCATGATCGTCATCTCGGCCGTGTCCTATGCGCATGGCGTGCTCGACCCGGTGCCGGAGATCGCCGCAATCGCGCAGAAGCACGGGGTGCTTTGCCATGTCGATGGCTGCATCGGCGGGTTTTTGCTGCCTTATTTCAAGCGGCTTGGCGCGCCTTTGGGCGACTTCGATTTCCGGGTACCAGGCGTCACCTCCATGTCGATGGATTGGCACAAATACGCCTATTGCCCCAAGGGCGCCTCGGTGATCCTGCACCGGACCAAGGAGCTGCGGCAGTATCAGATTTATGCGGCGGCGGAGTGGACCGGCTATACCGTCATCAACCCCACCATCCAATCAACAAAGTCAGGCGGGCCGATGGCGGCCGCCTGGGCGGTACTGAACTTCATGGGGGATGAGGGCTATATGCGCTTCGCCAAGCGCATCTATGACAGTACACGGATTATCTGCGACGGGATTAGGGAGACGCCGGGCCTGCACTTGGTGGGCGAGCCAGACTTGAACCTGGTGGCCTTTGCGGCGAAGGATTTCTCCTGTTTCCACTTGGTCGATGCGATGAAGGAGCGGCGCTGGTTCATCCAGCCGCAATTCGGGCTGATGGGCTCGGAGGCCAATGTGCATCTGTCCATCGGGCAGAACATGTTTGAGCGGGCGCATGAGTTCGTGGCGGATCTGCAAGACTGTGTGCGGCAATGCCAGGACAAGGGCTTTAGCCAGACGGCGACCATGGTGCGCGAGCAGGTTGCCAAGGGGATGAGCGGCCCGCCGAGCCCCGCCATGATTGGCCAATTGATGCAGGCAGCAGGCATCGAGGACGGGCAATTGCCGCGCAAGGCGGCGGAACTCAACCAAATCTTGAACGCTTTGCCGCCGAAATTGATCGAGTACGCGTTGATCAGCTTTATGAATGACCGCTATGTCTACCGCCCGCCTAAGTGAGTGGATGCGGGAGAGGGGCGTCGTCGCCAAACAAATATGCAGGATGTGAGTGAGGTCCGCCGCGGCGTTGCCTATGCGGCAGGGTCCTATGTGTTGTGGGGGATTATTCCGGTTTTCTGGAAGCTGCTGAGCCAGTTTTCGACCTCAGAGATTTTGGTTTTCCGGATTGTTGGGACGGTCGTGTTCGCAGGCGCTGTTGCGGCCCTGCTGCGTCGCGGGTCGCAGATCGCGGAGGTGACGCGCAACGCCAAGGCCATCTTGGCCCTGATCATCAGTGCGCTGCTGATTGGCGGGAATTGGTGGCTGTTTGTGTGGTCGGTCAATAATGACCGCATCCTGGAGACGAGCTTGGGCTATTTCATCAATCCGTTGGTCTCCATTGTCTTGGGCGTCGCGGTGCTGGGCGAGCGGCTGAACGCCTGGCAGATGGCGGCGATCGGGATCGCGTGTCTTGGCGTGATCAACCAGGCTGTTGCCGCGGGTGTTCTGCCCTGGATTTCGCTCACATTGGCGGTTTCCTTTGCCCTTTATGGCCTGGTCCGCAAGCAAGTGGCGGTCGCCTCGCTCGATGGGCTGCTGGTTGAAACGACGCTGCTGCTGCCATTGACCTTGGGCTATCTCTTGCTGCTGACGGGCCAAGGTCAGTCGCAATTTCTGGAGACAAGTTTAGGCAATCAGGCGCTGTTGTTGCTGGCAGGGCCGGTGACGGCGGTGCCGTTGCTCCTGTTCGCAGCCGGGGTGCGGCGGGTGCGCCTCTCGACGATGGGCTTCCTGCAATATATCGCGCCCAGTCTGAGCATGCTGGTGGCCGTGTTCGTCTATGCGGAGCCCTTCACGTCCGCTCATGCCGTGACGTTTGGTCTGATTTGGACCGCACTCGCGATTGTGTCGGTCGATGCACTGAGGCGCGAGCGTTACTCCGCGGCCTGACGCTTGGTGCCCAAGATCAGCGGCATGACGTCTTCAGCGGTGTTCACCACCTGATAGAGCTCCTTCAGGCCATAGCGTGCGAAGTTGGAGTTCGCGACCCGATCAAACAAGGCAAAGAGGGGATCCCAAAAGCCATCGATGTTCACAAAGATCACCGGCTTTTTGTGCAGGCCCAATTGCGACCAGGTCAGCGCCTCGGTGACCTCTTCCAGCGTCCCGATGCCGCCCGGCAAGACGACAAAGGCGTCGGACAATTTGTGCATCTGTTCCTTACGCTGATGCATGTCGACGGTGATGATCAGCTCGGTCAGGGTCGTGAGCTCAACCTCGCGGGCGCGGAGGAATTGCGGGATGACCCCAATCACTTCGCCACCCGCATCGAGAGCCGCCTGGGCGGTCGTGCCCATCAGCCCGATCGCTGCGCCACCATAAATCAGCCTGGCACCATGCTGGGCGACCGAGCGTCCCAGAGCTTGCGCGGCGGCTTTGTAT
>DMER01000151.1:989-1584 GCA_003451645.1 Alphaproteobacteria bacterium | reverse complement strand
ATAAATCAGCCTGGCGCCATGCAGGGCGACGGAGCGCCCCAGAGCCTGCGCGGCGGCTTTGTACACTGGGTCATTACCTTCGGATGACCCGCAAAACACGCACACGCTGGGAACAGAGTTGCGGCGCATTCTTCTTTTTTCCTCTCGCTAGCTGTCCGGACGGAACCGTGGTGGCCGTCAAGGTTAGCGTCATATTGTAAAGGCGGCATTGCAAAACTCGCCCGCCATGCCGAAGCTTTTGCAACCTTTTCGTGCTAATTTTATGACCAAATTGGGGGTGAGCGGACTGCCGCTTGTGCGTGGTAACCGGACTTTTGGTAGGCCGAGCGGCACTTGGGGCGCGAATGCGGGCGAACCTTGGAAAATTATGATAGTTAATGCGCAAATTCCCAATTGCTGCAATGCGTTGTGACGGGCTATTTTGAGCCCTGAAATAATCTTTCATCTGTGGCCGTGAGTGTGAGGACTTATCGTTATGGCGAAGTTGTTGGGGATCTTCGTAGGGATGGCGGGGCTCACCGCGAGCCTGTTTTACGCGGCCAATTTGGGTGGTTCCCAGACGTCCGCGCAAGGCGTCCTGTCGCGGGATGCGATG
>DMER01000151.1:0-761 GCA_003451645.1 Alphaproteobacteria bacterium | reverse complement strand
TAGAAGACTGACAGCACGGGGTTGCCTGACGCGCCCTCCATTCGGGATGCCAATGCGACAGCTGCGGGCGCTGTCGAACTGATTGGCGTGGCGCCGCCTGATGCGGACGTCACACTTCTGGTCAACGAGAAGCCATCTGGCGTGCAGAAGGCGGGTGCTGACGGCAAATGGACGTTCAGCCTCGAACTGCCGGACAAAACTGCGGAACAAACTTTGAGCGTGCAGGTTAAGGACGCGAAAGGCATGGCGTTTGCCGTGGCCGAGCGCGTTAAAGTGGTACCCGGCGAAGGCGGCAATCCGCCAAAGCTGACCCTTCTCATGCAAGATGGCTCGGAGCGCGTCCTGCAGTCTGGTGTGGCGCAAGAGACTGGCCTGATTGTGGAACGCGCGGAGACGGCGCCCGGTGGAAAAGTGCTGCTCGCCGGACGGGGTGATGCGGACATGATCGTCAAAGCCCTTATCGGCGGTCAGTCGATTGGTGAGGCCAAAGTCGACAAGCTGGGTCAGTGGCGGATTGAGGGGCCAGCGAAGGCCTCGGGGACCCTGCGCATTGATCTCGTGGATGCCGGCGGCAAGACCAAGGACCGCGTCGATCTACCCTTCACGGTCGCAGGCGCGAGCGAGCAAGAACTCGCCGCCGCAAGAGATGCCGAAGAGGCCGCCAAGAAGGCGGAGCAGGACAAGAAGGCTGAAGATGACAAGAAAGCCGCTGAAGCCAGCAAGGCCGAAGAGGATAAAAAGGCTGCGGAGCTGAAGAAGGC
>DMER01000155.1:9052-11552 GCA_003451645.1 Alphaproteobacteria bacterium | reverse complement strand
GCCCGCGTTGTCGATGAGCGCGGGCAGAAAATGTCCAAGACGCGTGGCAATGTCGTCGATCCGCTGACGCTGATCGATCAGTTCGGGACCGACGCGGTCAGGATCACGCTGGCGATGGCGGCGGCACCCAACAAGGACGTTCGCATGGGGCCTGCGCGGGTTGAATCTTATCGCAACTTCGCGACCAAGATATGGAATGCCGCGCGGTTTTGCGAAATGAACGCCTGTCAGCGTGCGGAGGGTTTTGACCCGTCGCAGCCCATTGAGGCCGTCAACCGCTGGATCATCGCCGAGGTGCAGGCGGCGCATGCCCGCGTAACGCAGGGCATGGAAGCCTATCGCTTCAATGATGCAGCGGCGGCCGCTTACGAGTTCTCCTGGAATGTTTTTTGCGATTGGTATCTGGAGTTCATAAAGCCCGTGCTCACGGAAGGCAGCGAGGCGGCCAAAGCGGAAACGCGCGCGACGGCGGCCTGGGTGCTCGATCAGATCTTGCTGATGCTGCATCCCTTCATGCCCTACATTACCGAGGAGCTGTGGCGGGTGACGGGGGAGGCGGGACCTGCCCGCGCGTCAATGCTGATTGAGGCGCAGTGGGGCGATTACTCGCGTCTGGCGCCCGATGCGGCCGCGACCGGCGAAATGGGGTGGGTCATGCGGCTGATCTCTGAGGTGCGCTCGGTGCGCACGGAGACCAATGTGCCGGCGGCGGCCAAGCTCCGGCTGATGCTCAAGACCGGCGCGCAGTCGCAGGATGCGGCGTGGCTGGCGCGCCACCGCGATCTTATTCACCGCCTAGCTCGTCTGGAGTCCTCAGCTGTCGCCGAGAGCTTGCCGCAAAGCATGGTCCAGATCGTCCTTGGACAGAGCGTTGTAGGCCTAGATTTGGGTGGTGTGGTCGATCTTGACAAGGAGCGGACGCGTCTTCGCAAAGAAATTGACAAGGCCGATGGCGAGTTGGGCAAGATTGACGCCAAGCTCAACAACCCAAGCTTTGTGTCCCGTGCCGCGGAAGAGGTCGTTGAAGAGCAGCGGGAGCGGAGGGACGAAGTATTGGAGATGCGCGCCAAGCTGACCGAGGCGCTCGCCCGGCTTGGATGAGAGCGGCCTTCATGTTGCACTGCGCAACATTTGCCAGCAAAGCTGGACGATTTGGCACGTCGCCACGAGACCCGATCTGCGGCATATTCGCTGAAGGATTGCACTCGATGTCGCGGGGAGAGGCACATGGAGCAACGTTACGATCACCAACATGGCCAGGACTTGAACCGCGCCTTGGGGCCGTTTGGCCTGACGGCGTTGGGGATTGGCGCCATCATTGGCGCCGGGATCTTTGTGATCACCGGAGCGGCTGCGGCTAAGTTCGCAGGGCCGGGCATTGTGTTCTCCTTTATGATTGCGGGCGTGGGGTGCTTGTTCGCGGCGCTGTGCTATGCCGAGTTGGCGGCGATGATCCCGCAATCGGGCAGCGCCTATACCTATGCCTATGCGACGATGGGCCAATTTTTTGCCTGGATGATCGGATGGGACTTGATCCTGGAATATCTGGGTGCTGCCAGTGCGGTCGCGGTGGGCTGGTCCGGCTATTTCTCGGCATTTATGAAAGATATTGGCTGGGAGATCCCAGCGCAGTTCGCCAACGCGCCCTTAGCAGCGAAGGGCTTTGAGTTGTCATGGACAGGGGCGATCCTGAATGTGCCTGCGGTGGCCCTCATCGTTTTGCTCACCACCTTGCTGATCGTTGGGATCCGCGCATCGGCGGGGGTCAACAACATCATGGTGTTCGTGAAAGTGGGCATCATTGTCATGATCATCCTGTTCGGCCTGCCGCTCATCAATCCCGACAATCTGACGCCCTTTGTGCCGGAGAATACGGGCGAGTGGGGCGAATTTGGCTGGAGCGGCGTATTGCGGGCCTCCGGCGTGATCTTCTTTGCCTATATCGGGTTTGATGCGGTGTCGGTCGCCGCGCGCGAAGCCAAGAATCCGCAGCGTGATATGCCCGTCGGCATCCTGGGCTCGCTTTTCATTTGTACGGCGCTTTACATCCTGATGTCGCTGACGCTGGTAGGTCTGACCGACTACACGACCCTCAACGTGCCCAATCCGGCTTCCTTCGCCATTCAGCAAGCAGGCCCGAGCCTGTCCTGGCTGGTGCCGCTCGTGAACATTGCGGCGATTGTGGGGCTCGCAACCGTAGTCCTGGTCTCGCTCTATGGGCAGACGCGGATATTCTTCGCCATGGCCGATGACGGTTTCCTGCCGCAAGCCTTTGCGAAGGTGCACCCGACGTTCCGTACGCCCTATCGCGGCACGCTGCTCACGGGGTTCTTCGCAGCCTTGCTGGCGGGGTTGTTCCCGCTCGATCTGCTGGGCGAGCTTGTCTCCATCGGCACGCTGCTGGCGTTTGTGGTTGTTTGCGTCGCGGTCCTCGTCTTGCGGCAAACGCACCCAAAGGCGAACCGGCCCTTCCGCACGCCCTGGGTACCCTTCGTGCCCC
>DMER01000155.1:2733-8847 GCA_003451645.1 Alphaproteobacteria bacterium | reverse complement strand
CTGGGTACCCTTCGTGCCCCTCGCCGGTATTGGCGTGTGCGGTCTGATGATGGTCTCGCTGCCGCCCGATACGTGGATACGGCTCGCGGTGTGGTTCTTCCTTGGGCTGATCGTTTACGCGCTTTACAGCTCCAAGCACGCCAAGAAACCCCAGTTTCAAATCAATTAACGGCTTAACTAACCGATAAGTTTTGCATCACCTCGCAAATTGTTTAGAGGTTGTTGAAGGACTGCGCCGGTATCGTCCCGCACTGAAAGTGTGCATGGCGGGGTTGATGCGATGTTACCTCAGAATAATCCCTTGGCGGAAAACCGCATTGTGGTCCTGACCACAGGATCGGGGCTCGCCAACATGCTTGTCAATAAACTGGCGGCGCATTTCGGCCCGCTGACCGTTATCCAAGAGGCGGGCGAGGATGCCAGCACAATATTCCGGAGGCGGAAGAAAATGCTCGGCTGGTGGAATGCCATGGGCCAGCATCTCTTCACCTATTATGGCCTGCGTATCGTCGGCCGCCTGAGCCGCAGGCGCATGCACGCCATATGGGCCGCTCATGGTCTTGAGAGCGACCTCAAGCCCGGCAACGCTGTACATAAGGTCCCGTCCGTCAATTCGCCCGAGTGCCGGGCACTTTTGACCGCACTAAATCCAAAAGTCGTGGCGGTCTATGGCACGCGGATCATCAAGAAGGATACGCTCCACGCCATCGAGGCGCCTTTTATCAACTATCACGCGGGGATGAACCCAAAATACCGGGGGCAGTCCGGCGCCTATTGGGCCTTACGCAATGGGGATCAGGCGCATGCGGGACTGACCATCCATTTGGTGGATGAGGGCGTGGATACGGGGTCGGTGATTTTTTCGGAACGCTCTGAGTTCGACCGTTCGGATACCTTTCCCACGTATCATTTCGTCCAAATGGCGCAAGCGGCGCCATTGATGATTAGGGCGATAGAGGACGCGTTGGGGGGACGGCTAAAGACCATTAAGCCCAATCTGCCCTCCAGCCAATATTTCATGCCGACTTTGTGGGGCTATGCCTGGGCCGGATTGACCAAGGGTGTGTGGTAGGGTCTATGACCTTGGCTCCTGCGGCGGCTTGGCCGGCTCGCGTGCGACGGTCTGCAGGCCGGACTCAATCTTATCAGCGGTATTGATGGTGCCGAACAGCAGGCCCGCCGCTTTCACATAGCCATAGATCGTGGCCACCACCGTGGCGATCCCGCCCAGAACTTCAGACAAGGCAAAGCTCAAGGCCACCAGGATCCATTTGAGGCCAAGGGCCAGAACGCCAGCCAAGAATGGCAGCAGCAAGATGAACACGATCAGGCCAACCCAGCCCGGGTCCCACTCAAAAGGATCAAGCCAAAGCCACAAGACGATGGCTGCCGTGAGCAATGCGATCGTCCACAACACAACGCTGAGCCAATTAGCCTCCAGAAAGATGCCGTAGGTGGAGGTGAGAAAGGCCTCAGGAACGCCAATGATGATCGCGGCAAGGCCGCCGCCACCAGTTGTGGTCTGCCAGCGATCAAAGATGCTCTTCTGTTCACAACTGACGCTGGCGCTGCTGTTGCTGGTGAAGAGTTCGCACCCGGACAGGCGCGTGTAAAAGCGGTCGGTGACGCGCCACGCATCAACATTGCTTAAGGATTGGCCGAAACTGCGCGTCAGGTCGCTGAGGGGTTGCAGCACCGGGCTATCCTGGAACACATGCGCCAGCACAGTGAACACCAAGGCGAGCGCGAGTGCGCCAAAGCTGCGCGGCCGCTGAAGCCAGCGTTGCCAGGACTCGATTTCCCGGTTGATCCAGTTTTCTATCATCGTGGTCGCTCTGCCAGCGTGTGATTCCGGACGGCCCCTAGTGGAGCGAATTTGACATTCGCTACCCACCTGACATCAACCTCGGTTGCGAATGTCAAATTCAAAAGCTCCACTAGGATCAATAGTTTGCTAGTGGTCCTGATGAAACTGACATTTGCTCTGGTCGCTGTATCAATGGGAAGCAAATGTCAGATTCGGACCACTAGTGCGCTAAAGGGCGTGTAAAAGGTCACTGATCATTCTCATTGAGGTTTCCATGACAATCAACAAGGCGCAACTCCCTTCCCGCCACGTGACCGAAGGGCCGCAACGCGCGCCCCACCGGTCCTACTACTATGCCATGGGTCTGACCGCCGAGGAGATTGCACAGCCTTTTGTGGGGGTTGTCTCGTGCTGGAATGAGGCGGCGCCGTGCAATATCGCGTTGATGCGCCAGGCACAAAGCGTCAAAGCGGGCGTCAAGGCGGCCAAAGGCACGCCGCGCGAGTTTTGCACCATCACCGTCACCGATGGCATCGCTATGGGGCATCAGGGGATGAAGTCCTCCCTCGTCAGCCGTGAAGTCATTGCCGACAGTGTGGAACTGACCGTGCGCGGGCATTGCTATGATGCCATTGTAGGTCTGGCTGGCTGCGACAAATCCTTACCCGGCCTGATGATGGCGATGGTGCGGCTCAACGTGCCCAGCGTGTTCATGTATGGCGGCTCGATCCTGCCTGGCAAGGTCAAGGGGCGGGACGTGACGGTCCTCGATGTTTTCGAGGGCGTGGGCGCCCATGCCGCTGGGCGGATGTCTGACGCTGATTTGCTCGAGCTTGAGTGTGGCGCCTGCCCCTCTGCGGGGGCCTGTGGCGGGCAGTTCACGGCGAATACGATGGCGTGCGTTAGCGAGGCGATTGGCCTTGCCTTGCCATATTCCGCCGGACCACCGGCGCCCTACGAAAGCCGTGACGCCTATGGGGAGGCCTCCGGCCGTGCGGTCATGGCTCTCATGGCGGCAGGCATCCGCCCGCGCGATATTGTCTCCCGCAAGGCGCTGGAGAACGCAGCCGTGATTGTGGCAGCGACAGGCGGCTCGACCAATGCGGCCCTGCATTTGCCAGCGATCGCCCATGAAGCAGGGATCGACTTTGACCTGTTCGCGGTGGCTGAGATCTTCAAACGCACACCCTATCTGGCCTCGTTGAAGCCCGGAGGGGACTACGTCGCCAAGGACATGTTCGAGGCCGGCGGGGTGCCGATGCTCATGAAGACCCTGCTGGATGGCGGTTTCCTGCATGGGGATTGCATGACCGTCACGGGGCGGACGATTGCGGAGAATTTGCGCGATGTGAGCTTCAACCCTGCGCAGAAGGTCATGCGGCCTGCGTCCAATCCGATCACGGCAACAGGCGGCGTTGTGGGCCTGAAGGGCAATTTAGCGCCCGACGGGGCGATCGTGAAGGTGGCGGGGCTCTCGCACCTGACGCATACGGGGCCTGCGCGGGTCTTTGACTGCGAGGAGGATGCCTTTGCGGCGGTCCAGGCGCGCACCCTCAAGCGGGGCGAGGTGATCGTGATCCGCTATGAGGGCCCCAAGGGCGGACCGGGGATGCGTGAGATGCTGTCCACGACAGCGGCCCTCTATGGCCAGGGCGAGAGCGAGCACTTTGCGCTGATCACGGATGGGCGGTTCTCTGGTGCCACGCGGGGGCTGTGTGTTGGCCATGTGAGCCCGGAGGCCCAGGAGGGCGGACCCATCGCCCTTCTGCGCGATGGCGACATGATCACGATTGACGCCAATGCGGGCGCGATTTTGGTGGCCCTGAGCGAGGCGGAGCTTGCGGCACGCAAGGCGGTCTGGCAGCCGCGGGTTCATCAGTACACGTCCGGCACGCTCTGGAAGTACGCGCAAACCGTGGGCTCAGCCCGCCATGGGGCCGTCACACACCCTGGCGGCAAGGGTGAGGGGCATGTGTATGGGGAGATATGAGTCATGGGTGAAAATCGGCGCAAAAGGGCTCGCGGAAGCAGGGCCTACACAGTGTTTGTTTCTCACGCTTGGAATGACCGATGGGTCGCGCTGCAGATCGCGCGGGCCATCAAAGAAGCTGGCGCTGAAAGCTTTATCGATGTTCAGGACATCGTCTATGGCGACCGCATAGCGGCCAGAATCCAGCAAGGCTTGAAGGACGCCGATGAAGTTGTGGCGCTCTTGACGCCACAATCCATTTCAAGAACCTGGGTCCAGCATGAGATTGGTGCTGCGGTGGCTCTGGAGCGCTTCGTTGTCGGGATACTCTATAATGTGACGCCCGAAACCTTGCAGGCCGGAGGCGGAATGGGGATGCTCGCAGAGCGAAATTGTGTCAGTATCAACGACATGGACACTTATCTGTCCCAGCTTAAGAAGCGGATCGTAGCGCGATGACGCAAGTATTGATCTTCTCTTCCATCGACGACGCCAAGATCTTGGGGCCGCTTGAACACGAATTAGAGCGCCGCAAGATCGGTGTGGTCAACCCGTTTCATGATTTCGCGAGCATTGGTGCTGCGTCGCGAGAGGAATTTCGTCGCGCGGTTTGGGGTAGCGACCGGATCGTCCTAGCCGCAACAAGCGTGGGATCGCTATCGTCAGTTCAGATCAATCAAATGGCCGGCATGGCTTTGGGGGCTGAGAAGCCTGTGGTGCTTATGGCAGCAAACACCCTCACGCGGCTCGACATTCCGCCCGAGCTGAGTTGGCTCCATATCGAATTTGTCGACTTTTCTGACCCGAAAGCCATTGCCGAGAAGCTCGAAGAAGACCTAAACCCTATCGCAGCATGATCCTCCGGGCTGGGGCTTGGATCGAGTGCCTTCGATCACTGCGCTGACGTATTCAGCGCCGCTTGGTTCTGCCGTGTGGAGAGCCAGCGCTTTTCTTCCTCTGCCGTAATCGGATTGCCATTGAGGCGGATGAGCTCGAGTTTTGGCAGGCGCCCCAATTCGTCCGGAATGCGGGTGATCTTGTTCTGCGACAGATCGATCCGCTTGACGGAGGTGGCGGTGAACACGGCTGGAGGGACGTCAGTTAGCCCCAAGCCCACCAGCCGCAACTCCTCCAGAGCAGGATTGGCCGCGATATAGGCGCGCAACGCCGCATCCTCCGCCGGCGCGTTGGGCAAGGGGGCAGCGCCCGCCCGGCTCGCGCCATCATAGGCTGCCAGTGCCAAAGCCAAATAGAGCAGGGGCGCGATGATCGACGTCACGACCACGCCGGTGCCTGCGCCTACACCATGGAAGCGCCAAGCGGCAAAGGCGCCAGCCCACGCTACGGCCGGAAAGACGATGATGGCCAAGAGGCTAAGCTTGGTGGCGGCAGGATTGGCGCCCATGACGCTTTCGGGCGCGCCATAGGCCATCATGGCACCAAAAGCGAAGGGCATGCCCGCGACGCCCAGCAGCAACAGGCCAATGATCGACAGGATTAGCCAAATAGGCATTTGCTTTGCTCCCCCGAGACAAAAGCATCAGAACTCAAATGACCCGATAGGTGAAACCGCCTAGAGCGCGCTGTCCAATGAACTCTGGATGGCGTGCGGGTGCGGTTTGCCCTCACGGTGCAATCTCGCACCACACCGGCACGTGGTCGGACGGCCGCTCCCAGCCTCTGACATGGGCATCAATGCCCGCACTTACAAGACGGTCAGCGGCTTGCGGGGACAGCAAAAGATGATCAATGCGGAACCCGTGGTTCTTGGGGTAGGCGCCGGCCTGATAATCCCAAAACGTATACTGATGCGGGCGCGCATCGCAGGCCCGGAAGGCATCAGTCAAGCCCAGATGCATGAGCTTGCGAAAGGCACGCCTGCTCTCAGGCCGGGCCAAGGCGTCCGCCGCCATCGCCTGCTCATCCCAAACATCGTCCGCAGTGGGAATAACATTGTAGTCGCCACAGAGCGCAAACGCCTCCTCAGAGACAAGCAAGGATTGCGCGCGCGCATAAAGGCGCTCCATCCAGGCCAGCTTGTAGGTGAATTTCTCTGTATCCGGAGGATTGCCATTGGGCAGATAGAGTGCGGCGATACGTAAAGGCCGCGCACCCTTGGGCGCAACCGTTGCCTCTAGATAACGCGCCTGCGCATCCTCGGGGCCGCCAGGTAAGCCGCGCAGAACATCTTCGAGCGGATATTTCGAAATCAGTGCCACGCCATTATAGGTCTTCTGGCCCAGCACCTCGCAAATGTAGCCCAGATCTTCAAAGGGCTGGTGTGGGAATGCGTCCGTCTCACATTTGAGCTCTTGCAAGGCTGCGACATCTGGGGCCG
>DMER01000155.1:0-2505 GCA_003451645.1 Alphaproteobacteria bacterium | reverse complement strand
GCCTCCTTGACCCAAGCCAATACACCCTCTAGGCGAGCCTTCACGGAGTTCACATTGAACGTGGCAATTTTCATAGCCGAAGTGATAGCGTGCGCCGGGCCATTCCGATAGGGTCCAGTGCAACGACACACAGGGAGACCGGGTCATGAATTTGAACGATCTTATGAAGATGGGCATGAGTGCGCTGGGCGGCGGGCAGCAGACGCAGGGCGGACTATCGCCGGACGCGCTGGGCGGGCTCTTGAACCAGGTCCTTGGCGCCCAAGGCGGCGGGCTCAACGGCCTCATCGATAAATTCAATCAGGCCGGAATGGGCGAGATGATCAAGGCCTGGGTTTCGACCGGCCCCAATCCCGAGATCAGTGCCGATCAACTGCGCAATGTGCTGGGGAATGACACGGTCGGGGCGATGGCCAAGCAATTGGGCATCGACCCTTCGGCGGCGATGGGGCAGCTGTCGGCGATCCTGCCGGGCCTGGTCGACAAGATGACGCCCGATGGCGTGGTGCCGCCGCAAACGGATTTGCAGGGTCAGCTGGGTGGCCTGCTCGGTCAATTGCTCGGTGGGCAGAAATAGACATTCGAGACGCCTTGCCATGACGACGCGCCCATATGATCCAGTGTTGAGAGGCGAGCTTCTGGAAATGCAAGAGAATGACCGGGTCTTGCGGGCCGAATTGGCGCGCGATGGCTCGCTCTTTCAGGGCTATCACCCGCGTATGAAAGCGTTGCACGACAGCAATGCGCAGGCATTCCAGGCTCTGTTGGGAGACCGGTGGCCAACGGTGGATGAAGTGCAGCGCGACGGGCAGGAGGCGGCCTTTGTGGTCGTGCAGCACTGCATTGGGCAGCCCAGCTTTCAGAGGCATTATCTGGGCATCCTGCGCCGCGCTGTTGCGGCGGGGGAGGCCTCTGGCGCACATTTGGCAATGCTTGAAGACCGCATCCGTTTCTTTGAAGGCCGCCTGCAGGTTTATGGCACTCAATTCGATTGGGACGAGGGCGGACAAATGTCGCCCTTGCCGTCAGAGGACCCAGCCAACCTCGATCAGAGGCGGCGCGCCGTGGGCCTTGAGCCCATTGCGGTCGCCACGGCCCGGCACCGGGCGGCCGCGAAGGAGAGAGGCGAGGGGCCACCCGCCAACCGCGCCGCGCGCCAAGAGGGCTTTGAGGCCTGGGCGCGGGCAACAGGATGGCGCAGCTAGAGCCGCGAGCGATCTATTGAGATCGCTTCGGCTCTTGGTTTTCGTTTCGACGCAACGGGTTATCCGAAAACCGCAAGCACACTTTTCGGCCCGTTGCATTGGCCTCACGCCCAATAGCCAAGGCGTTGGGGCAAAGTGCGGTAATTGTTGCGCTCCAGATAGATGATCGTGGCGCTCGCGGCCATGACGCCCAAGGCCAGGATAAACAAGGTGCCGCCATCGCCCTGCACCTCAATGCCCAAGGGCGAGAACAAGTGAAAGACTGCGGCGCCTGATATGATGATCAGGCTGCCCAACGCGCCCAAGGGCCGCGTCACCGGGATGAACAAGAGCACCGAACAGAGCATTTCCGAGGCGCCAATGAAGTTGCGCATAAAGGGCTCAAAGAAATCGAGCCCCAGCCAATTCTCGATGGTCTGGAAGATGTAGATGGATTCGTCCGCGGCGGCGAATTTGAAGAATAGCGATTGCACGAAAACAAAGGCGATATAGGCCGATAAGACCCAGGGAAGTGCGCGGCTCATAGTGTGGACCTCTCTCTTGTGTTGCTAGTTCGCTGAGTACGCCTTTTCCAGGGCACGCGCCTGTCACATTTTTGCGGTCTTGCCCACACCACTGACGCACGCGGATGTGAGGCGCGCGTGTTGATGGCACGCTCTTGCGGACGAAAGGCCAGGGCGGCAAAGTGCGGCTCTGACATGATGCAGCGGGGCTGGGATGATCGAGGACCTTTTGCGGCTTGGCCTGTTGGGGCCGGTATTCGCTCTGGCGGCGTGGACCTTTGTGGTCATGGTGTGGATGTTCAGCCTGCGGATCCCCGCGATCGCGCGGGCCAAGATCGACCTGAACGCAACACCCAGGGCGCAGGATTTGCGGCTGCCGCCTGGGGCCACCTGGGCCTCGGACAACTACAATCATCTGCATGAGCAGCCGACCGTGTTCTATGCGGTGGCTTTGGCCGCACATCTGGCGGGTGCCGGAGACCCGATCAACATCGCCTTGGCGTGGGGCTTTGTCGGTGTGCGGATCATCCATTCCCTTGTCCAGATCCTGATCAACAACGTCACGATGCGGTTCATGATTTTTCTCTTGGGGAGCGCCGTGTTGGCAGCACTGCTGGTCCGCGCGGCGTTGCATTGGAACGCGGCGGCGCCTGGCGTTTGAAACACGTGTTTGCTGTCCCACGCGCGGTTCGCGCTGGGTGATGGGTGGTTCTGTGACCCCGTTTGCAAGAGCGGGGTGGCGGGACGCCCCCAGCGGGAGCGGGCAGAGGGTTGTGTCGTTTGGGTGCCCCATTTCT
>DMER01000067.1:3170-10750 GCA_003451645.1 Alphaproteobacteria bacterium | reverse complement strand
CCGAACCCTCGATGCGCATCGTCTCCGACATCATTGAATTCACGGCGCGCAAGATGCCAAAGTTCAACTCGATCTCGATCTCCGGCTATCACATGCAAGAGGCTGGCGCGACGGCGGTGCAGGAATTGGCCTATACGCTCGCCGACGGGATGGATTACGTGCGCGCGGCCAAGGCCAAGGGGCTGGTGGTCGACGAATTCGCCCCCAGGCTTTCTTTCTTTTTCGCTATCGGCATGAACTTCTTCATGGAGGTCGCGAAATTGCGTGCGGCACGTTTGATGTGGGCCCGCATCATGAAGGACTTCGGCGCGACGAAGGCCGACAGCATGATGCTGCGCACGCACTGTCAGACCTCGGGTGTCAGCCTCACCGAACAAGACCCCTATAACAATGTTGTGCGCACTGCCTTTGAGGCGATGGCGGCGGTACTGGGGGGTACGCAAAGCCTGCATACGAATTCATTTGATGAGGCGATCGCTCTGCCTACGGAGTTCTCCGCCCGCATCGCCCGCAACACGCAATTGATTTTGCAGCATGAAACAGGCGTGACGAAGGTCGTCGATCCTCTGGGCGGGTCCTATTATGTTGAGGCATTGACGCACGCGCTCGCCACCCATGCGGAAGCCTTAATCGATGAGGTCGAGCAGATGGGCGGCATGACCAAGGCTGTGGCGGCAGGACTGCCCAAATTGCGTATTGAGGAGGCCGCCGCGCGGCGGCAGGCGCGCGTCGACCGGGGTGAGGATGTGATCGTGGGCGTCAATAAATTCCGCCTGAAAGACGAGCCAGAGGTCGAGGTACGCGATATTGACAATGCGGCGGTGCGCGAGGCGCAGATCGCCCGCCTGAAGCAGGTCAAGGCCTCGCGCGACACGGCCAAGGCCGAGGCCGCTTTGCGGGCCCTGACGGAGGGTGCGCGGGGCGATGGCAATCTGTTGGCATTAGCGGTCGATGCTGCGCGGGCGCGGGCGACGGTGGGCGAAATCTCAGATGCGCTCGAGGCCGTCTTTGGCCGCCATCAGGCGGTGGTGCGCTCGATCTCCGGTGTCTACAGCGCGGCCTATGATGGGGATCAGGACTTCGCAAAGATTCAGGCCGACATTCTGGCGTTCAAAACCGACATGGGCCGGCGCCCGCGCATGCTGGTCGCCAAAATGGGCCAGGATGGCCATGACCGTGGCGCCAAGGTGATTGCGACTGCCTTTGCGGATTTGGGCTTTGATGTCGATATCGGGCCCTTGTTTCAAACGCCGGCCGAGGTCGCCCGCGACGCAATCGATGCGGATGTCCATGTCATTGGCATCTCAAGCCAGGCTGCGGGCCACAAGACCTTGGTGCCGGAACTCATTCGGGAGCTGAAAGGGCAGGGTGCAGGCGACATTCTGGTCGTGGTCGGCGGCGTCATTCCGTCCCAGGATTATCCCTTCCTGGAGGCTGCGGGTGCGAGCGCCATTTTTGGTCCGGGCACGAATATTCCCGACGCCGCACGCCGTATCATGGCGCTCATCCGCAGGCGGAACGATACGGCGGCGTGAGGCCTTGAACGTAACAGAACGAAACAAAACGTAACAGAACCCCAATTCGGGGTCTCAAAACAGGATATCGACGTAATCGGTCAGGTCCGCGCGGCCTTCGCAGCCCGCGATTTGTTCCTTCATACGCCAGAATTTGCGCGATCCAGTGATCCGGAACGTATAGACACCGTCGCGCACGCAAGGGCTCGCCGTTTCGTTGTCGACAATGACGATCTTGCCGCGAAAGGTGAAGTTGCGCGCATCGAGGTTCAGGACAACGCCGTCGATGGTCAGTTCATCGCCCTGATGAGGGCCTTGGCCGCCCTTCAACGTGACGCCGTCCGGCGTTTCGGCGACGGTCAGAGTGCCGGGCTTGGCTTCCCACAACCATTGCAGTTTGACGCCCTTATTGGCCTTGAGGCGCTTGAAGGCGCCTTCGTTGAGGATGTTTGTTTCGCCAATGGTGCGCGCCCACGCGGGGTTCGCAGTCTGACACAAAACAATAAGAGCAACACTGAACAGGGTGCGGATGATCATCGCTGACGCTCCATTGAACGGTCTTGGACCAAATTATTTGCAACAGCCGCTCACCACACCGCCATTGGGGATCTTGGCCGTGATTGAGTAGGGGAACATCTCGTCCGACATGCCATTGCTGCAGGCCTCAGCGCGGCTCAGCACAGCAGCAGTCGGCGCCTTGGGCGTGCCGCCGACGGCCATCCAGCCATCATTGCGGTTGGAGGCTTGCGTGAAAGCGCCGAGCGCCATCGGCTCCTTGGCTTCGTCCTGGAACTGATAGGTCGTGCCCTTGGGGCTGATGGAAATGGTCCAGAAGGGCTCAGTCCCATTGCAGGCAAGGGTGGTGGGCAAAGGGGCGTTGTCGTCGCGCGCCGGGGTCAGGAACTTAGCCGAGACATAGCCGCTCACCGTCCGGTAATTGACTTTGACCCAGCCGCCCGCCGCTGAGCCGACAACGTCAACCCCGCGGCCATTGTAAGGAATGGCGCCAACAATGGGCGCCGAGGCGGAGGCGCTAGCGCGGATGTTCAAGACATCGCCCCATTCAACGCCCTTCACATCATGGACCTGCGACGCGCTGGCGGCCGCCGCGCACAGACTTAAGGACAGACCGAGGCAAAGGTGTGCACGCATAGGGAAACCGCTCCTTCGTTGAAGTCTTCGGCTCGTCAGCTTAGCCGTTCCTTCCACGGCGCGAAACCCTTGTAACCGGCAATTGTCACAGTTTTGCGCTTGCTGGAGCCCGCAAAGCCCTGCATGTGTTTGTAATCCGGTGGGAACCTAGGGGGCATGGCAATGCAGCGATGGTTGGCAGGTCTGTTTGTTGTCGCAGCGGCGGCGGGGGTTATCTGGCTGATGCCGCAAAGCCAGGCGCGCGACCCTCGGCCCTTGCAGCTCACGGCGAGCAAAGTGCGGTTCTCGGTCAATGATGAGACAGCCGACCGGATCGGCCGGCTCAAATGGCGGGGCACGATCCGCCTTGTGGGCAATGACAAAGAGTTTGGCGGCCTGTCCGGCCTGGTGGTCTCAAAGGATGGCAGCCGGTTCCTGGCCATCACCGACCAAGCGCATTGGGTGACCGGCACGTTCAGCTATGACGGCAAGGGCAACCTCACTGGGGCCACGGGCGGTACGATAACACCGATGCTGGACCAGAAGGGCAATACCATGTCCGGCAAGTCGGGCGACGCTGAAGCGCTGGCTCCTTTGGTCCCGAATGATCCGGACGGTCCGGTGGTCGTTGCCTTTGAGGGCGATCATCGGGTCTGGGTCTATGATCCGCCTAAGGATGGTCAGCGTACGGTCAAATATGCGGTGACCTTGCCGGATGACGCCAAGGCGCTGCCTGGCAATGGCGGCATCGAGGCGCTGAGTGTTTGGGACAAGACTTCCCTGCTCGCATTTGGTGAGTACACGGCGGACAAGGACGGGAACCTGTTTGGCTGGACATTGCCTCTGAAGGCGGGCGCAAAGGCGGAAGAGGTTAAGGCGATGCCGCTCAAACCGGTATCGCCCTTTGCGATCACGGATGCTTGCCCGCTTCCTGATGGCTCTGGCGTCTTGCTCGCGGAGCGGCGGTTTTCAAGAGAAACGGGTGTTGGCTTTCAAGTTCGTATGCTGAGCAACGACGCGTTCAAAAGCGGTCCGGCCCAGGGCGAGGTGCTCGCCAACCTAGGTATGAGTTTTGTCATTGATAACATGGAAGGCATTTCAGCCCGGACCGGTGAGAAGGGTGAGACGCTGATATACGTGGTGGCAGACGACAATTTTAACCGCCCAATCCAGCAAACCCTCGTCACCCTTTATGAACTTCTGCCTACGGATCAATAGCCGCCAAAACCTTGCATCGGCCGGATAACGGGGCGCAGCAGAAAATAGGGGATAAGCAGCGCAAAAGCGGCGATGACCTTGATGCCCAGATCGATGGCCAGCTGCGATGTCCAGGCATCCCCGCCGGTCTGCAAGACGCCATAGGCGATGGCGCAGTAGACGAGGGCCGCGCCGATCGTGCTGTATAAGGGCGCCGCCCACCACAGCACGCCGCGCGTCCGGTCAAAAAGCAAGGCGCCAAAACTATGGGCCGCTAAGAGTGCGACGGCGGTCGCGATCACCATATCCGGTGAAGGGCCGGTCCAGGGGGGCAAGCGGGGGTCGATCTGCCCCATGGATGCCAGGACATAGGCCACAATCACGCCCAAGCTCAGCACCGCATGCCATAAAGCATGGCCTAGCCCGTACCGGCGGCTGACCAGATTGTTCACAAAAAACACGCCAGTGATGTAGAGATGACCATAGGTGAGCCATGTCGAAGGCTGAAAGCCTTGCCCAAGGCCCGGCAAGCCATCGAGCCAGGTGAGGGGCATCGAACGCGCCTCCCAAGCAGCGGCGGCGATTGCCACATAAGCCGCCACCGGTAAGAGCAAGCTGAACAGGCCGGTCAGTGCACGAAACGCGAGTGTCGGCCGGGCATGCGGATCAGATGGATGGGAGTACTCTCCCATTCTATGGTGCTGCTTTGCCATGACTGCACTCCCCCAAAAGACAGCCCGTGCACAAAAGACGCGTATGGTCTTTGCGGCGGACTATGCAAGAGGGTTGCCAGCCGAGGCAAGCGGCTGCGGCGATGGCTCTTAGCGGGTTTAGGCTGCGTGTTGCTCTTTGGCCTTAACGATTTCGCGTTTCAGCCTGCGGGCGCGCAAGGATAGGTTGAGGTCATTTTGCTTGAGCAAAAAGGCGTCGAGACCGCCATTATGGTCAATCGAGCGCAAGGCCTGCGCGGAAATCTTCATCCGCACCGACTTCTTCAACGTGTCCGACATCAAGAGCATTTGCGCCAGATTGGGCTTGAACCTGCGCTTGGTCTTATTGTTTGCGTGGCTGACATTGTGTCCAGCCAACACGGTCTTGCCTGTCAATTCGCAGCGCCGCGCCATGATCCCAGTCCTTATCCTTCGCGATGTCCTTGGAGCCGCTAAGGGCCCTGGTAAGGCTCGAATAGCGGAGCCGCGCTGTATAGTCGACAGGCCCTTCGCCGTCAAGGTCTTGAAAATGGTGCGATTGCTGCAAAGAGCTGCTCGGCCGCCAAGCTGGGGCTCAATGTCCCGGAGCGGACTTTGGCCTCTAGGCCCGGAAGCATAGCCCTCGCTGCCGGATTGTCGGTGAACGCGGCCATGACCCGGCTGCGCAGCTCCGCCCAAAACCAGTCGAGCCGTTGGGCTGCCCGGTTCTGCGCCCAGGCGCCGCTATTCTGTTGCAAGGCGGCAAAGCTCTCAACCTGGGCCCAAACCTGCGCTATCCCAGTGCGTTCCTGGGCTGAGACGCGGGCAACAGGAACGGTCCAGCCAGGCCATTTCAAACGCATTAAATGAAGCGCTGAGGTAAAGTCAGCCACCGCCCGGTTGGCGGCGGGCAAAAGGTCGCCGTCGCCCTTGGTTACAATCAACAGATCGGCCAATTCCATGATGCCGCGCTTGATGCCTTGCAGATCATCACCGCCGCCAGGCGCCATGAGAAGGATGAACATGTCGGTCATGCCGGCGACCGCTGTCTCGGACTGACCCACGCCCACGGTCTCGACAAGCACCACATCAAAGCCTGCAAGTTCCACCGCGGCCAGCGCCTCGCGGGTTCGCCGCGCCACCCCGCCAAGCGTTTCACCGGCAGGAGACGGGCGGATGAAGGCGCGCGGATCGCGCGCTAGGTCCGGCATGCGGGTCTTGTCGCCCAGGATAGAGCCGCCGGATCGTTGAGAGGAGGGATCAACCGCCAACACTGCGACGCGCTTGCCCAGGCCCGTCAAAAAAGTGCCAAAGGCCTCAATGAAAGTGGACTTGCCGACCCCAGGTGCGCCCGACAACCCCAAACGGATCGAAGCGGAGGGGATCGCCAAGGCGTGTTCCAGGAACGCGGCCGCCGGGGCCTGATCTGCGAGCCGCTCCGATTCGATCAGTGTGACCGCTTTGGCGAGCGCGCGCCGGTCTCCACTGCGCACCTGTTGCACAAGGAGTAAGGCGCGGTCTTGGGGTGTAAGCGCGAGGTCAGAGTGGACGTCCGTCATGGCACCTATTATGCATGCTCCGCGCATCACAAACCAACCGCCTTCGCGCCATAATTTTACCATGGCTGGCCCGGATAACGCCCAACCAGCGGGGCCGCAGTAAACGGAGTGAGACTTCAAATGGGTTCGTCAATGAAGACATCGAAGCCGGTTTCGGCAATCCTCGCAGCGCTCTCGCTCACTGCAGCATCGGCGCCTTTGCAAGCCGCCGACGCAAAGAACAACATTGAATTCGTCTGGACCATCCATGTTGGCGGTCTGGCGCTCGGGACCGTGGGGTACAAAGGCGGTTTTGGGGATGACAATTATTCCGCCGTCTCGCGGTTGAAGACAGCCGGTATCGTGAACTCCTTCTATGCCGCCGTCATCGACGCCACCTCGACCGGCTTTGTGCGCAATGGCGCGATCAAGCCCGCAAGTTATGACAGCAATTATGAGGGCGAGAAAACCAAGCAGCGGGTGGCGCTGGCCTATTCCGGCACAGGGATAAGCCTGTCCGCGGACCCCATGTATGATGTCGCGCGCTTCCCCGTGAGCGATGCCGACAAGCAAGACACGGTCGATCCCTTATCAGGCATCACGCAAGCGGTCTCGGGCGTCACCGTTAGCGACGCTGCGCCCTGCGGGGAGACGATCCGGATTTTCGACGGCCGCAGGCGCTATAACCTTGAAGTCGAGTTCGTGGAGCAAACGGAACTGAACTCCAGCAATGGCGGGTATTCGGGTCCGGCCACCTTATGCAATTTGCGCTATAAGCAAGTGGCGGGCTTCAAGCCCAATCTCAACAAGGGCAAGGAATTGCCGCCGATCCAAGTGTGGCTGGCAAAATTCCCCGCCAAGGCTGGAGGCGCGGTCAAGGAATTCGCGGTGCCGGTGAAGATCTACTCGGACACGCCGTTGGGCGCCGCGGTCGCCAATGCCCGCAACATCACAGTCGAGGGGCAGAAAATCGGCGGGTAGGGTCCAACGTGTTTTCAGACCGGGCGTAAGCGCAAGCTGGCCGCCCTAAAATTCACTTGAAGCAATATTCATTGCAAGTGCTTTTTCGAAATGGTACCGTCCACCAATGGCTTGGGAGATCAGGTTTCATCCTGCCTTTGTGCCTGAATTCGATGACCTAGCCACCGGCGTCCAAGATGCGTTGTTGGAGCGCGCTAAGTGGTTGGAGGCATTTGGACCGAAATTGGGACGTCCGCATGCGGATGCCTTGAAGGGGTCCAAACACGCCAATATGAAAGAACTCCGGTTTAGTTCTGATGGCGGCGTGTGGCGGGTCGCATTTGCCTTTGACCCCGAGCGGCGCGGCGTCCTCTTGGTGGCGGGAGACAAGTCTGGAACGGGGAAGACCGCCTTCTATAAGGGTCTGATCAAACGCGCAGATGAGCGTTATGACGACCACTTAACGCAGCAGAAACGCAAAAGGGTAAAAGGTTGTGAAGACCAGAAGGAAAAATGTCAGTTTGGGGCCGACTTTGGGCAACGTCATGGCC
>DMER01000067.1:2499-2956 GCA_003451645.1 Alphaproteobacteria bacterium | reverse complement strand
CATGGCCAAATTGCCGAAGGCGCGGCGGGCTAAGATTGAGAAGCGCGCGGCAGAGTTTGTCCGTCGGGAAATGACCTTGCGGGAATTACGCAAGGCCCGCGCGCTGACGCAAGAAAAGCTGGCAGAGACCCTAAAGACCTCCCAAAACCAAGTTTCGAAATTGGAGCAGCGCAGCGATTTGCTGCTCTCCACGCTGAGCTCCTATGTCTCGGCTTTGGGCGGAAAGCTGCATCTCGTAGCCGAGTTCCCTGGGCAGAAGCCTGTGCAGATTTCTGGGATTACGGAGATTGGGTGATCGTCCTGTCCAAGCGTTCAATAGGCCCACGCTCTAAACACGCATCTTGCGTTTCACAGAGCCGCGTGCCGCCGGAGCGCGGTCGTCCTCATCAAACAGTTCGGCCAGTTTTTCGGTCATCGCCCCGCCCAACTGCTCGGCGTCGACGATCGTGACCGCGCG
>DMER01000067.1:0-2269 GCA_003451645.1 Alphaproteobacteria bacterium | reverse complement strand
CGCGTCACGTCATGGCCGATGCCAATTGCGATGATCTCAATGGGCGAGCGCGTCTCGATCATCTCGATCACATCGCGCAAATGCCGCTCGAGATAGTTGCTCGCGTTGACGGATTGCGTTGAGTCATCAACTGGCGCGCCATCGGAGATGACCATCAGGATGCGCCGTTGCTCCGAGCGGCCCACCAGGCGGTTATGCGCCCACATGAGCGCCTCGCCATCGATGTTTTCCTTAAGCAGGCCCTCGCGCATCATGAGGCCCAGATTACGGCGCGCCCGACGCCAGGGGGCGTCAGCTTGCTTATAGACGATGTGCCGCAAATCATTGAGGCGGCCGGGGTTCATGGGCTTGCCCCCTTGCACCCAGGCCTCACGTGACTGTCCGCCCTTCCAGGCCTTGGTGGTAAAGCCTAGGATCTCGACCTTGACCGAGCAGCGCTCAAGCGTGCGTGCGAGAATATCTGCGCACATGGCCGCGACCATGATGGGCCGCCCGCGCATGGACCCGGAGTTGTCAAGCAAGATGGTCACGACCGTGTCGCGGAAATCGGTGTCACGTTCGACCTTGAACGACAAGGGCGCCATCGGATCGATCACCACGCGCGAGAGGCGCGCGGCGTCGAGAATGCCTTCTTCCAGATCGAACTCCCAAGAACGGTTCTGCTTGGCGAGCAAGCGGCGCTGGAGGCGGTTGGCAAGCCGGGCGACGACGCCATGCAAGGCGTGGAGCTGCTGATCGAGATAAGCCCGCAGCCGGGCCAGTTCATCCGCATCGCAGAGATCCTCAGCCAGGATTTGCTCATCGAATTTGGAGGTGAAGACCTTATACGACGCCTCGCGCGTGCTGTCCTCCAGCGGCTTGTTATGCCGCCAGGGCTGCATACCGTCGGAGGAATCCTCTGCGTCAGAGTCGGCTGGCGCCTTGTCCGATTGCACATCGACGGTCTGATCATCGCCCTCGGCCGTTTCGCTTTCGGTCAGGTCGGTCTCCTCGGTGGTGGAGCCTTGCGATTCGCCCGTATCGCCGCTGTCGCCCTGATCCTCGGATGCCTCGTTGCTCTGTTCCTGGTCGTCGGCATCATCGTCGCTTTGGTCCGGGTCCTGACCCAATTCATCGCCCATGCCCAAATCCGTCAGCACACGGCGGGTCAATTTGGCAAAGGCCTGTTGATCCTTGATCTCGTCAAGGAGCGTGTTGAGGGCGGAACCTGCCTTGTCCTCCACATAAGAGCGCCAGGCATCCGCCACGGCGCGTGCGGATTCCGGGGTCTGGCGGCCGGTAAGGCGCTCGCGCACCAAAAGTGCGACGGCCTCGCTCAGTGGCGCTTCTTCGCGACCGCGCATGCGGTGCAAGCCCTTGCGCAGCGCGCGCGCATTGAGATCGGCATCGAGGTTCTTGGCAACGCCCACCATGGCGTTGGCCCCGATCGCCTCAACGCGGGCCTGCTCGACAGCCTCAAAGATGGCGCGCGCTTGCTGGCCCTGCGGCATCCAATTCTGGTGCATGCCCTCGTCATGAAAGGCGAGTTTGAGCGCGATGGCATCGGCCGCACCGCGCGCCTCCGCGACCTCTTGCGGGGGCAGATCGCGCCGGGGCAGGGGCACGCGCGCCCGCAAGCCCTTGAGGCCCGCAGGCTCCGTTCCGAAGGAGACGTCGAGCTCAGGTTCCGCCGCCATCGCGCGCGCTGTCTGCGCCACCGCACGCTTGAAGGGCTCAATGGGTGGTTCGGGCTTCATGCCACCAGCACACGCGCAGCACTTTCGGGAAGTTCCTCGCCGAAGCAGCGCTGGTAGAACTCGGCCACCGTCGCGCGCTCCAGCTCATCGCATTTGTTGAGGAAGGTGACCCGGAAGCCAAAGCCAACATTGCCAAAGATCGACGCATTCTCGGCCCAGGTTAGAACCGTGCGCGGGCTCATGACGGTTGAGATATCGCCATTGATGAAGGCAGCCCTCGTCAGGTCCGCTACGCGCACCATCGCCGCGACGGCCTTCTTGCCCTCAGCATTTTGATAGGTGGGCGATTTGGCCAAGATGATTTCGACCTCTTTGTCATGGGGCAAATAGTTCAGTGTCGTGACGATGCTCCAACGGTCCATCTGTCCCTGATTGATCTGTTGCGTGCCGTGATAAAGGCCGGTCGTATCGCCCAAGCCGATCGTGTTGGTGGTTGCGAACAGTCTAAACTCTGGATGCGGACGGATCACGCGGTTCTGATCGAGCAGGGTCAGGCGGCCGGATTGCTCTAGCACGCGCTGGATCACGAACAT
>DMER01000068.1:9554-9774 GCA_003451645.1 Alphaproteobacteria bacterium | reverse complement strand
AAGATCGAGCGCGAGGCCCTGAAAAAGGAAACCGATGCGGCCTCCCGCGACCGGCTTGGCAAATTGGAGAAGGAGCTCAGCGATCTCGACCAAAAGTCGGCGGCGCTGACTTCGCGCTGGAAGGCTGAGAAGCAGAAATTGGGCTCGGCGCAGGCGCTCAAGGCCAAATTGGATCAGGCACGCAACGAACTCGACGGCGCGCAGCGCAAGGGCGATCTGG
>DMER01000068.1:9173-9335 GCA_003451645.1 Alphaproteobacteria bacterium | reverse complement strand
CAGCGCAAGGGCGATCTGGCGCGCGCGGGCGAGCTTGCTTATGGCGTGATCCCAGGGCTCGAGAAGCAACTCAAGGCAATGGAGTCGGAAGGCAGCGGCGGCCTCGTGCATGAGGTCGTCACGGACGAGCACATCGCGCAGGTCGTCTCGCGCTGGACCGGC
>DMER01000068.1:8738-8956 GCA_003451645.1 Alphaproteobacteria bacterium | reverse complement strand
GTCTCGCGCTGGACCGGCGTGCCTGTCGATAAAATGCTCGCTGGTGAAAAGGAAAAGCTGCTCGGCATGGAGAAGTCCATCGGGCGCCGTGTCGTTGGGCAGGAGGAGGCCGTGCATGCCGTCTCCGCGGCTGTGCGCCGCGCGCGTGCGGGTTTGCAGGATCCCAACCGCCCCATCGGCTCGTTCATGTTTCTGGGGCCGACCGGCGTTGGCAAGAC
>DMER01000068.1:574-8511 GCA_003451645.1 Alphaproteobacteria bacterium | reverse complement strand
AAGACCGAGCTGACCAAGGCGCTGGCGGAGTTCCTCTTCAATGACGAGACGGCGCTGATCCGCCTCGACATGTCGGAGTATATGGAAAAGCACGCGGTCTCGCGCATCATTGGCGCGCCGCCAGGCTATGTCGGCTATGAGGAAGGCGGTGCGCTGACCGAAGCGGTCCGCCGACGGCCCTATCAGGTGGTCCTGTTCGACGAGATCGAAAAGGCGCATCCCGACGTGTTCAATGTGCTCTTGCAGGTCCTCGATGATGGCCGCCTGACGGACGGGCAGGGGCGCACAGTCGACTTCAAGAACACACTCATCATTATGACGTCTAATCTGGGTGCGGACTATTTGGCCAATCAGCCTGAGGGCGAGGACTCGTCCGCCGTGCGCGAGCAAGTGATGGATGAGGTGCGCAAGCGCTTCCGCCCTGAATTCCTGAACCGGTTGGACGAGATCATCCTGTTCCACCGTTTGGGCCGCGGCCAAATGGATGGGATCGTCAGTATTCAGACTGAACGCCTGCAGCGCCTGCTCAATGACCGCAAGATCACGCTCAAATTGGATGAGCGGGCGCGGGCCTGGCTTGCTAAGACGGGTTATGACCCGGTCTATGGCGCAAGGCCGCTCAAGCGGGTGATCCAGAAATCCTTGCAGGATGCGCTGGCTGAGCAATTGCTCGAGGGCCTCATCAAGGATGGCGACACGGTCGAAATCTCAGCCGGGGCCGATGGGCTCACCATCAATGAGCGGCCCAAGGGCGCCAAAGTGCACTGAACTGAGGGCGAACAATTCGGCGCTCAACGGAATTCTTTCCGCAGGCGTTTCACGAGCCGTATTATGAGAGCTACTTGGATTGGAGCGCGCAGGACGCGTTCGCGAACTTGGGCCTAATCCCGCGCGAAACGATTCCGGCCTTTCTGTCCACGATCTATGTCTTTGAAAAGCCGAGATAAGGACGCGCGATGAGCCACTATACGCTGCACGGTATATGGGCCTCGGGCCCGACCTACAAAGTCGCATTAATGTTGGCGCTAACCGGCGCGAAGTTTGACTATGTACATGTTGACCTTTTGAAGGGTGCGCAAAAACAGCCGGACTATGTGAAGAAAAACCCGTTCGGAGTTGTGCCCACGCTGATTAGCAATACGACCGGCCATGTCTATTGCCAATCCGGCGCCATCCTTGAACACCTGGCGCATGCGAGCGGCAAGTATCTGGGCCAAACATCCGATGAACAACACAGCGCCAAAGGATGGGTCTTATGGGGCTGGGACCGGCTTGCGCGCGGCGTGTACCGGTCTCGCGCGGCCAAATTCGGGTTCATGAAAATGCCGCCCGACGTGGCGGACCATTATCGCGCCGACGCGTTGAGCGCGCTGAAATTTCTCGACGAGCGTCTGGCGGCGCATAAGTGGATCGCGGGCGGTGCGCAACCGACCTATGCAGACATCGATCTTTACGGCGTCGTGCACTACGTGCCGCAGGCAGGCATGGACTTGAGCGACTTCCCGCACGTCGCGGCGTGGGCCGCCAAGATCGAAGCGTTGCCGCACTTTGCGCAACCGGAGGCGCTGATGTCCAAGGGTTAGGTCTCGTCAGCGCGCCAACGCGTTGCGGACTTGAGCCGGAATTTTTCCGATGGCCTTCAAATAGGACCGTGCGGTGGCGTCGGGCTGCCGGACGCCCTGTTCCCAACTTTGAACCGTGCGCAGTGGAATGCCATATGCGTCGGCGAATTGCTCTTGCGATAGACCCAACATTGCCCGCGTTGCCTTGACCCCGATCGCCTCGACGGCTCGGACGCGGGCGACAGAGCAGTCTCCTTTGACGAAGCGAATGCCTTGCTCTGCGGCTCTGATCAGGCTCTTGCTCGCCTGAAAACGGCCGGCCTACCAGGCCTGCAAGAGCTTGAACGTGGCACCGGGGGCGCCGTCAACGAGCAGGTAGCAGACCCCAGCAGAGTCCGGTACGGACCATTCTGCTTTGTCGTTGACGGTGTCACTCATGATCTTGGTGGTGCAGGTCAGCTTGAAAGTCCCCACATCGCCTTGGATGTCTGCGAATGCAAAGGTCCGCCGGATCAGGCGATGTCTCCACCCATTTTTGCCTGCACCAAGCGGCCCGATCGTTGCTGGGACGGCCATGGTCCCGGGGACGCTTGCAACACGGATGACCTCGGCCTCGAGTGCGTCCAGGGTCGGCTGCGCAATGATATCATCACCCGATTGCGGCGGCTGCGGCTTTGGCTTGCCGCAGAGCACGGGCGCATAGCCTCCGGCTTCGATGGACAACAAGTGAAAAAGTCTATTTGCGCGCGCAGCGTCAGCTGGCTCAAGAAATTCCCCGTCCGCAAAGGCAGCCCGACCGGCGTGAAGGTGGGCGCGTGGATAGTTTTTCGCTACGTAATAGGCGGTCGCAAGCATCAAAGAGAATTTGGATTGTTCGTAGAGGTTCATTGAATTTTTGCCATCGACGCCCGCAAGTGCGGCCTCCAGGATGGTAATCGCCTTGGCGGCTTCGCCATTAAGCAACGCCCGCCGCGCTGTCTGGTATTGCTCCACTGCAAGGGCGTGCTCAGCGCTAGGTTTCGGCTCCTTTGGAAAGCGAAACTCGAAGGACGCGCGCTGCGTATACTGTGTGATCGCAACCCCATTGAGGGTGGCCGGCTGATATCGCCAAGACCGCACTGCCTTTTCGGCGGCGTCCACAAAAGCCTGTGACCCTAGCCGGTCAGACAATTCCAACTCTTGAACCTCTCCCGCTTGTGAAACGTGAAAGTCAAATACCACCCACCCCTCGCCAAGCTGCTCCTCCATGCCCTTCGGATAGGATGGCGCGGTCTTCTGTATCGCCTTGGCAGGAACAAACCCTGGCAAAAGGGCCGTTTGGCCGTCGAAGCTCGTGAGGCAGGTGAAGGGATCGTTCAATGCACGCGCATGCGTCTGTCCTTGCATTGATGCCAACAATGCCACTGCCATAGCTAAGAAGCGCATGAATACTCGTCCCCCACAAAGCCCGGCGAGACTATACCCCCCTTTTCTCAATACACTCAATGGTGACTGTGTTGCTGGCATGCAACCGATCATAAAGTCTCAGGCCGAACATGCGGGTAGGGGAGCGACACTGCTTGGTGTAAGATAGGGGACGGGGGAGCACTACCATGAACTCGGCAAAACGCGCGTGTCGCGCAATCTTGTTGGCGATGGGGATATTCTTTGCTTCGGCTTGCGTAGCGGCTGAACCCCCGCGTGAATTGTCCATCGTCATGGTGGGCGACACGGGCTTCAATGCAAGCATGGAGCCTGTTCATCCCGAGTATGGCACCAAGCTGGGCAGCAGGATTGCCTTTGGAGACGCGATCGCAAACATCCGTGGCCTGATCGATGGGCAGATCAACTTCGCCAATCTGGAAACCGTCGTCACCGACCGCAATGACCTAGCGGCCCTGCCCAAGACCTTCAACTTCCGCACGCACCCCCAAGCGATCCGGCAATTGCTGGGTTCTGGGATCAATGTGTTCTCCGCCGCTAACAACCACGCCATGGATTTTGGCGTCGAGGGGGCCAAGGAAACATTGCGCCATTTGGCCGGTCTGGAAGCGCATGGTCTCATCGCCTATCCGGGCTTGGGCTTTGGCGGAGTCTCTGCGTCCACCGCCCATGTGCTGGTGTGGGAAGGCGATCGCTTCCGCCGCTTCGATCCTGTGAGCGATATCGCCCCGCCCCTTGTGCCTCCCGCACTCACGCTGGAGCCAGCATGGCTGAAGGCGCGGCGCACGCCTGACTTTGCGGTGGCCATTGGCGCCATTGGCATTGGCGGGCAGGCCCTGCCACCGGGGGAGGAGCGGGCGGGCCAGCTGTCCTACATTGATGGTCAGGATTTCGTGGACACGCTGGATCGCTTGCGCGTGGCGCGCGCTAATTTCCGAATCCTCTCCGCGCATTATGGCCGCGAGAATGATCCGCTGACTGATCAAAACGCGGTCCAGCGCTTTCGCAGGGCAGCCGTCCTTGCGGGCGGCGTCGATCTTGTCATCGGCCATCATCAGCATGTCGTGGCTGGGGTGGAACTGGTTGACGGCAAAGCGATCTTCTACGGACTTGGCAATTTCCTCCACTTCGGCACGCGCAGCCTGAGCGGCAATGGCATCTGCCGCGATTATGGTTTGCTGGCCAAGGCCCATTACACGATCGGCCCCGACCGCGAGCCCGTGCTGCAAGCCCTGCAAGCGATTGCCCTGGAAGGCACCCATCGTCAGCCAAAACCAATGCCTCCGGCGCCAGGCAAGATGCGCATGTTGGTCTTGAACCACCTGGCGGAACAATTCGACCGCCCGCAAGAGCGTGCGCGTGGTGTGCGCTTTACACCGCAGGCTGATGGCAGCGGTCTTTTTTGTGTGCGCGGTGCGGCAGTGCTAGGCGGCCGCATCGGTGCCCTGTGCCGTGACTACCAAGAGCCCGCTTACCCCGACGAAAAGACGCTAGCCGCAATCCGCGCCTCGTGCCGCTCGCAGGCCGTGGCTCAACTGGAAGAGTAGCGCCATACTCAGCGAAACGGACACTGAGCCAGAGCCTGCTTCAGAGGCTCGGGGCTCGGTGCATTGGGCCAGCGAAGGACTTGGCCGCCAACGGTCACAATGATGGACTGCGCGGATGCCAAAGCCTCGGCCGCGCGTCCAGCGTCAGTGCCTTTGGCGGTGTAGATTTCTTGCGTGCCTGCCGCAGCGTCAGGCTCTGCCACCACGTCCAAGACCGTCTGGGGTGGCGCGGTCTCAAGGCGGATTGACACAGTTTCGGGCGTGGCGCTTGCGCGGTCCGCGCTGAATTTGGTGAAGGCCTCAAAGCCGAGTGGTCCAAACCCGATCTGCAGCTGAGGGCCAGAGAAGACGCTGCATGAGTAGCGCAAGAACGCTCCTGGCCGGTCTGGAGGGGCGGTCAGTTCAGCGACCGCCTCGCGCTGTTGGAGAAGATTGGTCTGTTCGCTCGCGTGCCAGGCATTGGCAGGGCAGGCGCAGATGACGGCATAACTGGCGAGGGCGAGGGACAAGCGCATCAATGCAAAGTGCCACAATTGCCCTTATGTGGCGAGACCTCTTCGGGCGAACATCGCGCTCGCCCGAAGAGCACATGACGCATTTAGCAGGGCCGGAAAGGCGAATTGGGCGACGCGCCAGGACCGCCACGCCAGCCGGGCGGGTTTTCCCAATTCGTGCCACGTCCGCCGCGGGGGCCGGGCGGATTGTTATCCCGGTCATAGCGGCACAGATGTCCGCGCGGATAGGCATACCGCGGATAGCCATAATAGGCGCGGACCGGCGCGCGATAGGCCCAATAGGCGCCACGGCCTGGCCCGCCAACGGGACCTGGCGGGTTCCAGCGGTAGCGCGAGGCTCCGGGACCGCCCACCGGGCCTGGCGGGTTACGCCAATTGGTCCCGGGGCCGCCTGCGGGTCCTGGCGGGTTCCAGTGGCGCGCTTCGGCGGCAGTCGTTGAGATGAGCAGAATCGCACCGGCGCCAAGCGCCAGCAAATTGGCGAATGTCATGGGTCACTCCAGATGATGGTCGTGTGTGGGAAGCCTTGCGATCGCCAATCTTTCACGTACCGCGGCAGTGCTGTCCGTCGCGCGTGTTGGTCCTAAATGTGATCGCTGAACACTGCGTGCCTCAAGGCTGGGCAGTGTTGGTCTGGCGCTGAGCGACCGCATTAACAAGCGGCGTTGCCTTCAAGACGTCATCAAGTCTTGCTTTTTCCGCTTTGAAGGCCGCCATTGAAGCGCCCGCGAGAAGGGTCCCCGTGGGCAGCTTCACGCTTTGGCTATCGACGTGCCGGTTATTGGCAAGCACCTCGTAGTGCAAATGCGGCCCAGTCGAGCGGCCCGACGTGCCGACATAGCCGATCACTTGGCCTTGGCGGACCCTGGTTCCGGCTTTGAGGCCGCGCGCAAAGCGGCTCATATGGGCGTAGGCGGTCTTGTACTGCCCGTCATGCTTGACGCGCACATAGCGCCCATAGCCGCCAGCCCAGCCTGCGACTTCCACCACGCCATTACCGGACGCCATGATCGGTGTGCCCGTGGGCGCCGCGAAATCGGTGCCCTTATGCATCTTGTTGAAGCCCAGAATCGGGTGTCGCCGCATGCCAAAGCCTGAGGACAGACGCGCGCCATCGATGGGCGTCTTCATCAGCATCCGCTTTCCGTTCATGCCATGGGCGTTGTAATAGTCGACTGTCTGCTCATCTGGATGGGTAAAGCGGTACAGTGGTTTGCGCTCTCCCTGCAGGGTTAGCGTGGCGTGGAGCACCGTGCCCGACTTTACCGGCGTGCCCTGATCATCATAGTAGCGGGTGAACAGCACATCGAACCGGTCGCCGGCCTGAATGTCACGCTGGAAGTCGACATCATAGGAATAGATGCGAATGAGCTCGGCAATCGCGCCCTCGGGAACGCCTGCTGCAAGGGCCGCCTGGTAGAGGCTGCCATTGATCACGCCATAGGCGCGGTCGGTGCGCTCCGTCAGCGTCTTGACGATCTCAGAGGCTTTGTAGCCGCCGCCATCGGAGCGTTCGACAATGATATCGCGCTCGATGCTTGGTTTCAGTGCGACACTCAGCAGGACGGGGCCCGAAGGCCCGCTCGCCGCTTCTTGCGCATTCGGCAGCCGCCCGAAGGTCAGCGTGAAGTTCTGCCCAGCCTTGATCGAGGCAATGTCGTAGAGCGGCTTCAAGGCAGCGAGGACGGCTTGAACATCTGAGCTCTGCACGCCAGCTTCGGACAGCAAGCCAGATAAGGTGTCGCCGCGCTCAATGGCGACAGTTTGAGTGTCGGGTTCCGCTGATTCCGCGTCACTGGGGTCTGCTGGCGTCACCTTCGGATCGACTTGCGGGACAAACGCTCCCAGGGTCGGGGTGGCCGGCGGCGGATCCTCCCGCATCACCGCGGCTTGTGCCGCAGCATCGTCCAGAGCTGCGAAAGCGGCCATTGCGCCTGCGGGGTAAGCGGCCGTTGCCGCGACATATGGCTTCGTCTCGATAGAGGCGCGACCCGCGCGGTTGGACGGGTTCCATCCTGCGGTCATCAATGGCACGCTCGATTGGCCCTGACCTGTGCCAGACATCGCCCCACCGACAGCCGCAAAGGCCGTCATAACAAGGGCGCTCATCGCAAAACTTGCAAGCAGCCAGGGCTGTTGATCGTGCGGGCCAGAGCGCAAGGTCATGCGAACCGCCGGGCGTTTAGGGCAACACTGTGTTGACTATTTATCACAATGGCCCAGAATTCGATCATACGCACGAATTGCCCGTTGAAACGATTTGAAATGTGCCGTGATCGAATCACTGCGCTCAGTCTCCGCCTTTGTCAACCGGCAACGCCCAAATTATCCACCACTGTTCAGCGCTTTTCTCCACAGCGCATCGTAAGCGCCTAGGAGTTGCCACATACTTTCCAGAGCGAGGCTTGTTGCAAAACTATCTTTAACAAGCGGTTGACATGAAGTGAGGAAGTAGGTAATAAACCTACCCTCGCGTTGCGCTGACAAGCTTAACGCGGTGACGTGTCCTCCGTACAGGTGGCGTTCAGGCGCTGGTTCTCGTGCCAGCGGCGGGACGTTGTTCTGTTTCGGCCGCTGATTGACAGATGTATTTTCTGGGAAGGGGGAAGTGGGTGGAGGTTTGGGTTTTGCTCAAGCTGAAGCTTGGTTCTCTCGATCTTGGAGTAGAGAAGAGATAAAGACCCTGTCTTTTGGGGGCTTTGGGGTTTTTGTGTGTCTGGGGCCGGAAGGTTTTGGATGTGCGATGGCTTTGGAGTTCTTGAGAGGCTTTGTTTTTTGCTTTGAAGCCGAGAAGTAGTAGAGAGCCAAGGGATCGGTTCTTGGGTATTCGAGCGAGCAATTGCTTGAACTTGAGAGTTTGATCCTGGCTCAGAACGAACGCTGGCGGCAGG
>DMER01000068.1:0-371 GCA_003451645.1 Alphaproteobacteria bacterium | reverse complement strand
TAACACATGCAAGTCGAACGCCCCGCCTCTAAATGGTTCGCGAAGAGGGGTTGCGCGTGTTTTACGTATACGTGCTGCAAAATGATGCCGCTGAGTCTGGTTTTTATATCGGGTTCAGTGGGAATTTGCGGCGGCGATTTACGGAACACAACTCTGGACAGGTCCATGCAACACGTGGACGCAAGTGGCGCCTCATTTATTATGAGAGCTATTTGACAGAGAGCGCTGCCCGGGAACGCGAGCGGGTGCTCAAACATGACGGCCGGACACGCCGGTATTTGATGGAGAGGCTTCATCAAATGCTGCGCGAGGGCGGTTGATATGACATTGAGCGAACCATTTAGTGGCGGGGAGTGGCGGACGGGTGAGTA
>DMER01000093.1 GCA_003451645.1 Alphaproteobacteria bacterium | reverse complement strand
TTCCAGGAACTTGCGGCCGCGCCAGTCGCGCACCTCAAACGCAGGCGTGGTCAAGCGCGGCGGCCTGAGGTCGAGGGAGGCTGTATCGATCAGATCGCCACGGCGCTGGGTCAGGTCGAGCCGCAAAGTGCGGTTGCTAGCGGGGACCTCCAGGATCAGGCCATCGTCTGAGACGCGGAAGGCCTCGATATCACCAGCAAGGCTGCCGAGCCGGACAGCCGAGCGTTCGCCGTCGAAGCGGGCGACCAATGCGCGCGCGCCTGAGAATGCGCCCATGATCAAGCCGGAGGCGTTTACGGCGTCATCCGGGTCGCTGGCATCGCTAACAGCCACCACACCGGTCTCGTTGTAAGGCAGCAAATCCGTCAGAGGGGTCTCCAGGCGCAAGCCATCCAGGATTTGGGGCGGCCCCTCGCTCGCCATATCGAAGGACAAGACCGGGTTGCGGCCATTGCCTTGGGTCACGAACCCCGCCGCAAAAAGGCGCGAGCCATCGCGCGCCCAGGCAACCTCCGTCAGCCAGTCGCCCTCGCGCGAGGGGGCCGGTGCCAGCAAAACACGGCGCGAGGTGAGCGTGTTCGCATCCAGCAGTGAGACGGCGGCCTTGTCGTAATAGCCGACTGCAAGCCGCGTCCCGTCGGGGGAGAAGGCGACATCAAAGGGACGGGCCCCTTGGGGTGCCATGGCCGCGCGCAACAGCAAGAACTGCGAATCGTAAAGGCGGACCTGACCATCGAAGCTTGTGGTGGCCATACGGCCATCGGCTGCGAAGGCAATCGAGCGGACAATCTCGGTATAGTTCGGGTCGCGGCGCAGTTCGGTCCAATCGGCTGTGCGGAAGATGCGCAAGCCCCCTTGCGTCAGACCGACCGCGAGGTGCTTGCCATCGGGCGAAAAGGCGAGCGCCGTGGCGACGGAGGGCAGGCCGGTCAAACTGGCGGCCAGGCGGCCATCATTGCGATGGAAGACATAGACGGGCGTGCCCCTGTCAAACCGGATCACAGCGCCCGCGACGAGATTGGCATCAGGCGAGACCGCGATCGTATTGACACTGCCGATCCGGCCGTCACCAAGAGGAGGGCGCAGGATGTTGGCCAGCTGAAATTCCGGCGCGCCATTGGCCGTTACCGACCAAAGCCTCAGCGTGCGGCGCGTGACCGAGCCGCCGCCAACTGCGGTTCCGATCGACACGCCTGGCAGAGCCACAACGGTGGACACCCGCGTGTCCATGGCCAGGCCGTTCTGACGCAGGACATTGGGCTCGATCGTGAGCGTCGGCGGTGCCAGTTTGGGGACGGGCGCCAGTCTCACAATGGCCGAGCCATTGGGATCAGGTGCGCCAGCGCGCGGATCGATCAGGGTTGGCTCCCGCACGCCAGGCTCAGTGGAACGGCTAAAGAGCGCTACGAACTGATCCCGGCCCAACAGAAAATACGTCGCGATCATCACGAGTCCCAGAAGGATCATGATGGCGACAAAAATGCTCCGTACCCGATTGAGGGTCCCCTGCAACACCGGTGGCCCCACCTCACCTATTTGAACTCTGCCCCAATCCCTTAGCACGGTTTGTGGCTTTCGCTAAAGATTAAGAGCGTGGGGAGGCAACAGCCGTCACAATAGCTTTAATGCGCCGTCCAGCCGCCATCAACGGGCAGGGCCGCGCCCGTGATGGACTGGGCACCAGGCGTGCACAGGAACGCGGTCAGCGCCGCGACCTCTTCGACGGTTGCAAACTTCTTGGTTGGTTGCGCCGCAAGGAGCACATCGCGCACGACCTGCGCTTCGGTGATACCTCGGGCCTTTGCGGTATCGGGGATTTGTTTCTGTACGAGCGGGGTCAAAACATAACCGGGGCAGATGGCGTTAACCGTGACGCCCGCCTCTGCGCCTTCGAGGGCCGCCACCTTGGTGAGGCCCAAAAGCCCATGTTTTGAGGCCACATAGGCGCTCTTGTAAGGCGAGGCGACCAGCGAATGCGCCGACGCAATATTGATGATGCGGCCCCATTGCCGCGCCTTCATGCCAGCAAACACAACCCGCGTCAGGTGAAACGCCGCGGATAGGTTGAGGCTGATGATCTGGTCCCACTTCTCAGGCGGGAAGGCCTCCAGTGGCGCCACATGCTGCATGCCAGCATTGTTGACGAGAATATCGATGGGGCCTAGGGCTGTGGCCGCCTCCCGGGCCAGCCGGTCAGCTTCCTCCGGGATGCTCAAATCGGCGGCGATGTAGGCGCAGGTGATGCCCTCGCGCGCGCTCAAGCCCCGGCAGAGGTCGCGCATCGCTAGCGGGTCGGCCGATCGCCCATGCATCACAATATCAGCGCCCTCCGCCGCCAAACGCTGTGCAATGGCGAGCCCAATGCCTGAGGTCGCCCCTGTAACCAGCGCGATCTTTCCATTCACCATGAAGGCCCCTCATCCTAATGGCGCCAATTTGAACGGGGCGACAAAACGCGCCGCAACCAACCTGGAGTTGCTCGACAAACGCAACGGAGTTCTGCAAAGGACTAGGTTAGAGCTTAAACATTGTTCCGCCTCTGCGCCAAGATGGGGCCGCGACATTGGAGTGGGATGGGATGGGACTTGCGCACCCAGCGCACTTGAAACGGATCGTGTTGCTAACATTCGCGGGCTTAAGCCTGAGCGGATGTGCATGGCTTGGGATCGGCGGCGGGCCCGATATCGCGAAGGCGCCGCCTGCTGCGAAGAAGACCGGCGATGCGACCTATGGCGATGGCGTTGTGGTCTTGCGGCTGGGTCCGGCACCAGCGCAGCCGCGTGGCTCAGTCTTGGCGCGCCTGACCAAACATCCGATCATCACCATCAAGCCTGGCGACAGCCGCTTGGCCGATGCCGCACCGATCCCCGGCTATGAACCGGGCTGGTCGGCACAGACGCGCCCTCGCGCAGGGCTGATGCATAACGGCCGCCTTATAGACCCAACGGGGATCATCAACCCGGTCTTGCTGCAGCAGGCCCTCAATCGTGTAGGCCATGAGACGACAGCGGACAGCCTCAACCGGATTGGGGTTGTGGACTATAGCTTGCCTGCCAACCTGCCGCGCTTCTATCTGGTCAGTCTCACCACCGGTGCTGTGACCGCCAAACATGTGGCCCACGGCCACGCCAAGCGGCTATGCCGGCGCGGCGGGTGCGCGACCACAGGCTTCTCGCTCCAGGTCCCGGCGGTAAGCGCGCAGCCCAACACGGATGCGACCTCGCTTGGCCTCTACCGGGTGCTGGAAACAACGACAGGCGGAAAGTTCCCTGGCCGCAAGGTGCGCTTGGCAGGGCTGGATGCGACCAACGCGACCGCGCAGCGGCGCGGCATCATCATCCACCAGAACCCGCGCTACTTCGATCCCAAGCGGGGCCTCTTTGGCCGCAGCCAAGGCTGCTTTGTCTTCGGGCCAGACGATGTGGACAAGGTGATCGATGGCCTGGAGCCCGGCAGTTTCATCTATGCGGGTAAGCCTGCAACACCGCTCAATACGGCGGGCGCTGGCGCCGCGCCAGGCCATGTTTCGGCGATCGATTAGCGCTCTATGGCCGCAATAGCCGCCTGATCTCTTCTCGCGTGGGCAAGGAGGGCTGTGCGCCCGCTTTGAGCGTCGCCGCGGCGCCAGCAGCGCAGGCAAAGGCCAATGCATCAGCCTCTGTCATCCCTTCAAGCAGGGCCACCGTCACTGCAGCCACAAAGGCATCGCCGGCGCCCGTGGTATCAACGGGGGTGACGGACGGTGCGCGGGCCTGGCCCACCTTGCGGCCCTTGCGGAACATCTGTGCGCCACGCGCGCCAAGCGTCATGCAGACCAGGCCCGGTCCAGTGTGCAAGGCATCGCCATAGAACAACTCCTCGGTCTCATTGACGATCAACAAGTCCGCACACTGAAAGATCACATCGGGCGCCGGCCGCGCCGGGGCCATGTTGATCACAACGCGGCAGCTCTGACGCTGCGCCACACGGGCGACCGTTTCAATCGGGATTTCCATCTGCGCAATGAGCGCATCGCAAGGAGGGATGGTCAGGCGGTCCGGCGTCAAGGCGCGGTTGGCGCCAGGGGCCACGACGATCTGGTTCTCGCCCGCTGCAGAGACCGCTATCAGAGCGGTGCCTGTGGGCAGATCCGCTGCGACGTGCAAGTGGCTGAGATCAACGCCTTCAGCCTTAAGCAGAGCCAAGGCCTCCTCAGCCGCCGGGTCCGCGCCAACGCTTGCGATGAGTGTGACCTCTGCCCCCAAACGCCGGGCAGCGAGGGCCTGATTGGCGCCCTTGCCGCCTGGATAGCGGGCGAGCGTCGCGTCGGTCACCGTCTCACCAGCCAAAGGCAAGCGCGCACACCGCGCGACAATGTCAAGGTTGACCGAGCCCGCGACCGCAATCCGGTGACCGGCCGTCACAGCGCGCTGACCCGCGCCAAGAGCATGGCGAAGAAGCGTTCGGCATCCGCCTGAACCGCCCACTTGATCGGCATGGCTTGTCCCTGCCGGGCGCGAAAGTCGACGGCGGTGTGCCCCATCGCGATGGCACTGGCGGTCTCCACCGCGACGCTGCAAGGTTTGAGCGTAAAGAGCGACGGCTCGAGCAAATAGGCAATCGTGCACGGGTCGTGCAACGGCGCGCCAGGGGCGTCGAGTACGTCGTGCTTGATCGTATTGGAAAAGGCAAAGAGATCGGCCATAAGCGCCGGTATGCGGGCACCGCTGGCTCGAAACCGCGTGACGATGTCAGCGGTGGTGCGCACCTGATGGGTGACGTCCAGGCTGAAAATCGTGATAGGTACGCCGCAGGCGAACACCGCCGCGGCGGCATGAGGATCGACATAGACGTTGAACTCGGCGGACGGCGTGATGTTTCCACCCTCCCGAGAGGCTCCGCCCATGACGACGATCTCATCAAGGGCTGCCGTGATCTCCGGTGCCATGGCGAGCGCTGCGGCCATGTTGGTCGCAGGGCCGGTGATGACCAAGGTGATGCTGCACGGTGCGGCCTTGCGAAAGGTCTCGACGAGCCATGCGACCGCATGCTGGGGCTCAACCCCTTTGGCAGGGACACCAACCGGCAAGCCGCCCAGACCGCTTGCGCCATGAACGTCGCGCGCATCCAGTGGCGGGCGTACCAGAGGCCGCGCACAGCCCGCATAGACGGGCACTTCGTCACGCTTGGCAAGCTCACGCACCCAACAGGCATTGCGCGCGGTGAGTGCCGGGCCAACATTGCCAGCGACCGTCGTAACACCCACAATGTCCAGTTCTCTCCTCGCGGCGAGGCCTAAGAACAAAGCGGAGGCGTCATCCACGCCGGGATCGCAATCGATAATGATCTTTCGCATGTGCCCACAATGCCCGCCCAGCGCATTCGGGGCAAGGCCAGAGCATGCCGCACTTGTCATGGCGGAAGCCGCCGCCTAGCGTTGATAGACCGTGACAGTCCAGGAGCACCCCCCATGAGCCATGATCATGCGTCCCACACTGCGTCCGCCAAGACAGCGGCGCTGAACGCCCAAGTCTTGAAGGACCTGCCGTTCGAGGACACACGCGATTTTGACTTTGCGGCACGCGGTTTCATCGCGACGCGCGAGGACCCTGAAATCCGCAGTGCTGAGGGGCGGGTGATCTTCAACCTGGCGGCCTATAATTTCCTGAGCGAGGATTGTCCGCCCACGGTCAATCCCAGCCTGTGGCGCCAGGCACGCCTGCTGACCCGCCACGGTCTGTTCAAAGTGATCGATGGCGTCTATCAGGTGCGCGGCTTTTGCGTATCGACCGTAACCTTCATCGATACGCGGGATGGCTATGTGGTGGTCGATCCTTTGACCACGGTCGAGGCGGCGGCAGCCGCGCTGGCGCTTGTCAAACGCCATGTCGGCGACAAGCCCGTTTGCGCGGTGATCTATAGCCACAGCCATGCCGACCATTATGGCGGCGTGCGCGGTGTGACGTCCGAGGCGGATGTGCTGGCGGGCAAGGTGCAGATCGTGGCACCGGAAGGCTTTCTGGAGCACGCGATCTCTGAGAACATCATCGCGGGCACGGCGATGAACCGGCGCGGGCGGTTTCAGTTTGGCTATACGCTGGCGCCGGGACCAGTGGGGGAGATCACCAGCGGTCTGGGGCCGCGCCTGTCCACCGGCTCTGTGTCGCTCATGGCGCCCACGATCCTCATTACACGGACGGGTCAGGAGCTGACATTCGGCGGCGTGCGGTTTGTTTTTCAGTTGACGCCAGGGACGGAGGCCCCTGCGGAGATGAATTTCTATCTGCCGCAATGGCGCAGCGTCTTCATGGCAGAGAATGCCAATGCGACCATGCACAATATCCAGCCCTTGCGCGGGGCACTGGTGCGCGATGCCAAGGCATGGGCCGATTATCTGACGGAATCGATCCGCCTCTTCGCCCATGACAGTGACAGCATGTTCGCGGCCCATGGCCTGCCGCGCTGGGAGACGGGCCAGATCCTGACGTTCCTCAAGAAACACCGCGATGCCTATAAATTCATGCATGACCAAACCGTCCGCATGATGAATAACGGCCTGACGCATCAGGAGATCGCCGACACCTTGACGCTGCCGGATAGTCTGTCCACGGAGTGGTATAACCGCGGCTATTACGGCACATATCAGCACAACGCTAAGGCCATCTACACACGCTATATGGGCTGGTATGACGGCAATCCGGCCAACCTCAATCCGCTGGCGCCGGAAGAAACCGCCAAGCGCAGCGTCGCTGCAATGGGCGGGGCGGGCGCGGTCATCGCGCGCGCGCAAGCGGCTATGGCCGAGGCCGATTACCGCTGGGCGTCGCAGCTTTTGAATTGGGTGGTCTTTAGCGAGCCTGCGAACACGCAAGCCCGTGCCATGCTTGCCGCGGCCTACCGGCAAATGGCGTTCCAGGCCGAGTCCGGGCAATGGCGCAATGTCTATCTGACCGGCGCGCAGGAATTGGAACATGGCGTGGCAAAGGCCGGGGGCGGCGCCAGCGTCTCCCTCGATACGATACGCGCGACGCCGACGCGGCTGTTGTTGGACTTCTTATCCGTGCGCATCAACCCTGACCGGGCAGCGGACAAGCGGCTGACCATTGCGTTGCATCTGGAGGATTTCGGGGAACACTTTGCCCTGACGGTCGAGAATGCGGTCCTCGTGCACGAATCGGACGTGTCCGGATTTGAGGCGCAATTGACCTTGCGCCTAAAGCGGGCGGACTTTTTGGCGGCGCTCCTGCTGGGGGTGGATTTGGCGCCCAAGGTTACCGCGGGCGATGTAGCGGCGCACGGAGATCTGCAGATTTTCAAGGATTTCGTGAGCCTGATCGATCCTTTGAACGGGAATTTCAACGTCGTGGAGCCCTAGAACGGGTTCGGTCCGGCCGCTGCGCTGCCAGTGGCTTGGCTTGCGCAACAGGGGTGAATTCGTTAACGCTGGGCCGGGCGTAACATTTAAACCGGGGGCATTCTCCATGCGGGCGCGGACAGTCATTGCAGCTTGTGCGGCTATCGTCTTGACATTGGGCTTGCCGGTCCCGGCTCGGGCCTTGGAACAGGCGCCTGAAGCGCAAGCCAAGTCCTTCGCTGGCGATCGCATCACGGGCCCTAATTGGGAGATCAAGCCGCAAGTTGCGCGCGATGGTTTCAGCCGGGTGTTTACGCTCAAAACCCCCTACGGCGAGTTCGAAGTGGTGGGCCAGCGCCGCCTGGACGACCGGCTAAACGAATTGCGCGCGCTCGATGCGCTGGAGAAAATGTCCAAGTCCGAAATGTTCGTCAAAGCCTTGGCCAAGGCGGGCCTGGCGCCGTTGCGTTTTGGCCGCGATCTAATCACCAACCCGATCGAAACGACCGAAAATCTGTTCGCAGGTGTGGCCAATGTCTTTGACCGGGCCGCCGCCGAGATCGATCAAGCGAATGCCTCCAAAGACGGCACCTTCGAAAGCCTAGTCGGCGTGTCCAAGGCACGTAGGGCGTTGGCGTTTGAATTGGGCGTCGATGCCTATTCGGACTTCAAGCCTCTGAGCCGGGGCCTCGATGACGTAGCAGGTGCTGTGGCGGCAGGCGATTTGTCGGTGAGAGCGGCCTTCAGCGCGATCTCGGGCGGTGCAGGCACAGCCATATCGGGAACGGCCACGGCCAACCAGCTGTCGACCCCCTTGCGGGACAAGAGCTCGGCGGAGATCGCCGCGCAGGTCGAGACCGACCTTTTGGCCATGGGGGTTGCGGGCGCGGAAATCCAAAGCTTTCTGACGAGCGATTTTTACTCGCCTGCGGACCATTTGGCGGTCACAGCCGCCTTGAAGACGCTCGACGCCAAGGACCCGGGCACGTTTCTTTCGCGGGCTGCGCGCGCGCGCAGCGTAGACGACGCGAAGTTCCAGCGCGCCCGCGTTGAAGCGATGGCGGCGCACTCTGCCAAACTCGGCACGGTGAAAGCATTTGAAAGCGTCGGCGATTATACCCTTGCCCGCAATGCCAAGGGCGAGTTGGTCGCCGTGTTCCCCTTTGATGAGATCATCTGGACCGAGCAAGTCGCGGGCAGCTTTGACAAGATCAATACGGCGATTGCTGCGGCACCACAGAATGCTAAGCCCATATTGGGAACCTCCGCGGAGATTTCCACGGAAGCGAACGCGATGCTGACTAAGCAAGGCTGGCAGATCGTCAAATTCTGAGGGCTGGGTGCCGGTGCCAGGGAGCGGCGGATCATGCGTATTGTGATGAGCGTCGTATTGGTTCTTGCGCTGAGTGCTAACGCGGCCGCGCAAACGCGCAAACCTTGGGCCAATCCCAAACTCTCCTGGGAGCAGCGCCTGGGTGCGGCGGCTGAAGACCGGGCCCGGCATTCGGTCGTCTATGATGGCGCGGGCAAGGAGATCGCCTATCCAATGGGCGACGTCGCACCCAACCGCGGTGTGTGTACGGACGAGATTGTGCGCATTTTCCGGATGGTTGGCGTCGACCTGCAGCAATTGGTGCATGAGGATATGCGCCGCGACTTTTTTGCCTATCCGCAGAAATTCGGCGAGCGCAAGCCCAACACCAATATCGATCACCGCAGGGTCGGCAATTTGCAGACCTTTTTCGAGCGCAACGCGACCGCTATTCCGGTTACGGATGATCCGGCGAATTACCGGCCAGGCGATGTCATCGTCTGGGACCTCGATAATGCGCAGCTGCATATCGGCATGGTCACCCGCAAGCGGTCCAAGGATGGCAAGCGCCCGCTGGTGCTGCACAACATCGCGCATGGGCCAAAGATCAATGATCAGCTCTTCTACTTCAAGATCCTTGGGCAGTACCGCTTTGATGGATCGGCCAAGGTGACGGGGCCGTTTCTGCCCAACACCGCCTTCGCGCGTGTCGTCGAAAAGCCTGCCATTGATCCGCACACGGCGGCAGGTGCCAATCCCTAGATTCCTCCGCCGCGGTCCATGTGGCCGCGTGCCTGCAGAAGCGCGATGATCGCATCCGCCGCCTGCTCTGAGGTGAGGGTGGTGGTGTCGATCCGCAGTTCGGGTGCCTCAGGCGCCTCATAAGGGCTGTCGATCCCTGTGAAGTTCTTCAGCTGTCCGCTGCGCGCCTTTTTATAAAGGCCTTTGACATCGCGCGCCTCTGCATCGGCGAGCGGTGTATCGACAAAGATCTCCAGAAACTCGTCCTGCGCCGCCAATTGGCGCGCCAGCGCACGCTCCGCCCGGAAGGGCGAGATAAAGGACACCAGCACAATGAGGCCTGCATCCGTCATCAGACGTGCCACCTCGGCAACCCGGCGAATATTCTCCACCCGGTCAGCATCGGTGAAGCCCAGGTCGCGGTTCAAACCGTGGCGCACATTGTCGCCGTCGAGCAGAACCGTGTGGCAGCCCAAAATATGCAACTTCTTCTCGACGATATTGGCGATGGTCGACTTGCCTGCACCCGAAAGTCCGGTGAACCACAGGATTGCCGCACGCTGACCCATCATCGCGGCCCGGGCCTCACGGTTGATATCAAGAGCCTGCCAGTGAATATTCTCCGCACGGCGCAGGGCAAAGTTGATCATGCCAGCCGCAACGGTTGCATTGCTCAAGCGGTCGATCAGAATGAAACCGCCCAGCCCCGGATTATCAGTAAACGGATCAAATGCGATGGCTTGCGCGGTTGCGACATTGCACGTGCCAATGTCATTGAGTTGCAGGTCTTTGGCTGCCAATTTCTCAAGCGTGTTGACGTTGATCTTGTGCTTGATGCTGGTGATTGTTGCAGGCACCGTCCGGGTGCCGGATTTCAGCCAGTATTGGCGATGAGGCAGCAGGGCCTCGGCACTCATCCAAACGATGGTTGCATCGAATTGATCCGCCACCTGGGGCGCATTGTCCGCTGCAGCGATGACATCGCCGCGTGAGCAGTCGATCTCGCGGTCCAGGGTGAGCGTAACCGATTGTCCGGCAACCGCGCGCGGCAGATCGCCGTCTGCGGTCACAATGCGCGCGACCTGGGCCATGGCGCCTGAGGGCAGCACACGAATTGTGTCTCCGGGTTTGACCTCGCCGCTCGCCAATTGCCCCGAGAAGCCACGAAAATCTTGAGACGGACGATTGACCCATTGCACGGGCAGTCGCAAGGGCAGACGCGCCAAACGCTCCGCATCGATTTCAACAGTTTCAAGATGCTTCATCAGTGTCGGGCCCCGGTACCAGGGCATGTGAGGGCTTTCCGTGGCGATGTTGTCGCCCGCCAGGCCCGATACGGGGATCGCAGCAATATCCGCCAGGCCCAGGCCATTCGCGAAGCTGCGATAGGCAGCCACGATCTCGTTGAACACCGCCGGATCATAGCCAACGAGGTCCATCTTGTTCACCGCCAGCACGATATGACGGATGCCCACAAGCGAGACGAGATAGGAGTGCCGGCGCGTCTGCGTCAGCACGCCTTTGCGCGCATCGATCAAGATCACCGCCAGATCGGCCGTCGAGGCGCCCGTGATCATGTTGCGGGTGTATTGCTCATGGCCCGGCGTATCGGCGACTATGAATTTGCGCGTGCTTGTCGCGAAGAAGCGATAGGCCACATCAATGGTGATGCCTTGCTCGCGCTC
>DMER01000245.1:3857-8820 GCA_003451645.1 Alphaproteobacteria bacterium | reverse complement strand
AGGGGCCGTCCACCCCATCAATAATGCAAGCCTAGTGCAACGGACGGGAAAGTGCGCTTGCGGTTTCCCAATAACCCGTTGCGAGAACGATGAAATCTAGAGCCGCGGTGATTCTACCTGAACGCCTGCGGCTCTAGAATGTGAATGTGGTCCGCAAGGTCCCCACAAAGATATCCTCGTCTTGCAGATCCAAATGCGCACCGTTGGCGCCATAGCGAACTACAGGGGATGCGTCGGTGTTCACATAGTCAACACCCAGGCGGACCGCGGCACTCTCGTTGATCCGGTAGTTGATCCCAGCGCCCGCGCCAAAGCCCAACGAGTCACGTGTCTTATTCAGGCGGCGCGACTGAACCCCGCCATTGATGTCCGACACCGCAGTGCCACTGGCGTCCGAGATGTCATAGGACGCTTTCACATGCCCGTCGACCGACCAGTGCCCCGCATTGTCAACAGGCACGTCAACCTTGAGCCCAAGGATGAAGCTATAGGTGTTCACATCGATATCATTGCTGAACCGCGCTGCCGTCCCGGCCCCAGCCTGGAAGCTCAACCGCTGAGAGACGTCGCGGTTTGTGTAAGCAACGCCGCCATAAGGCACCCAGGTTACCCGTTGACCATAGGTCTGGCCGTAAAGAACCTTCACGTAGCGGACGTCCTCACTGGCTTTGTAAGCGACGTTACGCACGTTCGTTCCACCGCCAAGGTTGATCGGGCTGTCGTCAGCACGCAGCAGGAACAGTGTCTCTGCGCCGATGGTATCTGTCTGCGCCGAACTTGTTTTGAATTCCGCATCAAACCCGCCGCCTTCGACCCGCAGCCATGGCTTTGCATCGCTGCGCGCGCCAAAGAAGCTGAGCGGTTCAATATGGCCGTCCAAATTTGCAGTGACGCCAGCGCTCAGACCAAAGAACTCGTCATCGCTATCCGCCTTCAAAGAGCGCACGGCCGGCCCATTGCGGAACTCGATCGGGAGGCCTTGAGCGGCGCCATCAATCCCGCCATAGCCGACGGCCGCATCAACGCTCCAATCCCAGCTCCGGGCGGAGCCATGGTTTGGCCCTTCGGCGCGCTCATAGTTCTTGGCCATCGGATCAACGACGCGCGGCGATCCGGTTTGCGCTTGCGCAACCAGCACCGGCTGCGGAGCGGGGGCCTCCGGCGTGAAGACAGACTTGGCTTCTGCTTCGGAAATCGTGTCGCCCTCTGCGATGGCTGTATCGGCCGAGAGCCGTTCTGCTGTTGCCGCAGCGATACGCGGATTTGCGGTCGGCTCACCCGGAATCTCAGGACCACCGGTTCCCGGCGCGAGCGAATAATCCGTCTGGGTAATGCGCGACGACGAAGCATCGGCCACCTGGAACTCAGGCTTCTGCTCTAAACGTGGTGAGGCCTGGGCAATGGCCGTGCGGCGCCCGGCCTGCTTACGCTTCTTTGCGCGCGACTGCGGTTTCGCCTCGACGCCTGCCTCGGCGCTCAGCACGGGTGCTGCCTCGGCTTGGATCTCTGCGACGACGGGTTGTGTGGTCTCTGTTGCGGCTGGCGCTTCCGCTTGCTGCACTGGGGGCAGGTCAAAGTTTGCAGGGATCTTGAGGTTCTTCTCCTCGCCTACCCGTGCCTGAACTTTGTTATCAGCGGCCAGGGCAGGCTTTTCGAACAATGCCTCTTGGCCCGGAGGCGGCAAAACGATCTCGGCACCTGGAGGCGCCTCGTTGATGCTGGGCGGCAGAACAAGCTCGCGGCCTTTCGCCGGAGCGGCCGCTCCATCTGGCAGGAGAGGGTCACGGTTTGCGTCTTCCGCGAATGCGGGCGCAGAGATCGCCAGCGCTGTGGCGACCAAAAGGGTGCTGCGGAAAGAGCGGATCATATGGGGGTAACTCCTGGAAGACCTGTGCATAGTCGTTAAACACGGTTCAAAACCGATTGCAATCCGCCCGATTCGGTCAAAAGCAAGGAAAAATTGTGCAAGTAGGTTACCTACCCACTACATATTGCGATGGGGCTTGTGTCGGTTGCGTCTCGACCGAATGTTCCCGAATTTTGGCGAGCCGCTGATGGCGTGGCGCACCCCAATGCGCGAGCGGCCTTAACGCGTCATGATCCCATGCAGCGGCGCCCCGAACCGGGCCGCAGTTTCCAAGACTTGGGGCGCGGTAGGGAGCTTCGCCTCATTGCCAAGATGCTGGATCGCATAGGCAGAGGCCGCGCGTGCAAAGCGGAAATGCTCCGCCCATGGTGCAGCAGGGCGCTGTACGTAGGACCAGACATAGGCGCCGTGGAAGACATCGCCCGCGCCGTTGGTGTCGACGACCAGGTCGTGCGGAACAGGAAGGGCATCCAGTCGCTGGTGCGCACCCGCACCTTCGAACCACAGCATGCCGCGAGCGCCTTGTGTGACACCGCCGACCTTCACACCACGCTCGCGCAGATAGTTCAGGGTCGCGTCCGCACTGAGCTCCAATTGCTCGCAAAACCGCTCCGCCACCACCGCCACATCGATGAGGCCAAGCAGAGCGTTCGTGCCTTGCCGCACTGCACCGCCGTCAAGCGAGGTTAAGACGCCTCGCGACCGCGCTTCGCCAGCATAGTGGAGCGCTGCGTCATGCTGATGGCCATCGACATGCACAACGCGCGCACCATTGATATTCAGCGCTGGAAAGGGGTGCAGCCATTGATCGTCGCGCATCCTGAGGATTGCACGCTGATCCGCACGCGGAATGACGAGCGAGAGCGACGACCGCGCGACCTTGCGCGCATGCAGGCTCACTCGATAGCTCAGCGCCATGTCGGCAAACATCCGGCCCAGCCAATCGTCAGCCTGCGTCGCAAGCAGATCCGGCTTGCCGCCCAGCTTGGCATAGGCAAAGGCGGCAGTGACCGCATTGCCGCCGAACGAGACGGCGTAATCATCGGCAACGGTCTTATCATCGCCTTGCGGGATCGCAGGCGCGACAATCGTCACATCGATATAGGAGTGGCCGATGAAGAGGGCTTCCATGGGGCGCGAGCGGATCCTGTAAACGAACAGGCAGACAATCCCGCAAGTCACGTGCCGTCTGTCAAGCCTTGGCGCAAGCTGAGGTCGTCACGATAGGCTGGCAAGTGCCTGCCCGCCGCCGATCCAAATCATCGCAAATGCCGCCGCAACAACAAAGAACACTTGGTCCATGACACCGCTCGCCTTTCTGACGATCTGTGCATGACAACGTGCCACAAGCCGATTTCTTCCCCGTTGCGCAGGCCCTAACAATTACCTAGGCCGCTTTAAGGAAATCTTCATAGTCGACCAGCAGGGCTTGCGCAGCCTTTGCCACAATGCGCCCGCCCGCTTCCGGCGTGGCTTGGGAGGGGTCGGAGCCGATCCGCCCGTCCGGAAAGCGCCTGCGGTAATCCTCCGCATCCAGAATGGGCCCGGTGGGTGCGATTTTCGGCGACATCTCAACCCGCTTAATCGCTTGGGGGTAGGCCCAATAGGTGACGGACACTTCAGAGGCCGTTGCGTGACTGCCATCACCAACGGGGAAGATGTCCTTGATCACATCGGCAACGCCCGGCAGCTCCCACCAATTGCGTAAATTGTTGCGCAGCTTTGGCAGATTGTGCCCTCCGCGGGCGAATGAGGACTGCCCATACATTTGGCTGAAGGCGGCGGTGATCGTCGCCACATTGCCGCCATGTCCGTTGAACCAATATAGCCGTTCAAAGCCATGCCGCGCCAGGCTGTCCGCCCAATCGCACATGGCGGCGATCATGGTGGAGGGGCGCAGGCTGATCGTGCCCGCAAAGCCCAAATGATGCTGCGCTTGGCCGACATTAAAGGTTGGCCCAATCAAGACATCGTCGCGGTCCAGCGCCGCTTCCCGCGCAATGATCTCCGGACACAGAGCATCCGTGCCCAGAAGACCGTTAGGGCCATGCTGTTCGGTCGAGCCAATGGGAATGATGATGCCCTTATGCTTGGCAAGGTAAGCATCGATCTCGGGCCAGGATGCGGTGTGGAGGAGCATGGTTACGTCCTTTCGAGAATCGTGGCGAACTGGGCGATGAAGAGGTCCGCGAGACGGACGCCCTCTCGTCCGTCAGCGGCAGAGATGGTGCGCTCGTCTCAGTAGTCGGCTGTAGACTTCCAGTCAAATCCGGTGTCGAGGATTGATCGCGCCTCGGCGGAGATCGCGTGCCCCTGCCGGGATATTTCATGCACCATCGCTTTGGCGCCGCGATGCGTGCTCGGGAACTTGCCGGTCAGCTCGAAAATCAAGGCGTGAGCGGCCGCGAGCGCTGCAACATAACTTTGCGGGGCGGCGTGGTAACTAAGCTGTTCTGTCTCTGCCAATTGTTTCGCGTCATGCAAGTGACGTTGTGCGCGCGCCAAGGCTTCGGCGGACTCCGGCTTCACAATTCGACCCCGTCGGTCCGGACATTATGTGTAAGGATAGTGGGCCGTCCAAGAAAGTCGTGGTCCTCGACGAAAAGGTTCACTTCGGTATCGAAGGGCGCATCCGCGGTGAAGATTGCGTTCCACAAATCGTTCCGAAGTGTGGTCCTGTCTTCACCAGGCTTTGCGAGCACCAAAAAATCAAAGTCTGAATCGGGCCTGAAATCCCCGCGCGCCCGCGAGCCATACAGGATCAGCCGTGCGATTCTGCCGCCTCCTGCCGCGCGTAGAGCATCGCGAAAAGCGATCAGCGTAGGATCCGCCGCTACATGCGCCGTCATTTGGCGCAAGGGCGGATGCGCCAATTCGGGGGAGAACGTAACGATGTAATCTTCGACCGTGTCCATCATTGGCCATGATAGCGCCACAACCCGCACCGCGCCAAGTCACAACACTTGCAGTGGTCGCGCCCCTCCGCTCAAATACTTGCGAACCATCATCCGGAGCCCGCACCCATGCCGCCTCAACCTCAAGGCCCCCTTGCGGGCATTCGCGTTCTTGACCTCACCCAATTCGTCCTCGGCCCCT
>DMER01000245.1:3531-3691 GCA_003451645.1 Alphaproteobacteria bacterium | reverse complement strand
CCTCGGCCCCTACGCGACCATGCAATTGGGCGATCTGGGTGCGGATATCATCAAGGTGGAGGAGCCCACGGGCGACCGTCAGCGCCGCAATGGCAAGGCCCCCAATTCAGACAATCTCGGCCCGCTTTTCGTGGCACTCAACCGCAACAAGCGCTCGGTC
>DMER01000245.1:0-3324 GCA_003451645.1 Alphaproteobacteria bacterium | reverse complement strand
CGCAACAAGCGCTCGGTCGCGCTTGACCTCAAGACCGAACCGGGCAAACGCGCCCTCACCAAGCTCGTCAAGACGGCCGACATCTTCATCCACAATATGCGCCCTGAGGCGATGAAGCGCTTGGGCTTCGACTATGCCGCCGTCGCGGCGATCAAGCCGGACCTCATCTATGTCGAGGCCGTGGGCTATGCCTCCGATGGTCCCTATGCGGGCCGCCAAGCCTTTGACGATTTGATCCAAGGGGCGTCAGGCGCCTGCGATCTTCTGCCCCTCTATGACAAGAACTCGGAATTGCGGCCCTTGCCATCCCTCGTGGCAGACAAGACCTGCGGGCTCTTCGCGGCGATTGCGGCGCTGGCCGCCCTGCAGCACAGAAACCGCACAGGCGAGGGCCAGTATGTGGAAGTGCCCATGCTGGAGACCTTCACCGGGTTCATATTGGCCGAGCATTTGTGGAACCAGACTTACGTCCCCGCGACCGGCAAATTCGGCCACCCCACCACGATCACGCCGCACCGCAAGCCCTACAAGACCAAGGATGGCTATCTCTCCATGCTCCCCGCCAATGAAGGCCACTCGGCCAAATTCATGGAGCTGGGCGGCATCCCCGATGGCTACAACACGCAGGCGTTCAAGGATGCTCCCGATGGCCGCGCTCGCGTCGCGGTCTATTATGGGCAGATGCAGCAAGCGGCCCTGAGCCGCACGACGGAAGAGTGGATGGCCCTGTGCGCGGAGCATTCCATCCCCGCCATGCGCGCCAATCCACTCTCCACTGTTTTTGAGGACCCGCATTTCGCCGCGACCGGCTTTTTCGAGACCCGCACACTCCCCTCAGGGGATCAGTATCGCGCGATGCGGCCGGGCCTGCGCTTCGCCAAATCTCCTTGCACCATCCATACCGACCCGCCAGAGGTTGGCGCGGATACGGAAGGGGTGTTGGGGCAGGTGTGACACCGGCATCACGACAGGCTGCACGCCGCCGCTAACCCTTGACCCGCCACCGCCTTCCCGGCAGGGTCCGCCCATTATTCGCCACAGCAACACCGGAGTTCATCATGACCCGCCTGCGTGCAGCCATTCGCCTCAGCCTTGTCTTGAGCCTGCCTTTGATGCTCGCCGCATGCGGAGATTCAAACCCGCTGATCGGCAAATGGACCGCCGACAAAGAGGCCGGTCCCGGCAGCAACCCGTTCGCGCAGCTCGCCTGCAATATGATGGGCGACATGGAGTTCACCAGCAACGCACTTGTCGTCAAAGGTGTTTCGAACCCGGTGACCTATTCGAGCTCTGGCGACACCTGGACGCTGAGCGGCGGCCCTGACGGTAAGGGCCTCGTAATCAAAGTGCATTCCTCCGATAGCGCCACGATCGAGGCGATGGGCTGCAAGATCAAAAAAGTTAACTAAGCCCCAGCCCTCAGTCGGACCGCAGAACCCAAACCTGACGCAGGCCTTTCGAGGGTCAGTGAGGCTGCGCGCGCAAGCCGCAGCGTCTCCAGGCTTGCATGCACAAGCGAAACCGCATAATGATTTTGCGAATGATTTGCATCTTGGTAACTCATCCTGGCGTAATGGAGGACGAGGCGTGCTGACCGCCTCCCCTCACAAGGACTTCGGACCCGATGTTTGTTTGTAATTGTAATGGCTTGCGTGAACATGCGGTCGAAGAGGCCGCAGACCATTGCCAAAGCGTGCCGGAACTCTTCAAGAAAATGGACTGCCGCCCCAAATGTGGCCGTTGCGTCAATGAGATTGGCGCCCTAATCAAAGCGCGCGGCCGCAAAAAAGCCAAGCGCCGCTATCACGCCACCGCGGAGGGCCTATGCAGGGCAACAAAGACATCATCGCTAAGCTGAACGAGGTCCTGACCAACGAACTGACCGCCGTCAATCAATACTTTCTGCATGCGCGGATGTACCAGAATTGGGGCATACAGAGCCTGGGCAAAAAGACCTATGAGGAATCGATCGGCGAGATGAAACACGCCGACAAGCTGATCCTGCGCGTGTTGTTTTTGGAAGGCCTGCCCAATCTGCAGGACCTGCACAAATTGTCGATTGGGGAGACGGTGCCGGAGTGTCTGGAGGCCGACCTGAAACTTGAAAAGCGCGGCCGGGAGACGCTGATCGGTGGCATCGCTTTGTGTGAAAAGAGCAAGGACTTCATCTCGCGCGAGATCCTGACCGATATTCTTCACGACACGGAAGAACACATCGATTTCCTCGAGACCGAATTGGGTCTGATCAAATCCCTGGGCCTCCAGAACTATCTGCAATCAAGAGCCAATGGGTTCGGCGGGAGCGGGAGTTAGAGGTCGCACTCACCAGTCATCCGCATGGTGAGCAATGATCATGGGCGTATCTGCTTGCCAACAATTTGGAGGCAATCGTGGGACACCTCTCCGAGGACATCGAGTTCGCCGAAAGCGGCGAGGGTCCTGCACTTTTGTTCGTTCCGGGCAGCTTCGGCACCGGAGCGGGATGGCGCTCAGTCATCAGCAAAATCAGCGGGCGCTACAGACTTGTGACGACCAGCCTGCTTGGCTACGGCGCGACTGCGGAGCGCCGCCCCCTGGGGAACGCCACCATGGCCCAGCAAACCGATGTGCTAGACCAGCTGTTCGAGGAAATCGCCGCCCCGGTCCATGTTGTGGCGCATTCTTTTAGCGGCTTGTCGGCGCTGGCCCATGCGCTGGAGGGGCGTCACAAGCCTGCCAGCCTCACGCTGGTGGAGGCCAATCCGTTTGCGATCCTGCGCACCATCGGCGATGAAGCGCATTATCAGATGTTCCAGGCGATGACGGCCGTCTACTTCGCTGCCTTTGAAGGAGGGCGGCCGGACGCGGCGCGCCATGTCATCGATTTCTACGGCGGCCCGGGCGCGTTTGACGCCATGCCTGATAAGGTGCGCGCCTATGTGATGGCGACAACGGCGAGCAATATTCGCGATTGGTCATCGGGAGCGCCGTTTGCGCCGCCAATCGCCATGTACCGGACGATCAAGATCCCGACGCAGATTATCCGTGGCGAGACTACGCACCCCGCGATGGCGCGCATTGCCCAGGCGCTTGCGGACAGCATCCCGCATGCGACCCTGTCTACGCTGGATGGGGGCAGCCATTTCCTGCCCTCAACGCACGCAGCAGAGATAGCGAAACTCATAGAGGATGGCGTGCGGGCGGCAGGCGCCGAGGCCTTGTAACAAAAGCTGAGGAATGGGGCACAAGGAATTGTGGGCACACAATTATGAATTCGTGTCAGTGACAAGGTGAGGGGCACAAATTCGATCAGGATAAATTAAGTATTGATGGGGTGGACGGCCC
>DMER01000077.1:2672-2854 GCA_003451645.1 Alphaproteobacteria bacterium | reverse complement strand
AGGCGCGCCAGCCACGCCCGCAGATCGGCCAGCCGCAAGGAACTCAGCGCCACGCAATCGGGTGTCTCACCCAAATGCTCCTGCAAAAAGCTCATAAACCCGCCCACATCGCGGCCATAGGCCTCCAGCGTCTTGGGGCTGAGCCGGCGCACACCGCCCAAATGGCCCAGCCATTGCTGGAC
>DMER01000077.1:2251-2448 GCA_003451645.1 Alphaproteobacteria bacterium | reverse complement strand
GGCCCAGCCATTGCTGGACAGCCTCGTGGGCCCCGCGCGGTTTCGGGTTGATCATTGCCAAATTTCGCATCCCTCGTCATCGTAGCCACTATGACGCATGAAGCGATTAAGAAGGTCTTGCTGTCCCTGCCTGCCGCCACAATGACTGTGCAGTGGAAGGTCGATGAGGTCTTCAAGGTCGGCGGCAAGATGTTCGC
>DMER01000077.1:1685-1988 GCA_003451645.1 Alphaproteobacteria bacterium | reverse complement strand
GCTTCGAAATCTTGACCCAATTGCCGGGCATCACGCCAGCGCCCTATCTCGCCCGCGCTAAGTGGGTTTTTCTAGACCGCTACGACCGGCTCAGTGCTGCCGAACTCAAAGCCTATCTGGCCCGCGCACACAAACTTGTCGCGGCAGGTCTGACCAAGAAACGTCAACGCGAATTGTTCGCAGGAAAACTTGTGGTCCAAATCTGACATTTGCATGCACCCGACACAGCGACCGATGCAAATGTCGGATTTATAAGGACCACAAGCAAACCATCGGTCACAGTGGAGCTTTTGAATTTGACAT
>DMER01000077.1:0-1478 GCA_003451645.1 Alphaproteobacteria bacterium | reverse complement strand
AGTGGAGCTTTTGAATTTGACATTCGCATCCAAGGGTGATGTCAGGCGTTATGCGAATGTCAAATTCGCTCCACTTGCGGAGGAAATATGAAGCTCTTGCAATCGCCCACCTCACCTTATGCCCGCAAGGTGCGGATGGTCATTTTGGAAAAGGGATTGACGGGCCAGGTCGCCCTCGAACAAGCGAGCCCCATGGGCCCTGAGGCCGAGACCATCCGCAAGGCGAACCCGCTGGGCAAGGTCCCCTGCCTGATCATGGAGGATGGCGCCGCCCTTTATGACAGCCCGGTCATCTGTGCCTATCTCGACAGCCTGACGCCCTCCCCGAAGCTGATCCCGGATGCGGGGCCCGCGCGCTGGACTGTCTTGCGTTTGGAGGCGCTGGCCGATGGCATCATGGATGCCTCGGTCGCGATCCGGATGGAGGTGCTGCGCCCGGAGACCGAGCGTTCGCCCCAAATGGTGGCCCATTGGCGTGCGGGCATTACCCGCGGCCTCGCGCAATTGGCGCAGGAGCCGCACCTGCAGACCCCGGGCGTCGACCTCGCCCACATCGCCGCCGCAGCGGCACAGGGCTATTTGCAGTTCCGTTTGAGCGATCTGTTTGACACGGCCCTGCCCCCGGCGCTGAAATCCTGGTGGGCGCGCACCGAACAACGCACGAGCGTCAAGGACACAGCGCCGCCCGGATAGCGCTCGGCGCCCCCCGGACTTTACGCCCGCGGCACCGTCTGGCCCGTTTTCTGCCAATCCGCCAGAAAGGCCGCGAGGCCCTTATCCGTGAGCGGATGGTTGAGCAAGGCCTTGAAGATTGCGGGCGGCAACGTCGCTACATGCGCGCCCGTCATCGCCGCATCGCGCACATGCAACGGATGGCGCACCGAGGCGACCAGGATTTCGGTCTCAAGCTCTTCATAGTGATCATAAATGGTCTTGATGTCGCGGATCAGCTGCATCCCCTCAAAGCCCACATCGTCGTGGCGGCCGATAAAGGGCGAGACAAAGGTCGCCCCCGCTTTCGCCGCCATCAGGGCTTGCGTCGCTGAGAAGCACAAGGTCACATTGGTCAGGAACCCGTCCTCGCTGAGCGTCTTACAAGCGCGCAGGCCCTCCCAAGTCAGCGGCAGCTTGACCGTGACATTCTCCGCAATCCCGCCCAGCGCACGTCCCTCTGCGACCATGCCATCAAAGTCAGTTGCTGCGACTTCGGCACTCACCGGACCATCGACAAGCGCGCAGATCTCCTTGATAGCCTCGGCAAAGGGCCGCCCGGACTTCGCAATCAGAGAGGGATTTGTCGTCACCCCGTCGATGAGACCCGTGGCGGCCGCCTCTTCAATCTCCTTGATCTCGGCGGAATCGATGAACAACTTCATGGCGTGCGGCTCCGGGTTTCGGGGGCGAGAGACAGTAAGGGCCTGTTAGCGAATGGTGTTTCCGGCGGCAAGTGTTGTCGCGGTGCAGACGGTGCGGCCTTT
>DMER01000018.1:18419-20361 GCA_003451645.1 Alphaproteobacteria bacterium | reverse complement strand
AGCACGTCCGGATCGGCGCGCTCACAGAAGTCAATGCTGACGCAAGCGCTGGCGTGGCCGGCGTGGCAATCTCGGGCGAGACGATGGCCGAGGCTTGCGGGGTCTTTGCAATATCGCTAGGGATCGCCTTGGACATATCGAACTGTGAGAACAGTTGGACGTTGTCTTTGGCGTCCACAGGGCCCAGGTCGCGCCGTCCGATGGACTCGGCTTCGGCCGTGCGGCCCTGCAAGGTCAAGACCATGGCCAGGTTCTGCCGCATGGCAGGCGTGGCGTCAGGCCGCGCCGCAACCTCCCGCAAAACGGGCTCGGCGGCAGACGGATTGCCGGCCAGCAGATGGCTCAAAGCCAAGTTGGTCATGACTGTGCTATTGCCTGGATTGAGTTCCAGGGCTTGCTCATAGTCCGTGCGTGCCGATTTGTGATCGCCCGATTGGTCGTTGGCGACCCCGCGCGCAGACCACAATGTCCAGTCGTTTGGCGACAATTGGATGGCTTGTGTCAGAAAGGCCAACGCGTCGCCGGGACGATTGGCAGCGGTCAGGGCTTTTCCGTACTCCGCCAGGATCATCATGTTGTTGGGGAAGCGCATGACCATGTCCTTCATGACCACGACAGCCTGCTCGGCGCCGCCAATGAGGCGGAGGCTGCGAGCGAAATTGATGCCCGCCTCAATGTCGTCCCGGTTGGTCTGATATTGCGCGCCCCAATAGGCGGCACCGGCTTCGTGGTCACTATCGGCCGGGCGCACCATCTGCAAGGCGGGGCTGGGCGTCTGAGTGGCGCTTGGCTGCGGTTGCGCTGGTTGCACCCGCTGCATGGCGGCCAATCTTGGGAATTCGCCTGAATTGCTGCAGCCGGAGACGACGAGGGCGGCAGCGACCGCAAAGGAGAATGAGCTAACTGTGGAGCGCAATTTGAGACGATGCATAGGCATGGGGCCCACCGGTGTCTAATGGAAGCAATACGCTCAGTGTGCGGCTCACCGGATAACAAACCCTTAACCCTAAAGCCGAGTGAATGCTGGGGATGTGATCGCTGTCGCTCAGATCAGGGCTTTCGCAGCCGCAACCAAATGTCTATACAGACCTCAACCGAGGACCGGGTGATGCGAACACGCACCGCAACAGTTTTGGCGCTGATGGCATCGCTGATGCCAGTGACGCCTGCTGGCGCACAAAGCGATGGGGCGCCCGCACGAAGGGCGTTTGAAATCGCCGCGGGTTTGGTGTCTCAGGATGCTTTCCTGCAGGGCGAGCGCCTTGCAACCGTCATTAGTCACCCGCCCGGTGTCTCGCGCTGCACAAATGCGGCGCTTTGCGGCCCTGAGGGGTTGATCGCCACCGTTGTGGCGACGGCAGGGCCTGCACAAGGATTGGTGTCCATTGCGCGCGGTGAGATCGCGTCAACCTTTGCGCCTGCAGATCTCGCAGCCGCGATGCGCGCGAGTGCCGGTAAGGGCAAACAACAGCGCAGCAGACTTCGCGCCATCGCCCTCCTGGAACGCGAGACCGTCTACCTGGTTGCCTCCGCCAAGGGACCGGTGCGGTCCTTGCCGCGGCTCAAACGCCGTTGGGTTGGTGTGGGGGCCGAGCAAAGCCGGACGCGGCTGGCCGCCGAAGCGGTCTTGAAGGCTTCGGGCCTTGGCTTGAAGGACATTCGTGTGTCTGGCAGCGATGTGGGCGAGTCCCTCAAACTGATGAAGGCGAACCGGCTCGATAGCTTCTTTGTTGTGGGCAAGGGGCTGCCGCAAGAAATCACGGCGGCCTTGGCTTCAGGCGACGTACGTCTGGTGCCGTTGGATGCCAAAGCGATTGCGAGCTTGAGCGCCGGTGCGCTGGGTTTTGAGCAAGCGAGTTTGCCGGTCGCGACTAATCCGTTGCCTGCCCCTCGCGACGGCGTGCAGGGTTTGCCGATGACGGTCTCTATACCGGTGGTCTCG
>DMER01000018.1:17087-18270 GCA_003451645.1 Alphaproteobacteria bacterium | reverse complement strand
GGTCTGGATCGTGGATGAGAAAGTACCGGAGGAGGTTGTCTACCGGATCGCGCGCGCCGCCTTTCATCCGCTGAACCAAAAGACGTTGCAGGGGGCGGGCGCAGACCGGGCGGGAGTGCGCTTGTCCAAGCTGCCGGCCAGCTTCGCAATCCCGGTACACCCCGGTGCGGCGCGCTATTATGCCGAGGCGGCGAAGGCTGCGAACTAAGGCGTGCTCAGGCGCTAGCTTTTTTGACCTCAAGGGCCGCATAGGCATACCACTCCCGCATCGCTGCCCAGGACAAGACGGCGTCGCAATAGGCTGCAGCCGGACCGTCGACGTTGAGGCCGTAAGTGGCGATGCGCGTGACAACGGGGGCGTAGAAGCAATCAGCAATGCTAAAGGCCCCGAACAGGAACGGGCCTTCCGCGTGGTGCGCCTCCAAGCATTGGGTCCAAAGCGCATTGATGCGGGAAAGTTGGCGTTGCGCCTCCGGGCTGAGCGGATGGCCGGTGACCTTGAGCATCAAGTTCATCGAACAGACGCGGCGCAAGTCGGCAAAGCCTGAATGCATCTCGGCGCAGACGCTGCGTGCCCAAGCGCGCTGAGGCATTGCAGCTGGCCACAACTGCGCCTCAGGCGCCAATTCGGCGAGATACTCGCAAATGGCGAGCGAATCCCAAATGAGCAGATCGGCGCGGCCGGCCTCCTGAACCTTGAGGCACGGGACGGCGCCCGAAGGCGACACGCTGGGAATCTGCGCCCGCTCCGGCCCTTCAAGGTCAAAGACGATCTCCTCGAAAGGCAATCCCGTCAGTTTGAGCGCGAGCCAAGCGCGCAGGCTCCACGACGAGAGGTTCCGGCTGCCGGTGTACAGAGTGAGGCGGGGCTGTGTCATGGCAAGAAACCTCAAGGAGCCGGATAAAAGGTTGAAGGGGCAAGGCGAGGGTCGCTAGACTTCGCGCCCAAGGAACCGACAAGCTGGGTGCACATGCCTTTACGATCCGTTAGCGGCCTGTTTTCAAGCGATGCTCAAAATGCCATTCCCCTATACGCGGTCAGCGAGGCCGAGGTCAAAACCCTAAAGGAGGTCCTGGACCCGGTTGCGCTCGCCTGGGCGGAGACGCAGGGCTTCAAGGGGCAAGCGGGCAAGGTGCTGCAACTGCCTGACGCGCAAGGCGGCCTCGGTGCGGTTGTCTTGGG
>DMER01000018.1:9877-16848 GCA_003451645.1 Alphaproteobacteria bacterium | reverse complement strand
CACAACGTCCGGGTGGCGCATTACGCAAGCCGGGCGCCCGGCGTGCCGCTGGGCCTTGCATGGGCAATGGGCGCCTATGCCTTTGACCGGTACAAGCAGGCGCCGGGTAAGCAGCCGAAGCTGATCTGGCCTTCTGATGCAAAGCCAGAGCGGGTGAGCCTGATGGCTGAGGCAGTGATGTCGGCGCGCGATTGGATCAATACGCCCACATGCGACATGAGCCCGGAGCATCTGGAGGCTGAAGCTCGGGAAATTGCGGCACGCCATGGCGCCGCCATCGAGGTGGTCAGCGGCGGCGCGCTGCTCGATCAGAACTATCCGCTCATCCATGCGGTCGGCAGAGCGGCTGCGGTCCCGCCGCGCCTGATCACGCTGCGGTGGGGCACCAAGGGCGCGCCCAAGCTGGCATTGGTCGGCAAGGGCGTTTGTTTTGACACGGGCGGCTTGGACCTGAAATCGGCCTCGAACATGCTGACCATGCGCAAGGACATGGGCGGAGCGGCCTGCGTCTTGGGGCTCGCGCATATGATCATGGGTTCAGGCTGGGCTGTCGATCTGGCGGTCTATGTGCCGGCGGTGGAGAACAGCGTGGCGGGCAACGCCTACCGCCCGGGCGACATCATCCGCAGCCGCAAAGGCCTGACGGTCGAGATCGGCAACACTGACGCCGAAGGGCGCTTGATCCTCGCGGATGCGCTCACCAAGGCGGAGGAGGATGGCGCGGATACGATCATCTGCATGGCGACCTTGACAGGTGCCGCCCGCGTGGCGACGGGCTTTGACCTGCCGCCCTTTTTCACCAATGACGAGGGGCTGGCGGCACTGGCCGCCGCGCACAGCATGGCGGTCGCCGATCCGATGTGGCGGTTTCCTCTGTGGACGCCGTACCAGAAGCTCATCGAGAGCAAAGTCGCCGACCTCAACAACTCGCCAGATGGCCCCAATGCGGGCGCGATCGCGGCCGCGCTGTTCCTGCAGCGCTTTGCCGGGCGGGCGCGGCGTTTCCTGCATACTGACATTGCAGCCTGGACCGACCGCGCCAAGCCGGGCCGCCCCGTGGGCGCGGAAGCCACCGCCATGCGGGCGCTGTTCGCTGCCTTGGAGGCTGATTTCGGCCAGAATACGAGCCGGACTTGACAGTGGGACGCTCGATCCCCATTTGTTCCTATGTCGGGAAATTAGGCAGAAAAATCAGGAACTTGGGAACGTAACAGGACGTAACACAACGTCACAAAACGAAACAGAACGAAACAAAACGTAACACCGCGAAACAAGATCGTGCAGACTTGTGCCGTCAGGGCCGGCGGATAAAAGGGGAGGCATTGCATGGCGTTCGACAAGCGGATCACTCCGGCGCGTGCCGATCTGGCGGCCTTGAGTTTGCGCGGCACGGTTGAGGCCGATCGCTTTTCGGCCGGGGAGCGCGCCATCATTTGCGCGCCGGTTGCGGACCTTCTGACCCGGCCTATGGAGAGCAGCGGCCTCGACACCCAAGGCCTCTTTGGCGAAACAGTGACGGTCTTTGAACGCGCCAATGGCTGGGCTTGGGTCCAATTTCATCGCGATAGCTATGTCGGATATATGAACTTGACGGCGCTGAGCACCGAGCAAGAGGCCGCCACGCATTGGGTGACGGCGGTGCGCGCGCCGGTCTTTAGCGCGGCCGATTTGAAGAGCCCGCGGCGGGCCTTTCTGCCCATGAATGCGCAAGTGCAGGTGACCGAAACCGATGGCAAATATGCCCGCCTGGGCCGCTTGGGCTGGGTCGCCACGCAGCACATCGCGCCCTTAAGCGAGCGCGCCAAGGACTGGGTGGCGGTGGCGGAGACCTGCTGGGGCGCGCCCTATCTGTGGGGCGGCTGCACGCCGGATGGGCTGGATTGTTCAGGGCTCGTACAAGTGGCGCATCTGGCGGCAGGCCGCAAATGCCCGCGCGATGCGGATATGCAGGAAGCGGAATTGGGCACCGCTTTGCCGCAAGAACAATGGTCCCAATTGCGGCGCGGCGATCTCGTCTTCTGGAAAGGCCATGTGGGCATCATGTGCAGCGAGACCGAATTGCTGCACGCCAATGCGCATCATATGTGCGTTGCGGTCGAGCCACTCGACAAGGCGGTTGAGCGCATCGCCGCGGCCAGCGGGCCGGTGACCTCAGTCAAGCGTCAATAGCCTTTCGACAGATCCACAAGATTGCCAGGCGCCCCGCCACGCTCCATCGCGGCGATGGTCTCGACAATGTGGCGGCTGATGGCGCGCGGATCGGTGGCCGCCGCCGCATGCGGGGTGAGCGTGACCTTGGGGTGGGTCCAGAACTGGCTTTCGGGAGGCAGAGGTTCTTCAGGGAAGACGTCCAATGTGGCGCCGCTCAAAAGGCCCTCATCCAACAGCGCCAGAACATCCTCCGGCACCATATGCGCGCCGCGCGCAGCATTGATGAGGCTCGCCCCCTTTGGCAATTGCGAGAGGACAGACCGATTCAGGATCCCTTGCGTCTCCGGGGTCAGCGGCAAGAGGCAGACGAGAATATCAGTCTGTGCAAGGAAGGCCGGCAATTCCGGCTGTCCGCAGAATGAACGGACACCGGGCACATGCTTGCGCGTCATGCTCCAGCCGCTGAGCTGATAGCCAAGGGGCACCAATTTCTGGGCTGCGTCGGTGCCAAGCACGCCGAGCCCCATGATGCCCACCCGCACCTGCTCGGCCCGCGGAGCATTCAATGCCCGCCATTTGCGCAAGCGTTGCAACGCCTCGAAATCGCGCTGACGGCGGTGATTATAGAGGACATGCAGAACGACATACTCGGTCATGGCCTGCGTCAAGGTCGGGTCGATCATGCGCGACAGCGGCACATGGCGCGGATAATCGGGATCGCTCACAATCGCATCGACGCCAGCGCCGAGCGAAAACACGCAAGCCAAATTGGGAAAGGTCCTGAGGACGCCGTGCGGCGGCCGCCAAACCACGGCGTAACGTACAGCCTCGGGCGTCACATCCGCGTCTGGCCAGACCTGTATGGCGAGACCGGGGCTCAGCGATTTGAGGCTGCTAAGCCAGATGTCGGGTTTGAAGACCGTGCTGAGAAAAAGGACTGGGGCGGTCATGCGATCAGGCTCCGTCGGCCGAATAGGTCGTGGCGGCGCGCATCAAGGCGCGGGTATAATCCGTCTGCGGATGTTCGAGGATTTGGGCCGCCGGTCCATGCTCGATGACATGACCATCTTTCAGCACCATGATGTCGTCCGCCATGGCGCGCACGGCGCCCAGATCATGGCTGATGAACAGATAGGCGATCCCGTCGCGCTCTTGCAGATCCTTGAGCAGACCCAAGATCAGCGCTTGCGTTTGCGCGTCGAGCGCGCTGGTTGGCTCATCAAGGACAACGAATTTGGGTTTCAGGATCATGGCACGCGCGATCGCCACCCGTTGCCTCTGCCCGCCGGAGAGCTCATGCGGGTACCGCATGCGGTACTCCGCACCAAGATTAACCCGTTGCAAGGTGCTGTCGACGAGGGTTTGCCGCGCGGCGGCGTCGAGCCCGGGCGCATGGGCGGTCAGGCCCTCGCCCACAATTTCGCCAATCGTCATGCGCGGGCTCAAGCTGGCAAAGGGGTCCTGAAAGACAATCTGCATCTTGCCGCGCAGGGCCCTGAGTGCCTGGCCTCGCAAGAAATCGATGGTTTGACCTTCGAGGGTGAGCGCGCCTTCGCTCTCCATGAGCCGCAACAACGCCAGCCCCAGAGTGGTTTTGCCCGACCCGGACTCGCCCACCACGCCCAGGGTGCGGCCGGGGGCGATGGCCAGCGAGACATCACTGAGCAGGACCTTTTCGCCCTGTTTCAGGCGCAGCAGACCGGCCCGCACGGGCACGGCAACTTTTAGGTTTTGCGCGGCAATGACTGGCGGTTCCGGGGAGGGCGGGCGCGGCGCCAAGGGCTCCGGATGGGCGGCGACGAGCGCTTGCGTATAGGGATGCTGCGGGCTTGCGAAGAGTGAGCGTGCGGGTCCGGTTTCGACGATCGCGCCCTTTTGCATGACGCAAACGGTATCGGCAAAGCCTTCGACCAATTTGAGGTCATGGCTGATGAGAAGGATGGCCAGATCGAGGTCCGCCTTAAGATGCCGCAGGAGGTCGAGGATTTGCGCTTGCACCGTTACATCAAGGGCGGTGGTCGGCTCGTCCGCGATGAGGAGGGCCGGCTTGTTGGCGAGCGCCATGGCGATCATGACGCGCTGACGCTCACCGCCCGACAATTGATGCGGCAAGGCCTTGAGGCGGGAGGCCGCGTCGCGCAGGCGCACACGCTCCAGCCAACTGAGCGCCTGAGCCATCGCCGCCTCGGCCGGGAGGTTCTGATGGATACGGATGGTTTCGGCCACCTGCGCGCCAATGGGGTGCAAGGGGTTCAAGGAGCTCATCGGCTCCTGAAAGATCATGCCAATGCCGCCGCCACGCACGCCGCGCAAATCAGCGGGCGAAAGAGTGGCCAGATCGCGGTCCTGAAACAGGATGCGGCCGCTCTCATACTGGGCGGAGGCGGGCAGGAGCCGCAGGATCGCATGGGCGACGGTTGACTTGCCGGAACCGGACTCGCCTGCGATGCCCACTACCTGACCAGGGGAGACGGTGAAGCTGACCCCGTTGACGGCAACCACGCGCTGCTCGTCATTGTTAAAGGCAATGCGCAGGTCCTCAACACTGAGCAGCGGGGCGGGCGCGGTCATGCCTTGCGCGGGTCCATCGCATCGCGCAGACCCTCTCCGATAAAGACGGTCAAACTGAGCACGGTGGCGATGAGGAAAAAGGCGGTAAGGCCAAGCCAGGGCGCGTCAAGATTATTCTTGCCCTGCGCCAACAGCTCGCCCAGCGAGGCGGAACCGGGCGGCAAGCCTAGGCCCAAAAAGTCGAGCGAGGTCAGCGTCGCGATGGCCGCGTTCAACACAAAGGGCACATAGGTGATGGCAGCGACCAAGGCGTTGGGCATGATGTGGGACAGGAGGATTTGGCGGTCATTGAGGCCCAGCGCGCGGGCGGCCGTGATATAGGGCTGGGCTCTCACACGCAGCGCCTCCGCCCGCACGGCTTGGGCCAAACCCGCCCAGCTAAAGGCCAGCAGGATGATCAGCAAGACCAGAAAGCTCGGCGCAAAGATCGCCGCGATGATCAAGATCACATAAAGTTCGGGGATCGACATCCACACTTCGGTCAGGCGCTGGGCGGTCAAATCCGTCCAGCCGCCAAAATAACCCTGCAAGGCACCGAGAAGGACGCCCAGGACCGTGGCACCAAGGGCGAGGCTCAGGCCAAAGAACAAGGAGACCCGCAAGGCGTGCACTGCACGGGCCAGGACGTCGCGCGCGGTATCGTCCGTACCGAGAGGGCTCGTCCAATCGGGGGCTGAGGGGGCGGGCGCGGACAACTCATAACGGATCGTGTCATAGGAAAAGGGGATCAAGGGCCAGACGGTCCAGCCATTCTGCGCCTTGATGAGCGCCTGCACGGCGGGATCGCGATAGTCGGTGGGCGAGGGGAGGAAGCCGCCAAACTCCGTCTCCGGATAATCCTTGAGGATGGGCAGATAAAGGCCCTTGTCGCTCCACACCAGAAGCGGCCGGTCATTGGCGATCACATCGGCAAAGACGGACACCAGGAACAGAAAGCCAAAAAGGACGAGGCTGATCATCGCGCGGCGGTTGGCCCGGAAGCGCCGCCAGCGGCGTGCCCAGGGCGTGTTGGCCCGGCTCATGTGCGCCGCCCTTCAAAGTCGATGCGCGGGTCGGTGATCATGATCAAGATGTCGCTCACCAAATGCGCAATGAGCCCGATCAGCGAAAAGATATAGACCGAGGCGAAGACGACGGGGTAGTCGCGGTTGATGATTGACTCAAAGGACAAGAGCCCCAGCCCGTCGAGCGAGAAGATGGTCTCGATCAGCAGTGCGCCTGCGAAGAATACGCGGATAAAGACGGATGGAAACTGCGCGATGACGACCAGCATGGCGTTGCGAAAGACATGGCCCAACAGGATGTCGCGCTCGGCGAGGCCCTTGGCGCGGGCGGTGGTGACGTATTGCTTGGAGACCTCGTCGAGGAAGCAATTCTTGGTGAGCAAGGTGATCGCGGCAAATCCGCTGAGCGTGTAGGCGGTAACGGGCAGGATGGCGTGCCAGAGGTAGTCGGCCATGCGGGCGAAGAAGCTCAGATCGTCGCTGCCAGGCGAGGAAAGACCACGCAAAGGAAAAAGCTCCAGGAACGATCCGCCTGCGAACAAAATGATGAGGCCGATGCCAACAAGGAAGCTCGGGACCGCATAGGCGATAATGACGGCGGCGGAGGTCGCCACATCAAATGCGGTGCCGTCGCGCAATGCTTTCACAATGCCAAGCGGGATCGACACGAGATAGATGATCAGCGTGCTCCACAAGCCCAGCGTGATCGAGACGGGGAGCTTCTCCAGGATGAGGTCGAGCACTTGCGTGTCACGGTAGAAACTCTGGCCGAAATCAAAGACGGCGAAATCGGCGAGCATAAGGCCGAAGCGTTCAAGTGGGGGCTTGTCGAAGCCGAATTGCGCTTCGAGTTCCTTGACAAGGGCGGGGTCCATGCCTTGGGCGCCGCGATAAGCGGCATCGGCGGAAGTATCGACGGCGGTGCTCTCGCCGCCAGCCCGGCCTAGGGCGGAGGCCTCAGGCTGCGTCAGTTGCGCCATGATGCGCTCGACCGGCCCGCCGGGTGCGAACTGGATCAGCGCGAAAGTCAGCGCCAAGACCCCGAACATGGTCGGGATCATCAGCAGCACGCGGCGCACAATATAGGTGATCATCGGTGGCGGCGGACTCCCTTGGAGCTCGCCAAAGCTTAATGTGCCTTAGGCGAAAGTGGAAACCGCTTTTCGAACCGAGCCGGTGATTACGGCGCGGGAACCGGTGCTGGTGCTGGCGCTGGCGCGGCCCGAGCTGCTGCGGCGCCGGCCC
>DMER01000018.1:6744-9678 GCA_003451645.1 Alphaproteobacteria bacterium | reverse complement strand
TTTCGCCCGCGGGTGCTGCCGGCGCGGCAGGAGCGGGCGCGGCACCTTCGGCTGGGGCGGCAGCAGGGGCAGGCGCGGGCGCTGCATCCGGTGCGGCGGGTGCCGAACCATCGGCAGGGGTCGCAGGCGCCGCAGGAGCCGCACCCTCCGCAGGAGCCGCCGGCGCGGCAGCAGCAGGATTGGGGGCTGGGATCTCCGCTGGCGTATCCGCTTGCGCGCGCAGCCAGGCAATCAGGTTCACCCGGTCCTCCCGCTTACGCAATCCCGCAAAGGCCATCTTGGTGCCGGGCGCATAGGCCGACGGCTTCTTCAAGAAGGCGTAGAGTTCATCATAGGACCAGGGGCCGGGCTTGCCTTTGATGGCGGCGGAATAATTGAACTCCGGATGAAAGGCGTGCGGCGCGTTGACAACATTCCACAGATTGGGACCCACGCCATTCTTGCCGCCCTTGTCGAAGGAGTGGCATTGCAGGCACTGCTTATGGACCTTGTCGCCAGCGGCAAGGTCGGCCGCAGGCAGCAAAGAGCCCCAATCGGGCGGCGCTGCGTCTTCGGTGGCGCCAGCGCTGGGCCCTGCGCCCGCCTCTACACCTTCGACCTTGATCGCCAGTTTCTCAGGCTTATGCGGGTGCATGAGCTCATCGACCAGGATATTCAGGCCAACAACCAGCAAGGCCGCTGCCAACACCGCGCCGAAGATCTTATTCCATTCAAAGGAGTCCATGGATGTACCGCTCAAGACATTGTTGTGGGCCGGCCGGGTCAGGCGGGCATGGGAAAGTGAAGATGTGTCGCGGCGCAGACAATAGTCATGAGGACCGCCTGAGCATTGCGGCGGAAGGTCGCATCGGTCTATGAGTCACGGTCAATCAGCATAGAGGAATTCAGGCATGGGAGCCCCAGGCGCCACGCGGAGTTTGATCCTTATCCCCGCCCGGATGGCCTCAACCCGCCTGCCGGGCAAGCCCTTGGCGGACATCCATGGCGAGCCCATGATTGTGCAGGTCTGGCGCCGCGCTGTTGAGGCGGACCTGGCCGACGTTGTGGTCGCGGCGGCTGAGCCGGAGATTAAGGCCGCAATCGAGGCCAAGGGTGGGCGCGCGGTCCTGACCGACCCGAATCATCCATCAGGAACAGACCGTATTTTCGAGGCGTTGCAGGCTTGCGATCCCGATCGCACCTTCGACCGCATCCTGAACATCCAAGGCGATTTGCCCACGTTGGACCCACGGCTCATCCGCGAGTTGGACGCGATGCTGAGCGACGAGCGGTTTGCGCTAGCGACCCTTGTCGCACGCATCACGCGGGAGGAGGAGCGCACCAATCCTAATGTGGTCAAGGCGGTCGTCGCTTGGGAGAGCGCCAGCCAAGGCAGGGCGCTCTACTTCACACGCGCGACGGCGCCCTGGGGGCCGGGCGAGCATTGGCATCATATCGGCCTCTATGGCTGGCAACGCGCGGCGTTGGAACGGTTCGTAGCCCTCAAACCTTCAAGCCTCGAAATGCGCGAGAAGTTGGAGCAACTCCGCGCGTTGGAGCACGGCATCAACATCGCCGTCGTGAAAGTGGATTACGAAAGCATCGGCGTGGATGTGCCCGCCGACGTGGCGCGCGTGGAAGCGATCTTGCAGACCCGTTGAACCAAACCTCGCAGAACGATTATGAGCCAGACCTTGTTTGAACGCATCGCCGCGAAGGAGATCCCCGCGCAGATCGTTTACGAAGACGAACACATCCTCGCCTTTCGCGACATCAAGCCCGTCGCGCCGACGCATGTGCTGGTGATTCCGCGCAAGCCCATCGCGCGGCTGGAAGACGCCACGGCCNNGCCTTGGAAGCGGGCATGACAATCGGCGTTGCAGCGGTGGAGACTGTGCCGCTAGGAGTTGACACGCCTGAAGACCTCACACGCGCCCGAGAATTGCTCGCACACCGCCCGAAAGGATAATCCCCCCACGTGCCCGCCCGCCGCATCGCTTTCCAGGGAGAACCTGGCGCCAATTCCCATATGGCATGCCTCGAATACTCAGGGGAGCTAACGCCCCATCCCTGCGCGACCTTTGAAGATGTTTTCGCAGCCGTGAGCAGCGGCGAGGCCGGGTACTGCATGATCCCGATCGAGAACTCCCTCTATGGGCGGATCACCGATATACATCATTTGCTTCCGGAGAGCGGGCTTTACATCCGGGCCGAACATTTCCTGGCCGTCCATCACCAGCTGATGGCCGCCCCTGGGGCTTCGCTGGCGACGATCAAAAGCGTGATGAGCCAGCCGCCAGCGCTCGGCCAATGCCGCCGCATCATCCGCGAGCTGGGCCTGACGATGGTGGTGGGGGCGGACACGGCGGGCTCTGCCCGGATCATCGCCGAGCGCCGGGACCCGGCCCTCGCGGCGCTCGCCTCCACCCTGGCAGCGGAGCTACACGGCCTGACCATTTTGCGCAGCGATGTTGAGGACGAAGCCCACAACACCACCCGTTTCCTCGTGATGGCCAAGGAGCCCGATGACGCGGACCCGTCGGCCGAACCGGTCATGACAACATTCGTGTTCCGCGTGCGAAATGTTCCTGCAGCATTGTACAAAGCCTTGGGCGGTTTTGCGACCAATGGCGTCAATATGACAAAGTTGGAAAGCTATCAATTGGGCGGTTCCTTTAGCGCCACGCAATTCTATGCTGATATTGAGGGGCACCCGTCCTCCCGAAATGTGCGTCTAGCCTTGGAAGAATTACAATTCTTTTGTTCGCACATGAAGGTTTTGGGGGTGTATCCCGCGCACCCCTTCCGGCGGCAGGCGCAAGCAGCCATGCCCGCAAACCTCAGTGCATCGTAGACGCGCCGCGCGCCAGGGCTTAAGGTGCCAGTGCATCGCGCGGTGAGTTGAAGTCAAAACAGTCAACTGACCGTGATAACGATGCACGGCAATTCAATAGG
>DMER01000018.1:341-6512 GCA_003451645.1 Alphaproteobacteria bacterium | reverse complement strand
TAGCGCAACTTTCCGCTCTCAAATCGAAGTGATTTGATCGCCCGTTGCGCTAGATCAAGGGTTCGTCGCTTTGGGGGCAAGGATGAGGCGGGCGTTGGGGATAATCGGCGCGGTAATGATGCTGGCGGCAGGCGTGAACAGTGCGTTCGCGAGCCTGACGCAGCGCTCGGCGCAATATGGTTTTGAGATTTCGTTTCCCGAGGGCTGGACGACAGTGCCGGGCGCTACACCGCGCATCGTCTTTGCGGCGCGCAGCGGGATCGCGCCCGATTCCGCGACCTGCGCCGTATCCGCCGAAGACAAGCCGCTGACCGCGAGGGCGACACAGGCGGAGTTGAACACGCTTCTGCAGCGCCCCTTTGGTCAGGCGTTCTGGCGCGAGGTGCACCGTGCCTCTGGCAATCTGGCCTTTGAGAGCGACAGCGTGAAGACGCACCCCTCAGGGATTGTGACGCAAGAAGCGGTCGTGACCTTCATGGCCGCCAACGAGACGGGCAGCGTTCGGGTCAAGCTGCTCTCGACCATCCTGATTGTGCCGGGCGTCCAATATCAGATTACCTGCGGCGCGCGGGAAGGGACGTTTGAAACCTACCGCCCGGCGATTTTGGCGACCATTGACAGCTTCCGGCGGACGCTGCCTTGATCACTGAACAAGGAGTGCGCGCGATGACGAGGCGGATATGGGCGTCTCTGGCTCTCGGCGTGGCCCTCGTGGCGGCACCAGCCATGGCAACGGTCGTCACAGACAAAACCTGGGAGCTTTCACTGACCACGCCTGACGGGTGGATCGCCAAACCGACGCCGGGCACCAAGAGTGTCTTTATCCTGCGGCCCACGGATGAAAAATCAGAAGCCAATTGCGTGGTGTCCGCCTCGCGCTCTGAGGAGACGAAATCTGCCAATCAGCAGCAAGTGAACGAGGCGTTCAAGGCTCCCTTTGGCCGCGATTTCTGGAAAGAGGTGCATGCGGACGACCGGGACGTCCTGATTGAGCATCAGAACGCGCGTCTGCACCCGTCGGGCATGATGTCTCAGGAAGCAGTGGTGGCCTTTATCGATCCGCAGAACTCCGCGCAAGGGCGGATCAAGCTGATGACCACGCTGCTCTTCGCGCCGGGGTATCTTTATGGGATCGGTTGCGGCTCGCTGGAGAGCCAATTTGAGAGCTATCGCACCGTCTTCCGCCAGATCGAGGATTCGGTGCGTCGGACAGGCGGGGCGGAAGGGTTCGTCAACGCACTGCCGGCGCCTGCGGTGAGCGAGGCGAAGTTGGAAACGCCGGCGGCCGGGCCGCTTGCGGGTGCGATGCAGCCGGCGCTAATGGACCTGGCGCGCACGCTCAAGAAATAGGGACTTTTGGAACACGAGGGCGACAGGATGCGCCGGGTTATCCTCCTCATCGCCGTGATCGTGACGGCAAGTGCAAGCCTGGCGCAGCCGGTTTCCCCTGAGTGGACCGCGTGCGAGACCGGGGCACCCGAAGCGCAGCTCGCCGCCTGCACGCAAATCATTCAGCGCAACGGCGAACCAGCGGCCGCCAAGGCCAAGGCCCATTACCGGCGCGGCAATGCCCATGCGGACCTGAAGGACAACGCCAAGGCGCTGGCCGACTATGCCGAAGCGATCCGCCTGAAACCCGATTACAGCGACGCCTACAACGCCCGCGGGATCGTCTATTTCGATCAGGGTCAGTTCGACAAAGCGATCGCGGAGTATGACACTGCGCTCAAGCTCAACCCCAAGAACTTCCGTGCCCTGACCAATCGCGGCAATGCGCGCACCCGCAAAGGCCAATGCAAGGAGGCGGCGGCCGACATCACCGCCGCGATTGCGCTCCTGCCGGACAATCCCACCTTGCATGCCAACCGCGCGGCCGCCCATTTGTGCAATAAGAACGAGGCGTTGGCGCTTGCCGATCTCGACCGGGCGCTGGCGCTCGACCGGCGCTTTGTGGCGGCCTTTCAATTGCGCGGTTTGATCCTGCTTGGCCGTGGCGAACATCAGCGTGCGATTGCCGATATGGCGGAGGTGATCCGCCAGAACCCAAATGATGCGAGCGCGTATTTCATCCGCTGCAATGCCTATGGCTTGCTGGCCGAGCGGCCCAAGGCGCTTGGCGATTGCAACCGCGCGATCGCCCTCAAGCCGGGTGATGCTGAGTATTTGCGCACCCGCGCAGGGCTCCTCGCCAGCACGGGCGACCCGCAAAAGGCGCTGGCCGATTATGATGCGGCAATCGGCCTTGACCCCAAACACGCGCCAACCTTGGCGGCGCGGGGCATGATCAAATTGGGCTTGCAGGAGTTCTCTGCTGCTGCGGCGGATTTTGCGGCGGCGGCCCAACTGGACCCCGCGTCGAAACGCTACCCGCAATTGCTCGCCGATACGAAGGCGGCACAAGAGGCCCTCGCCAAAAGAACCGCCGCGCAAAAGGGTGCTGACGGCAAGACCCTGATCAAGCGCCGGATCGCGCTCGTCATTGGCAATAGCAAATACCAGGGCATCTCCCCGCTCGCCAATGCGGCGCGTGACGCCAAGGATGTGGCGGAGGCACTGAAGGCCCAAGGCTATGAGGTCTTTGGCTATCCCAAGACCGACCTGACCCGCGCGCAGATGTTCGAGGCAGTGGGCGCCTTCCAATCCGCCGCGGCCACGGCCGATCTGGCGCTCGTGTGGTATGCGGGCCATGGACAGGAATTCGATGTGGGACCGGAGCAGTCGGGCAATTATCTGGTGCCGGTCGACTTTGGCGCGGCGGATAATGTGCTGGAGAAGGCCGTTCCGCTATCGAGCCTGATCAATGCGGCGAGCCCGGCGCGCGCCTTGCGGGTGGTGATCATCGATGCCTGCCGCAACAACAATCTGCCCTCCCGCCAGCGCGGGGCGCGCGGCTTTCGGGTTGAGGAGCGCTCCGACATGCTGATCGTCTTTTCAACCCGCGCGGGGCGCCTGGCGGATGATGGCGCGGGCGCGAACTCGCCCTTTGCGACGGCGTTTCTGGAGGAGCTCAAAACCGGCGGCCGCGCGGATGTGCGCCTGTTCTTTGGCGGGGTGGCCGAGCGCGTCGACAAATTGACAAGCCATGCGGCGCAGGGGCAGGAGCCCGAGCGCATCGACCGGCTGCGCACGCGCGAGGCGCTCTCCCTTGTCCCCTAACCGGTAAACTCGATCCACGTCTTGATGAGCTGATGCGCGATAGCGAGCGGCGGCGGGCAGCGAATAGGCCCCTGGCCGGCCAAGGCATCCCGCAACTCCTCCTTGGTGAACCAGCGCGCCTCCTCAAGCTCGGTCGTGTCGACCTGTATGTCGGTGCTCAGCGCCTCAGCAAAGCAGCCGATCATGAGCGAGGAGGGATAGGGCCAGGGCTGTGTCGAGTGATACTGCACCAGCCCCGCCTTGATGGCCGATTCCTCGAAAAGTTCGCGCGCGACCGCTTCCTCGATCGTCTCGCCCGGCTCCACAAAGCCCGCCAAGGCCGAATAGAACCCTTGCGGCCATTTCGGCTGACGGCCCAGCAAACAGCGATTGCCATGGATGGCGAGCATGATCACCACCGGATCGGTGCGCGGGAAATGCTCCGTCTCGCAACGCTCGCAAAAGCGCTTATAGCCCGCATCCGCCATGGCGGTCCGTGCGCCGCAATTGGCACAAAAACGGTGGCGCTGATGCCAATCGATGAGCGACTTGGCCTGCGCCAGGATCGCGGCATCGCCGGCGTCGATGGTGCCCGCGACCGAACGCAAATCCTCAAAGGCGCCGAGCCCTTGCAAGGGCATGGTTTGCGCAGGGTCGCTGCCGCCTTGGCCCAGATCGACCGCGAAATGCGCGCTGTCATTGGCAATGCCCAGAAAGATCGCCGTCTCGTCCTTGATGAGCGTCTCGGCCAGGCCCATGCGCATCCAGCCCGCCTGGCGCGCCGCCCCTGTGCCGGAAATAAAGGGCATCAACCGCCATAGTGGCAGAAAGAGCGAGCGGTCATCCTCCAGCCGCGCCTTGAGCCAGGCGGCATCCACGCGCCGGTGGCTCGCCCGGTCGAGCGGGCTGTTGGCAAAGGTGTTGGGATTGCGGCTGCGCGGCTGGGCCATGGGGAACCTTAGGTCTGGGGAAAAGCATGATCGCGACCTTCGCATGCGGGCTTGCGGGCCTGCAACGGGCCTTGCGCAATGGACTGGGAATGCCGATACTCAGCACTGGGAGATCGGCGCGGGCGGTGCCCTCGCCAACCCGGTCAGGTCCGGAAGGAAGCAGCCGTAACGAGTTTCGTGTCGGGTCGCCGCCGGTCTCCTGCTTGCGCGCGCAAGACTAGAATCAGTCCCGCCCCAATGGTAGAAGCCTTGTGGCTGAGGTGAGGGCGGGGGTCCATGCGCGTTATATCCATGTTTCTTTGCGCGATTATGGCGGCGGTAGGTGCGGTTGCACAAACACCACCGGAAAAGCGCGTGGCGTTGATCATTGCCAATACCGACTACACCAATGCCGCGCGCCTGCCCAATACCGCTAATGACGCAGGCCTAATCGCACAAGCCCTGCGCGATCCGCGCATGGGTTTTGGCAATAATGTCAAGGTTCTGTCCAATTTGGACTTCTCGAAGTTTCGGGCGGCTTTGCAGCAATTCGCGGCCGAGGCGCGGGGCGCCGATATGGCGGTCCTCTATTACGCAGGGCACGGGATCGAGGTCGATAAGAACAACTATCTGATCCCCACCGATGCCCGCCTTGCCGATCCGTCCGCTGTGGAGTTTGAGACCATCGCCCTTGATCTCGTGGTGCGCTCCGTCAGTGGCGCGCGCGGGCTCAAAGTGGTCATCCTCGATGCCTGCCGCGACAATCCCTTCGTGCCCAAGATGCGCAGCGTTGGCGGCACGCGCTCCATCGGCCGGGGCTTGGCGGCGGTGGGCGTGGATACGGGCGACACGCTGATCGCCTATGCGGCACGCGAGGGACAAGTGGCGGCGGATGGGGCTGGCCGCAACAGCCCCTATGCGTCCGCATTCGCACGGCAGGTCACGACGCCGGGGCTTGAAATCCGTCAGCTTTTTGGCCGTGTGCGCGATGATGTGCGGCGCCAGGTGCCGCAGCAAACGCCGGTCATCTATGGAGATTTGGGTGGATCGGCCTATTACTTCGTGCCGCCCGCAGTAGCGGCGCAGCCCGCGCCTGCGCCCTCAACAGGTCCGGCCCCCGCGCCGCAGCCCTCCTTCGACCCGCGTCAAATCGAGCTATCGTTTTGGGAGTCGATCAAAACCTCGAAGAACAAGGCAGACTTTGAGGCCTATCTGAAGAAGTATCCAAATGGCGAATATGCGGGCTTGGCCCGGAACAGGATTGCGGAGCTGACGGCAAAGCCGCCTGCGCCAAGTATTGCCGAACCGAAGCCAGCCGCGCCTGCCGAATCCAAACCTGCGACCGCGTCGGCACGAACGCCGGGCACCGTGTTCCGCGATTGCCAAAACTGCCCCGAGATGGTCGTGGTGGCAGCGGGCCGGTTCACGATGGGGAGTCCGGCGACCGAGGAATACCGCGACGACGATGAGGGTCCGCAAAGGCAAGTGACGATCGCTAAGGCCTTTGCGGTGGGTAAGTTCGAAGTCACCTTTGCCGAATGGGACGCCTGTGTTGCAGCTGGGGGATGCAACGGGTACCGCCCAAATGACAGCGGTTGGGGCCGTAACATGCGGCCAGTGATCAATGTGTCGTGGGACGACGTACAAGCCTATGTCGCTTGGTTATCCCGGACGACGGGGCAAAACTATCGTCTCCTGAGCGAAGCGGAATGGGAATATGCGGCGCGGGCCGGGACGACCACTCCGTTTAACTTTGGCGAAACGATCTCCACGTCCAAGGCAAATTACAATGGCAATTTTACCTACGGGACTGGAGCAAAAGGCGAATACCGCCAAAAAACCGTTTCGGTGGGGAGCTTTTCGGCCAACGCATTTGGCCTTTACGACATGCACGGCAATGTTTGGGAGTGGGTTCAGGATTGCTGGAACGCGGATTACAAGGGCGCGCCGGTTGACGGCTCGGCTCGTTCAACCGGGAGTTGTGGTCAGCGTGTCTTGCGCGGCGGCTCCGGGTACGACAATCCAGGGGTCCTGCGTTCGGCCAACCGCATCTGGACCGACACCGAGCTCCGGAACTACGATGTTGGGTTCCGGCTCGCGAGAACCT
>DMER01000018.1:0-135 GCA_003451645.1 Alphaproteobacteria bacterium | reverse complement strand
GGGTTCCGGCTCGCGAGAACCTTATAACCTCTTTTATCCTCACTTCTTTACATCCTTTGAGGGGGTCTGGGGGCGTAGCCCCCAGCGAATCGAAACGGGCGTGTGAGGCCCCCCTCGTCCCTTCGGGCCACTCCC
>DMER01000235.1 GCA_003451645.1 Alphaproteobacteria bacterium | reverse complement strand
GAGCAGGAAGAGAAAATCATCGAGGCCCGTCCGCCAATGCCCAGTTACTCAGCGCCCGTCGATGATTTTCTCTTCCTGCTCTATGATCTGCACAAAATCGATCAGTATAAGGACTTGCCCGGGTTCGCCGATCTGGACCGCGACCTCGCCAAGGATGTGCTGAGCGGCGCCGGCACTTTTTGCACCGAAGTCTTGGCACCGCTGAACCGCATTGGCGACGAGGAAGGCTGCACCTTCGAGAACGGTGTCGTGCGCACGCCAACGGGCTTCAAAGACGCCTACAAGGCCTATTGCGAGGCCGGTTGGAACCGGCTCTCCGCGCCAGAGTCCCTCGGCGGCGCGCAATTGCCCTTAATCTTGACCTTTGCCGTATCTGAGATGGGCTTTTCCGCAAACCAAGCGTTTGCCATGTATCCTGGACTGACTTCGGCCGCTTATGCGGCCCTCATGGCCACAGGCGCCCCATGGATGCGGGAGCATATCGTGCCCAAAATGGTCTCGGGCGAGTGGTCGGGAACCATGTGCCTCACCGAACCCCATTGCGGCACCGATCTCAAACTCATGAAGACCAAGGCCGTTGAGCAAGTAGACGGCACCTACAAGCTGTCCGGCACCAAAATCTTCATCTCCGGCGGCGAGCACGACATGACGGACAACATCATCCATATGGTGATCGCCAAGATCCCGGATGAGGACGGCCGCATACATGATGATCTGTCCACGGTCAATTTCTTCATGGTCCCCAAATTCCTCGTGTCTGAGGACGGCAAGACCGGCGCGCGCAACGGCGTGTTCTGCGGCTCCATCGAGAAGAAAATGGGCATCAAAGGCTCTGCCACATGCGTCATGAATTTCGATGATGCAGTGGCCTGGCGTCTCGGACCCAAGCCGCAGCCTAAAACCGCCGAGGCGGGCGGCAAGTCCTCATCGAGTGCGGGCATGAAGGGCATGTTCGGCATGATGAATGGCGCGCGGATGGGCGTGGGCATCCAAGGTATCGCCATGGCCGAGGTCGCCTATCAAAACGCTGTCGCCTATACCAAGGAGCGCCTGGCAGGGCGCTCGCTCACCGGTGTCAAGAACCCGGGCGCAGCGGCCGATCCCATCATCGTGCATCCTGACGTGCGGCGGATGTTGCTATCGGCGCGCGCTTTTTCCGAAGGTGCACGCGCGCTCTCAACTTGGGTGTGTCTCCTCATGGCCGTGCCTTGGAGCCAGCGCGCGCCCGAAGAAAAGCAGGAGGCCGCGGACATTGCCGATCTGATGACGCCGGTGATCAAGGCATTCTTTACCGATATGGGCTTTGACGCCACAAACGCTGCGATGCAGTGCTTTGGCGGGCATGGCTATGTGCGCGACTGGGGCATGGAGCAATTCGTCCGGGATGCCCGTATCAATCAAGTCTACGAGGGCGCCAATGGCGTCCAGGCGCTCGACCTGGTGGGGCGCAAGCTGGGCAAGAATGGCGGGCGTGCGCCGTTCGCGGTCTTTGCCAAGATTAGCCAATTCATAAAATCCGAGGACGGCCCCGACATGGCGCCCTATGTGGTGCCACTCAAGGCCGGTCTTGAGCGCTTGCAAGGCGCAACGTTGTGGTTCGCCGAGCACGGCCTCAAAAATGCCGATAATGTCGGCGCATCCTCTGCGGACTATTTGCGCATGTTTGGCATTGTGACTGTTGGCTGGATGTGGGCGCAGATGGCCCGGATCGCTTTGGCGAAGCTCGCTGCTGGCGAGGGCGATCCGGCCTTCTGGACCGCAAAGCTTGCTTGCGCGCGCTATTGGATGGAGCGCGTGATGCCCGATACCGCTAGCTTGGCCGAACGGGTGAAGGCGGGCGCAGACGGTTTGATGATGCTGGACGCTGCGAATTTCTGAGCAGTCCAAGCTATAGAGGGACAAAGGTAATGTTTAGACTGTTCGGCCTTGCTCTGCTGGCCAGCATCGCGGGCGCCGCACCTGCACAAGCGGCCCCAACGTAGCAGATTGACTGCCCCGCCGATGTTCGAGGCGAGATCACCACACGTTTGGATGCAGACTGGGTTGCAACACCACAATCATCGCGCGTCCAGCAGGCCGTGATCGGACGGATCGGCAGGGAGCGCGTCTTGTCGTGCCGGTACCGTCTCTTCGGCACGATTTACACCGTACACAGACCGTTCCCGCCGAACATCGCTGTGTGCGACGCACGAAGCAGCCCACGCATCGGCTTTGACTGCTGGGAGCGCCGGTAGCCTCCCTGTTTGCCCTAGAGCGTTTTCGAGCGAAGTGGAAGCCGGTTCGCGTTAAGAAAACGCGGCAATAAAAGAACTTAGGGCCGGGTTCCGATTCCATCGGAACCGAAACGGCTCTAGAGGCTCGCCATCCAGTCCCGCATGACGGGCCAGACGCGGTCTGGATCGTCGCGATAGGCGCCGTGGCCGCAACCGTCAAAGATGCGCAATGTGGCAATTGATTGAGGCAGATGCGCTGCGATCTCTTCCGACAGATGCGGCGGGGTGATCGGGTCCTGCGAACCGCCAAGCACCAGAACCGGACCTTGCGCGCGCATCAATGCTTGCCGGAAGTCCATCCGCTTGATCTCGCCACCGTCGCGGGAGAAGTGCCGCATGACCTCCAGATTGGTGATCGAGCGATGCCCCTGATCCGGGTCGCGGGGCTTGCGCTCTGCATAAAGGGGCATGCACACGCGCATGTAGTCGGCGAAGTCCTGATCCGACAGATTGGCCCAGAACCGCTCCGCCACCTCCCGCGCTTGTGGCCCGCCCTTGCGTTCAAAGAAGGCATAGGTCGCTGGAAAGTCCATGCGGGCAGCACTTGACGAGATGATCACACCGGCCGGATGCTCCGGATGGCGCGTGAGGTAGGATTGCGCGACAAACCCGCCAAAGCTCTGCCCAAAGACGATTGGCTTCTCAATCCCCAACGCCTCGCAAAAGGCCCAGACATCGTCACCCCATGTGCCTAAGTTCCATGTCTGCGGGTCTGACGGCTGGCTGCGGCCATTGCCACGATGGTCGAGGTAAACAACCTGCGCAACATCAGCAAAGTGATCGAAGTCCGGCCGCATGCGCGCATGATCAAAGCCGGGGCCGCCATGCATGACGATCAAAGTGGGTTGCTCAACTAGCCGCGGCCCGTTAATGCGCAACTTCTCGCCAACAACATCGAAGAATATCCGTTGGCCGTTGAGTGTGATGTGCATACGGAAGGCCTCACTAATGTCAGCATTGATTGGCGTTTAGAGCATCCGGGCAAACCGGCGTATGGTGTTGCCCTGATAGGACAAGTCTTCAAAATCGGCAAAACCCAGGCGCGCCGCGACACGCAGCGACGGCGTATTCTCAGGGTTGATGATGCACACGGCCCGGACCGGTCCGAATGCCGTCCGTCCCCAGAGCAATGCAGCCTGGGCCGCCTCGGTCGCATAGCCTTTTCCTTGCGCACTTGCCTTCAGGGCCCAGCCGATCTCCGGCTCGCCCGTGTGCGGCGGCGTCAGGTCCCGCTTGCCCTCCACAAAGCCGACGTCGCCCAGATAGTCCCCGGTCTGGCGCTCTTCTACCGCCCAGAATCCCTGCCCCAGCAAGGCCCAATGGCCGAAATTGCGCAGGAAGCGGCTCCAAGACTGTTCACGCGTTGGGGGCGTGCCGACGGTGTAACGCGCCCAATTGGGGTCCGCGGCCATCTCAGCATAGGCCGCAAAATCCTCGATCTTGTGCCCGCGCAAGATCAGCCGTTCAGTCGCGAGCGTCGGAATGGCGATCACCGTCAATCCCCGGGCGTTGCGCCGCAACAACCCGGCGCCGGGCGCACCGCAAAGGCATCCGCCCGCGCACTCTCCACGCTGCTGATGAACCGCACCATGGGGCCCGCCACAGCTTCAACAGCGGCTGGCGACATGGCGTGCCCCCACCCTGGGATCTCCAGATACTCCGCTCCCGCAATGCAAGCGGCGGTGTGGCGGCCGGCCTCTGCCCTGATCAGCGGGGCAGCATCGCCGTGGAGCACCAGTGTGGGGGAAATC
>DMER01000125.1:3356-4553 GCA_003451645.1 Alphaproteobacteria bacterium | reverse complement strand
GCGCTCAGTTCTTTTGGCGATCCTGCCGCCCCGCCGGTAATCTTTGCCCATGGCGGGGGGCAAACCCGCCACGCCTGGAGCGGCGCCGCGAAAGCGGTGGCATTTGAAGGGTATCGCTCAATTGCCTTGGATCTTCGCGGACATGGTGAAAGCGACTGGGCTCCAGACGGTGATTACTCTCTCGAAGCTATCGCGCGAGACCTTGTTGAGGTTGGTGAACGTGTAGCGGGTGGAGGGCCGCGCCCACATATAGTCGGTGCTTCGCTTGGAGGACTCGCAGCCATAGTTGCCGCAGGCATGCTGTCACGCGATGCATTTGAATCGGTGACACTTGTCGACATCACGCCGAACATGGACGCTGCCGGTGTCACCAAAGTTGTCGGCTTCATGGGCGCGCATGTTCAGGAAGGCTTTGCCTCGCTGGAACAGGCCGCAGATGTGATTGCCAGCTATCTGCCACATCGCCCGCGGCCGAAAGACCTTGAGGGGCTGCGCAAGAACCTTCGGCAGGGCGAAGATGGGCGTTGGCGATGGCACTGGGACCCTGCCTTTATCACCGGCGTCATGCGCCGCTCCGGAGTTGCTCATACAGGTGATCTGGAGCAAGCTGTTCGGGACATCCGCGTACCGCTTCATCTCATCCGTGGACGTATGAGCGAGCTGGTTTCAGAAGACTCCGTCACGGCGTTTCGATCCCTCGCGCCGCAGGCGCATTTCACCGACGTTGCTGGCGCAAGACATATGGTGGCGGGAGATCGCAACGATGTGTTTATCGAAGCGGTTGTATCCTTTCTTCGACCGATCCGAGAGCAGACCCTTGCATGAGTGGCCCCATGCTCAATCTTGATCAGTTACAGGCCGCACTCGATGCGGCCCCCTTCCATCGGTGGCTGGGGTTGAGGGCGATCAGCACAGACAGTGACAAGCTGCTGCTGGAAATGCCATGGCGAGAGGAAGTGGTTTCCAATCCGCGAATACAGTCTGCCCATGGCGGTGTAATTGCGGCGCTGATTGATCTTACGGGATTTTATGCCCTGCTCGCTTCGGGCAACATGCCAGCCGCGACGGCGGACTTGCGGGTCGATTATCACAAACCGGCCACGCCAGGAACGCTGAGTGTAACGGGAAGAATTGTCCGTCTTGGGGCAACTCTCTCTGTCGCCGAAGCCACTGTAATGAACGCCGACGGAGCCCTGT
>DMER01000125.1:0-3147 GCA_003451645.1 Alphaproteobacteria bacterium | reverse complement strand
ACTGTAATGAACGCCAACGGAGCCCTGCTTTCGAGCGGGCGCGGCGCCTACCTGATGCCGGGGCGTTCATGAGGATTTGTGCGACGCTTTCACTCTGTGCGGTTTTCGTTCTGGTCTCTGGATGCCGGGACGCAGAGCCTGAAGGGCAAGCCGCCCCTGCGGCGGCCGGCGTTACGGCTGAAGCCGAGACCCGGGTTGTCCAGGTTGAAACGGTTTCCGCAGAAACGGTCATGCGGGACGACTATTTGATTGCATCCGGGACCATTGCCGCCAAGCAAACCAGCAATATTGGCGCGTTGGCGGAGGGGGTCGTTGAACAGATTTTCGTCCGGGTGGGTGACAGGGTTCGTAAGGGCGATCCGCTCTTTAGAACCCGGCAGGTCGATTATCAGCGCAGCCTCGTCGAAGCCGAAGCAATGCGGGACGTTGCCCTGGCCGAAGTTACACGCTCACAGACACTCGTGGATCGCTACACGCCACTGGAAACCAAAGGCGTCGTCTCGGGTGTGGTCTTTGACAATGCCAAAACCGCCCTTGAGGTTGCTGGCGCCAACCTGCGACTCAGGGAGACAGAAGTGGAAACCGCCAAGCAGGCGCTGTGGGATACAACAGTCCGCGCGCCATTCGATGGCGCTATCACTGCTCGCTATATCGATGAGGGCGTGTTCATGGCCAACCGCTTCTCCGGAATGGGCAACTCCGCCGTTGTTCAGGTTCAGGAGTGCGGAATTGCTGCGGCGATCTTGTTTGCGCCTGAGTCCGAGCTCGCGCGTTTGCGGCTCGACTTGAAGGGTCACCTCTACGTCGATGGCCGGAGTGATCCTATAGAATCACAGATCCTCATCTTGAACGACCGCGTTGACCCGACTTCGCGGATGGTGGAATTTCGAATGGCATTTGCGAACCCCGATTGCGCTGTCAAAGCCGGGCAGTCGGTCCGCGCAGAGGTCGAAGTTGATCCCCGGTCTGCCACCGTCCTGCCGCGCAGAGCAATTCAAGGTACGGGCGAAGATCGCTACGTCTATCTGGTAACGAACGCGCAAGCTAAGCGACGTCCCGTGAAAGTTTCAGACATTGATGCTGATCGTGTAGAGATCCTTGACGGGTTGATGAGTGGAGAAACAGTCGTCCTGACAGCCTCGGAGCCGCTGTATGACGGCGCCAGGATTGAGCCCACACCTTCATGATGTCGCTCGTCGATATTTCGATTCGCCGCGCCGTATTCGCCGTGATGCTCATCGCATCGTTGGTAGGCCTCGGTTTTATGTCGATGGGGCGCTTGGGTGTCGACTTATTTCCCGATGTTGAATTTCCCTATGTCAATGTGACGGCGACGCTGGACGGGGCCTCTGCGGAAACCATGGAGTCGGAAGTCACCGACATTCTCGAAGAGTACATCAACACGATCGACGGAATTGAAACGCTGCAATCCTTTTCCAGTGAAGGGCGCGCGCAAATTCTGATCGAGTTCAATCTGAGTTCCAATGCCCGCGAGAAGGTCCAGGATGTTCGGGACAAGGTGCAAGTCGCCTTGGCAGAATTGCCTCCGGATATGGATCCGCCCATCGTGGACAAGGTCGATCCGGACGCGGCGCCGATCATCTCCGTCATGATCGCTGGCGATCTGCCTATCGCCGAGTTGACGGCGTTCGCCGATGATGTGGCCAAGGAACGTCTTCAACGCCTCGACGGTGTCGGCGCCGTGAAATTGGTCGGGGGTCGTGAGCGCGCGGTGCGCATCTGGCTCGACAATGAACGGCTGCGGGCGTTTGGCGTCACGGCGGATGATGTACGACGGGCGATCCAGAGCGAGCATGCAGAGCTTCCTGGCGGGCGGCTGGAAACGGCTGCCCGCACGCTGGAGTTTGGTGTCAAAACTGTCGCTGAAGTTACCCGTGCGAATGGCTTTTCTGACTTGCCAGTCGCCTATCGGGAAAATGGCGTCACAATCCGAATTTCTGATGTTGCCCGCGTGGAGGACGGCCTGGAGGATGAGCGCTCAGCGGCATTCTTGAATGGCAGACGAGGCATCTCGCTCGATATCAGGAAACAATCAGGTCAGAATACTGTGGAGGTCGCGCACCAGGTCAAAGCCGCCACAGAAGGCTTGCGCGCGCTTGCACCCGCCGGGGTGACGATTGTCGCGACCAGAGATGTGTCGAAATTCATCGAGAGCTCGATCGAGGACGTCACCCATGACGTCGTGATTGCAATAGGGCTTGTCGTTGCAGTGACCTTTGTTTTCCTCCTGAATTTCAGAGCGACGATCATCGTGGCCCTGGCGATCCCGACATCCCTTGTGGCCACTTTTTTTGGCTTTTACCTCCTGGGGTTCTCAATCAACGTCCTGACCCTGCTTGCGCTCACCGTTGCCATCGGACTGCTCGTAGACGACGCTATCGTCGTTATTGAAGCGATCATGAAAGAGCTGGAAGAGGGGAAGCCACCGCTTGAGGCCGCGCTGGACGGTACGCGTAAAGTGGGACTTGCCGTGGTTGCAGGCACAGCAGCCACGCTTGCTGTTTTTGTTCCGATTGCCTTCATGGATGGCATCGTAGGACGCTTCTTCTACCAATACGGTCTGACGATCGTATTTTCGGTGTCTGTTTCTTTGCTCGTTGCTTTGACACTCACGCCGATGCTTGCATCGCGCATCCTCACATCCAGTGGCGTTTCACCCGTCTTTCGGCCGCTCGAAGCGTTCTGGGACTCAACTGACCGCGCCTATGCAGGTCTCGTAAAGCTGGCCGTTCGATTTCGCATTGTTGTGATTATCATTGCGTTTGCCTCGGTTGTTGCCGGTGCGTGGTATGCTGCTCGCGTTCCTTCCGGGTTTACGTCGCGCGCCGACAGGAGCGAGTTTCAGGGTTCGATCGAGCTACCGCTTGGCACTGGCGTTGTTTCTGCGCTCGACGCCGCGCAAAAAATAGATGCTGAACTCCGCAAGATCGAGCACGTTGAAGAAGTGTTCGTCTCCATTGGGGCCGGCGCGCAAGCCGAGGCCCGTGTCATCGATCTATACGCTTCCTTGACACCGAAACAGGAGCGCCAAACGGGTCAGTTTGAAATCATGGACCAAGCGCGGAAGGCCATCCGCATCGCATCCCCTGAGGCGGTCAAGATATCCGTCCTTGAAGTTCCGTGGGT
>DMER01000048.1:7571-10081 GCA_003451645.1 Alphaproteobacteria bacterium | reverse complement strand
GGTAGTCGCGCGGCTGCTTTCCGTTCTTGTGGCGATGGCCAACGTCAAACATGTTTTCGACATCGACTTCCGCTGTGCCGGTGTACTTGTATACCTTCGGGACGGGCTGGCAGTCTGTCAGCGTGCCTAACGCCTCCCGCAACCGCCCCAACTCCGCCTCCAGCAACGTGATCCGCTCACCCATCTGTTCACAAGCACGCTGCGCTCTATCTCTCTCAGCCTTGACCGCAGCCAACTCCGCCTCACGCTGCGCATCGCGGCGCAGGAGGGTCGCGCGGTCGGTGTGGGCTTCGCTTGCCCAATCGTGGTGCGCCAATTCGCCCAGCCGCTCTAGCTCCTCATGCCTCTCCCTGATCCCCGCCACTTCCTCGTCAGTCACCGGAGCGAGCGCGGCGCGGAGGGTGGGGATTGCCACAATGTCTGCCGCAACTTCCTGCATTTCGTTTCGGAAATCGTCATGGCGATCAATATCAATATCGCTGGCGGTATCTTGGTTCAAAACCTGTGGACCAAGATGTTTGCAGAGCACATCAACAATCTCCTCCACCGCTCTCAAAACGTCAGACATCAGATGTTCCTTTCTGTGTGGCGCGCTCCCAAGAGCCTCTGCCTGACGTTCGCATTGCCCTTTCCACATGTCGCGGTTACGCTCGACGCGCTCAATGTGTTCGACAATGGCAACGGCTTTGCTGCCCAGCCAGTCCTTCAGGGCCTTACTTGCTTCAACTGCTGCAACATAATGAGCCGCAGCTCCCTTAGTCTCAAAATCGTGCTCTGCCGCATCGCGCGCAGCAATCAGAGCGCGGAGCTTTGTAAGGTCTTCGGGAGTCATGGGGGTGTTCCTTTCCTTATCTGTTCAGCGCGCGCGATTTGCTGCACACACCATTCCTGCATTGACGATCCGGGGTAATCGTCTCCCGCCTCTGAAAGCGCCATTTGCAGCGTCAGATATGCCTCCCTCAGCGCCCTAATCTCAGCAGCCATCGCGGCTGCGTTGTTGCAGGCGAGGGTGATGAAGCGGGCGTTGGCTGCCAACTCCGTGACGGGCGTGGCACCTGTCATTTTGGCCACGTAGACACTTGAATGCGCATCAACTGCAAGCGGATCGCCAGCCATCGTTTGCCACGGCCCCTCCGTCGCCGCCCTTGCCGCAGCTTCGATCTCTGCAAGTGTTGTGTCTGTGAGTGTCATGGTTATCGTCCTAAATGATCTGGGCATTCCCAGTCGCAGTCTTCTGTTCCGGCAATCGGGCAATACCAACCGCCAGTCTTCTCATCGCCAACCCAATAGGCAGCGCATTGAAAGCCTTCTGCTTCAGGCTCATCGTCCTCATCATCGAAGTAGTCATACGGATCGTCTGGCTCACCCATCCCGTCCCTCCCGCGCTGCGAGGCGGTTTAGCTCGCTCACAAACGTGTGGGCGGCGCGGGCGAACGCCTCGTTGCTTTCAAGGCGTCCACTGAATAGCGCATCGCGGTAGGCGGTCGGATGCAGAATATGGCCGACGCTATGAGCGCGCTGGCATTCCTCAATCCACGCCTTCCAATCGTATTGGCTCAGCATGTGGTGCGCCATCATAAGCGCTTGCTTGGCCAGTTCGATTGTGTCGGAGTCGATCTTGATCGCCGCCCCGCCGTCTTTCACTTCGTCTTCCATGATACCTCTCCGTTGAATTTCCTGCTGCCCTGAAAGCCCCGCGACTTCATCGGCCTGTACCGGCCTTGTGCGATGGCCTTCGCTTTCCGTGCCCTTGGCCCTTTGAGACCGAGACGTCGCTTGATCTTCGCAGCGCCAGGACCATCCTTCTCGTTCGCCTTCTTCATGTTACAGCGTCGATGAGCGGGGCCGATGTTCCGTGACGTGTGAGATCCACCTTGAGCCAAGGACACCATGTGTTCGAGCGTCAGGCCTTCATTGTCCGTACCGGGAAGGGTGAGGTCGATCTCCGTGCAGCAGATGCAGCAACAGCCATTCCAGTCGATGACCTTCTGAACGAAGTCGACGACCTCGATCTCGATCTTGTCATCACGCCGACGCGTCTTGTTGATGCGGTGAGCCCGTGCCCGATTACGAACTTCAATCCGCTTCAGGCGATCAGCGAGCTTCCTTGCAATCTGGAGACGGGGATCGTCCGGGGCCACCATGTCATTCGGCCGGCGAGTTCAGGGCGTCGTTGCAGACGTCCATGGCCTTGCTACTGATCTTGCCCACGCGGTCGACGTCATCTTCGGTTTCAGACCAGAGGCGATCACGGCCCGCCTTGTCGAGTGTCTTGTAGAGAGTAGCCCATGCGTCTGCGTAGGCCTCGGCCTGAGCCTTGCTGACCTTTTCCTCCAGCACGGGAAGGTCAAGAGTCGCTGTGGTGATGACCTCGCCATCCATGACGTCAGGATCGTCAGCAGGCGGTGTTTCAGGCACCAGGCGGCCATCTTCAGGTAGGCGCCCATCCAGCGCGGCGGCGTCTCGGCATGCGCGACCGGGCGCAGCAGGTAGGCCGCCATCATCGGCGT
>DMER01000048.1:7076-7446 GCA_003451645.1 Alphaproteobacteria bacterium | reverse complement strand
CGTCAGCAGGCGGTGTTTCAGGCTCAGGGTCTGTGGTGATGGCCTGCGGTTCCTTCGCCGCTCTCAGACGGTCCAGCATCTTCGGCTTCTCTGGAATCGCTTCGAGTTCGTGGAAGGTCTCATTGTCGTGGTCGATGAGGGCCTGCACCTCGCGAGAGACAGGCGCGATCTTGGCCAGTCGCTTCAGGGCGCTTTTCTTTTGCATCTCTGATTTGAACGGGCCCTTCCACGGGCTGTTGCCAGCCTTCGACGAGGCTTCGATCTTGTCCAGTTCATCCTTCGGAACAGGGGCGATGTAGAAACCGCCATCTGCCGTCCGCATGAAAGCGTAGGCGCCAATCAGTTCACCCTTGTCACCGAACAGGACGGG
>DMER01000048.1:6600-6844 GCA_003451645.1 Alphaproteobacteria bacterium | reverse complement strand
GTGTGATGAAACTCAGTGCCCTTCTCAGTCTCGGCATAGTGAAACTTGTCGTTCTGGTAGACGAGGTTCACGCCGATCTCGCGGCAGTTCTGGGACTGCTGCATCTTCGTAACGATTCCGCGGCACATGGGCATGTATTGTGCCTGTTTCTCCCAGCGATCCGGCTCGCCCTTCTTCGAAACCTTGCAATTGAAAGGCACGAGAGCGGCGTCCCGGCCATCAGGCACAAGCCCGTCACTGGCGC
>DMER01000048.1:4582-6369 GCA_003451645.1 Alphaproteobacteria bacterium | reverse complement strand
AATTGAGCGCCGCCCGCCAGGCGTAGAGGCAACGACCATGAGGTCCGGCGTGGACGTGATCGCTGTCATCACGACTTGCTTGAAGCGCTGAGGCGTGACGTGTGCCGGCAGAAGCTCCTCGAAGTTCTGGCCCATTTTATCGAAGGCAGATGCGATCAGGTCTGTCGGCTTGCCTTCTTCCTTTACGGTGAGGTCGTTCATGTTTCGGAATCCTTCTTTGCAAACGGGGCCATGATGCTCGCTGCCTTGACGACAAGAATGGTGGCGGCAGCGATGTACGTGTCGGCCTGATCCTGCGTGTCGTTAAGTTCTGCGCAGTAGAGAAGTTTGTCGGCCTCTCGAATGTAGGCGCGAGCCCATGAGATTGCGGCTTTGCGGTTCATTCCACGTCCTCCGTTGTCAGATCATCCAGCACGCCGATGTCGGCCTTTGCATTCCCGAAAGCCCGGCTCACGATGAAGCTGGGCGGAACGATCGTTGAGTTATCGTCCGAAAATGAAGGCCATTCTCCCGACTCCATGCAGCGAGCAAACGTATCCATCGCTTCGCGCACCATCTGTGTCCCGACGGCGAGATATTCGTCTGCAAACTCGAAGCAGCTCACGACGTAGGGCGGAGACTTTTCCTGGCTGAGCAGCGCCACGTTCGTCACCTGGCGCTTCAGCGTTGCCGCCATTCCCATCGCAGCCAGAGATTCACTGATGTCGTAGCGATACTTGATGACCGATTGGGCGACCGCACGAAGCGAAGCATCGGCGCATGTCTTGTAGTTGATAATCATATCGCCCATCGGAAGAACGTCCGGGCGAGCTTTAAAGAAGTAGCCCGTCACAGGGTCCGGCCAGATGAGGGAAACCTCGACCTCGCCGTCCAACCCGCCAGCCTCGACAATCGGATGCCTCGCTATCTGCTGGTACATCGCAGCAATCGTCCGGAGGTCTTCGGCTTTGAGGATCGTGAGGCCCAGGCGCTCGGCTTTCGCTTTCCACTCCTGAGCAGCCTTTGTCCGGAAGTCGGTATACGGAGACACCGCATACTCACGACGGGGCAGGCGCCCTTCGAGGATGACGCTATGGGCTGCGCGGCCGAAGTCGAAAGCGCTGTTGGAGGGCGACTCGATCCGATCCGGGTTGTAGGGCGAGAAAGCCCAGTATTTCTGCGGACATTCAAGTATCTGTTTCAGCCCCGTCGAACTAATCGAAGGGCGAACGCAGAGATTTGGATCACGATGATAGACCTCCATCGGAATGCCGCTATAGGCGCCGGCTTTGGAGATGGGCTTGCCATCCCACTTCTGAACCTCGGTCATTGCAGTTTCGCCTCTGGTGCTTCGTTTGTTGCCACGACGACTCGCTCATAGAAGGCAGCGGCGAGGTCCATCAGCAGCCCGGCTTTGACTGATCCGTACCGGGAGATCAGCAGTCCCGTGGCGTGATCCATTGTTGCAAGCAGGGATGCGAGAAGCGCCGAAGCGTCCCGATCCATTTCACGCCAGTCCGAGAGCAGTGGCGCATTGCCGTAGCACTCGAACATCTTGGCGACCGCAGCGCGTGCCAGATCATTTGCCTCCCGTTCGAGGACTTTCGACTCTTCATCCATAGGTCGTTGCTCAATCATGCGGCTTTTCCTTCCAGCCATTGCCCACGCCCGCCCGCCCAGTCGAAACCAGTGCGCTCTCCGTTCAGGGCTTTCTGCAGATCCCGCTTCACCGATCCGATAGCGTCCGCACGCTGATGGTTCTGGTGAGCGATGGCTTCAAGTTCGAGCGCGCCAAGCATGTTGATGGC
>DMER01000048.1:0-4376 GCA_003451645.1 Alphaproteobacteria bacterium | reverse complement strand
GGCTTCAAGTTCGAGAGCGCCAAGCATGTTGATGGCCCGGGCTGCTTCGGCCTGGAGACGTTCGAGGTCTCGTTTGCTGCGGGGTTTCATTTTTTGACCACTTCGGTTTTCAGCTGAATAGCGATCTCACCGAGCTTGATGTTCACTGCATCTTTCAACCCTCCAATGATCGATTGATGGGCGGCGCCGACAGCTTCCCGCATAGCGCGGTCGATGCTGTATTGAAGGTGCTTGTCGATCATGTATTCGATGCGCGTGCCGGCCTTCTTCCAGCCGTAGCTGTCCTGACCTTTGGTTTTGCCGTCGAAGCTCACTTCTTCGCGCACCCAGTTTTCTGCGCGCTGAGTGAGGTATTCGATAAACGTGACCGGCTTGCCGATCTTTTCGCCCCACTTGTTAGTTTCCTGAAGGACGAGAGTTTCGATCATCTCAGTGGCGCGGGGGATGACGTGCTTTTCAGCCAAGTCATCGACGATCTTGTTCAGTCGGTTAGCGACCTGCGAACTGAGGCGTTGGGCAAACTTGCTGTCGCCATGCCATTCGCCACCATCCTCATCGTACTGAAGGGACTCGAGAAGGCTGCCGGCAATCTTGTCGACTACACGATCAGCAAGGGTTTCCTCGGTCAAGCCGAGTGAAGACAGGGAGATGTTGGTCATTGGGAATTCCTTTCCAATTTGAGAATGTGCGCCTCTGTCAGTTCGAGAGGCAGTTCGGCCGGCATCAGGTCCATGACCATCTGGCGGGCGGCTTCGGGGGAGTTCAGCGCAAGGATCGATTGTCCGACTTGAGCGGCGCATTCCATGAGGTAGCTTCGGGCCTGTGCCGTGCGGGCTTCCTCCTCACGGGCGCGGCGTTCGGCGGTGAAGTCGATAATGAAGGCGGTCACGAGAAGAAGCCTCCCCACACCAGCAGCCCAACGAAGATCAGCCAGCGGACGAGGGCGATCGGGAATTGGACTTTTACGGTCTTGCCGTCTTCTGACGCGTTGATCGCCAGCGAAAGCAGGCACCAGGCGATCATCAGCCCTTCCGGCCATCCGATATGGAAATCGATAACCATCAGTCTTTCTCCGCATCATGGGAGGCGGTCATCCGGTTGTGGAAAAGGATGATCTGCCAGTCGTTGAGTTGTTTCAGGATCGACTCGGCACGAGCGCGATCCCAGCCGGACTTGCTGTCGTCGATGTAGTCAGTGACGATCTGGACAGCGGCCGCGTATTCCTCGTCTGTCGGGAAGCGGCGTTCGATCAGGCCATCAGCCATTGCGCTGATCCCACTTCGAAGCGTGTTCATCATCCGCATCGCTGAACAATGCACGGACCATGGCCCGGTCGACCGATGGCAGCAGATGATAGAAGGCGAAGTAGAGCGTGGCGACGATGCCGAAGCCCGCGAGGACAAAGCCAAGGCCGAGTCCGATTGTGGTGATAAGTTCCATGAAGTCCCTCCTCAGTGGTGAGGAAGGGAATATCGAACTATTCGAAGATCGTCAATTGAGAATTTCGATATTTCTACATTGTCGATATGACAGCGCAGACGCCGCCGATAACCCGAACGTCAGAAGCGGGGGCCTCATAGGCCTGATGCAGGGGGTTGTCCGAGCTGATTCGCAGGCGAGCCGGTTTCGATCCGGGGATCATATCCAGGCGTTTAACGACCTCCATGCCCTCAACGTCGAGAACGTAGATGCCAGGCTGAGCGGGGTTAGTCCGCTGGGTGTCAACAACGATGCGGGCGCCAGACCGCAAGGTTGGTTCCATGGAGTCTCCCCAAACACTAATCATCAGGAAGGCCTTTGGGTGGCGACCCATTGTATCAAAAAACAATCGCGGAAACGGCCAATATGCTACTGGGTCCATTTCTGTAGCTAGAGCACCAGATCCAGCCGATGCCCGGACATCAAAAACGGGAACCGCAACCATGTCTGGTATAAGGTCGGACAGTCCTGTTCGGTCGGGCGTCAGAGCGGCCTCTATATCCCCAGCGCCTTCCATCCCCAGCCATTCGGCAAGTTCCAGAATCTTCGGCATGGAAGGGAGGTGTTCGCCCTTTTCCCATTCAGAGAGGGAGGCTTGGCTGAAGCCAAGAGCTTTAGCGACAGCGGCTTGAGAAAGTCGCTTTGCAACACGAGCCTCTTTGAGCCGGGCGCCAATTTGTTTTCTGTCCATCATCCCTCTTATCTAACATTTCGATACAGATATCGCATAATCGAAACTATCGACTTCGGGACTTGAAAGTTCGAAGGCATCGAAGTAATCGATAGCCATGTCAGAACCGTTCAACGTCGTCGATCACCTTCTCCAACTGGGGTTCAAAACCCAGACGCGCCTCGCGCAGGCGGCGAATGTTTCGCAGTCTGTCGCAGCCTATTGGAAGGCGAACAACTCAATCCCTGATGATCGCAAGCGCCTCATAATCGCGGCTGCTGCTGCAGAAGGCATCGAGATTTACCCCGACGATTTCTTCGAACCGGAACTCAGGCGCCAAGGCGTCTAGGCGGGAACCGGGCGCCGCGTCCCTGCCCGGAGTTGGGAGACCCGTCATGGGAAAGTCCAAGAAAGAACGAAACGAATATCTGCCCAGTGCAGACGTCCTGAAGAACCTTGCTGACCGCTACGATACCGAAACGTCGGATGCGGCACAGGCCAATCAGGGCATCGGCACGCTGAAGAAGAACGCCGAGAAACAGCACAACGTCGACTGGTCGGCCTTCAAGATCGCGATGCGTATGCGGAAGATGGGCGAGACCGACCGCGATGCCCGTATCCGGCACCTGATGCACTACATCAATGCGTTCGGCCTTGCGAACCAGGATGACCTGTTCCTCGGCAATCCGATGGCCGGCAAGGTGGAAACATCTGCGGCGGACGAAGCGGAACTTGATGCCGTCGAAGACGAGGCCGCGTGATGTCAGACGCCATTCATCCCGCCCCGACCGAGTTCACCGCCGATGAGATCGCCGCCGATCACATCCTGCGGTATTTTCACTACAATCATCTGCCACCTGTCCTGCAGGCTCGCAGTAAACCGTTCTGTGATCTGGCGCGGCAGATCATCGACACGACGCCACGCAACCCGGAGCGAACAGTAGTGCTTCGAAAGTTGCTGGAGTCGAAAGACGCGGCGGTTCGCGCCGGACTGTCTTCCTGATGTCCGAGGGAGCGACCCTCCCGACGCTGGAGAGCCCGGTGTCCTTTGTGATACCGGGTGATCCGCAGGCATGGGCGAGGCCCCGTGCAAATGCCCGCGGGCAGTTCGTCCGCATCTTCAATTCCCCGGCCCATGACGCCTATCTCGTGAAGGTCCGGGCCTGCACACACGAGGTCATGCGCGGCCGACAGAAGTTCACTGGCGCCATCGCTGTCTCAATCATCGCCCGTTTCGCCGTGCCGCCGAGCTGGCCCAAGTGGCGCCAGAAGGAAGCCCTGATGGGCCTGCACGATCACAATATCCGTCTCGATGCGGACAATATCGCCAAGATCATCAATGACGGCATGAACGCCATCGCCTTCGACGACGACGCCCAGATCACGAACCTCGTGGTCACCAAGCGCTACGCCGAGCAGCCATCCGTTCTGGTCCGTGTGACGCCCAGAGGAGGGGCCAATGTATAACGCTGGAGACAAGCTGGTGTGCGTCAATGATGATCCATATGAGATCGTATATCGCGACGGGCGCATGAACTACATGTTCCCGATCCGGAAGGGCACAGTTGTCACTGTTCGCCAGTTCATTCCGGCCGGCACGGTCATCAAGCTCCAGAGTGATGCGCTGATCCAGACGCCTCACATTGCGTGCGGCTACATCAACGTTCTCGGCATCGACGCATGGCCTCTTGAGCGCTTCCGCCGCCCCGTTGGCCTCGACATCCAGCAGGCTCTCAAAGAACTCAAGGACATGCCGTCCAAGCTCCACCGGGAGATGGTCGATGTCTGAGATCGTGCGCCAGTTCGAAGAAGAACGCGACCTTGAGATCATGGCCGCTATCGATGCCGGCGAGGCTTTTCTCGACATCGCAGAGCGCTTCTGCGTGTCAGAGGAACACGTACAGGCCATCTGGGAATCCATGTGCGCCACCGATCCGGAAGGCGAGGGGCATGGCTTCGCGCCGCTTCTGATCGTGCCTCTGGCCATCCTGGCTTGGGTGCCGGTTTTTGCGGTGATCGGACTGTTCCATGGGTGACGATTACGATCCGATTGCAGACGTCTGGAAGTCTGTTGACGTCGCGCACGATGCGCTGCGGACTGGCATCCTTGGTCCGGATGCCGCCAAGCCGCGTCAGGCGTTCACGTATGTCCGTGACGAGCTTGATTTTTATTCCGAGCAAAGCTGGACTGTGGATCTCCTGATCTCCGCCGAGAAGTATTCCGGCA
>DMER01000051.1:2696-9776 GCA_003451645.1 Alphaproteobacteria bacterium | reverse complement strand
AGGCCATAGTCGCAGCGCCCGCCGCCGCTGGCGCAGGCTTCGATCTCAACGGCGGGATGCGCCTGCCGTACCCGCTCAATCAGGTCATAAAGTGCGCGCACATAGTCCGCGTGCCCAGGCCTGCCTTCGGCGTCGAGCCCTGTGAGATCGCGGTTCATATCCCATTTGAAATAGGCAATCGGATGAGTGGCAAGCAGCCCTGAGATAGTGTCATAGACGTGATCGCACACCGCCGGGATCGAGAGGTCTAGAACCGCTTGATGGCGCTGCAACACAATGCTGCCATCAGGTTCCCGCCGCAGCCAACCTGGATGCTGCCGCGCCAAATCGCTATCCGGGCTGACCATTTCCGGCTCAACCCAAAGCCCGAACTCAAGGCCCAACGAGCGCACGTGCTCGATGAGAGGAAACAGACCATCCGGGTACTTCGCAGGGTCCGGGCTCCAATCGCCCAGCGCACTGCGGTCATTGTCACGGCCCTTGAACCAGCCATCATCCAGGACAAAGCGCTCCGCGCCCACAAAGGCCGCGCGTTCGGCCAAGTCCCGCAAGGTTTCGTCATTCTGGGCGAAGTAGACGGCCTCCCACGTGTTGAAATGAACGGGGCGAGGGCGGGCACGTGCGAGATTGGGAATAATCCGGCTGCGGACAAAACGCTGCATGACCTCGGCAATGCCATTCAGGCCGTCATTGCGCACGGCCACGTAGGCCCAGGGGCTTTCATAGACCTCATAGGCCTCATCGCCATCGAGCATGAGTTCACCCAGCTGCGCGACGAAGCCGCCAAGGCGCAGTGCGTCAATCCGCATGCGCGCATTGCCGCTCCAGCCCAGAGTCAGCGCGACGCCAAGTCCGCGATCCTCGCCAAGCCCCGCTTCCCCCAAAATCAGACCCGGAAAGCGGTCATGCCCTGGCCTGCCACGATAGCTCTCCAGAAGAAGCCCGCCGGGCCCCAGGGTTTGTCGGCAGGCTGCGAATTCGCGCGCCCAGTCGCCGCCAAAGGTGATGGCATCTGTTATTGCCCCAGGCAAAGGAATGGCGAGCGCCGCTGCCCACAGGATCGGGTCTTGCCACTCCTCAGCAAGGATGCGCGCACCAATGACCCCGCTATCGCCAAAGGCCTGGAAGATCTGCGTGAGCCGTCCGCGGCCCGGGTCGTGCCGCTGAAAATGCAGGCGTAGTCTGGCGCCCTTTGCGGTCTGATCGAATTGCGCCGCATCGAAACGCCAGGTGCCGGGTCCCGCCGGGGCAACAGCGGCAGCACAGAACTCACCACTTTGCAGACCAGGCAAAACGCAGAGTGGCTTTGGCTGATCAAGGCGTGCGCCCCACAAGGGCTGCGGGGTCAATGCATGCAGCGCCTCTGCATCCAGCGCGCTGCCAAGGCTCAGACCAAAATGGCGGATGGCGGGAAATGCATCTGCTCCGGGTGCCACATCGATGAGCAACCCCGTCTGTCCGCTTTCCAGATAGTACCAACGCTGCGCCATGAACACCGCAATACAGGCGGGCCCGAATCACTCGCCTGCCTAATCCGCAGTGTGGCTGAGTCGAAGACCGCTGAACAGGCGGCGCTAGTGGTATCCACCACGAATGAGCAGCGTGCCGCCAGTCGAGCTCCCCATTTGCGTGTGCGGAACGCCGGCAGGATAGGCGATATAGTCGCCAGGATAAAAGTGGGCCGCGCCGATCTGCATCACGCCGTCTATGACATAGCACTCTTCGGTCTTGGGGTGATTATGCGCAGGCACTGACGCCCCCGGCGCCAACTTCATGAGAAAAGTCGCGGTGCCACTGTCGTCTTCGGGACGCAAGAGTTTCAATTGCACGCCAGGTAAAAACTCTGTCCAGCACCCCTCTGCGCGCCCGACCTGAATGGTCCTTGGATCGGGCAGAGCGTCAACCGCGTGGTCGATCCGCTCCCAAAGACGTGCTGGAGGCGCGGCTGGTGCCATGGTCACCAAGGCTTCGCCCAGGGAAGACTCCCAAGCAGCGGTCGCGGCTTGCAGCGCTGGGTCGCCGTCACGCAAACGTTCGAACGCTTGGCGCTCCTCATCCGTCATGGTGCCGAGCACGTACTCTGCTGCATCGAAATCATAGTCGGGCGTCGTCATGACACCAAATCCTCCTTCAACGCCGCAAGCCCGCGCCGGACCCAGCTTTTGACTGTACCAAGTGGCGCATTGAGGCGCTCAGCCAACTCTACATGAGTTAGTCCCTCGACAAAGGCAAGCAAGACGGCCTGCCGCTGCACCAAGGGGAGCGCCCTGAGCGCCTTGTCCATATCAAAGGCACAGTTGGGGGCACTGGCGGCCTTGTTGGCAAGCGTTGCTTCGGCTGCGGCCAATGGCCCAGGCGTCTCCGGATCGTCGAGTGACTGCGTTTGCGGGCGGCGGGCTTGGGCTCTCAGCCGGTCAATCGCGCGATTTCGCACGATCATGCACATCCACGCCAACGGTGTTCCGCGGCTGGGCGCATACTGCGCCGCCTTCTGCCAGATGGCCATGTAGGCATCCTGAGCAATGTCCTCCGCCAGCTCCCGGCGCTTGGCGAATTGCAGCGCTACCCCGAACAATTGCGCTGAAGTCGCATCATACAGCGCGCGGAACGCCGCCCTATCGCCCTGCGCCGTCTTTGACAATAGATCGGCAATATCGCTCTCTTGAGAGCCTTGTGGATCTCGAACCACAGCAATGGGCGGCAAGTTGCGTCCCTCCCGGCCAGACAGCCCCGACCTTAACGTAACGGATGGAGGTACGCGAAGAGGCAATTTCCGGATTGCGACGCTCATCACGGTTTCGCGGGGTTACTTGGCGACAGACTTGCAAGATAGGCAATGATGTCGGCGCGGTCTTCGGGCTTGGCGACCCTGAAGTTCATCCGCTGACCGGGAAGCAGCGCTTGCGGGTTGGTAAGCCAGGCATCGAGTTTGACTGAATCCCAGATAAATCCAGCCTTCTTAACCGCGTCACTATAGGCGAAGCCCTGGATGCTGCCGGCCTTGCGCCCGACAACGCCACGATGACGCGGGCCGATCCGGTCCTCGTCTAAGGAATGACAGCCTGTGCAACGGCTCTCCCATAGGGTTTGACCTTTCTTGGCATCGGCGGCTGAGGCGGAGGTAGCCGCGCCCATGATCAGGGTCGCGGCCAAAATCACGGGTAGCGATTGCGTCATGATACGGACCTTTTGAGCTGGCAGGCCGCAAGCGGGAAAACAGGAAAACCCGCTCACGGCCCAATCCGGCGTGCAACATGAAGGGGGGCAGTTACGCGCCGAAACTCAAAGGCTCTTTCGGCAGGGCTTGGCCCAAGGCATTCGTCAAGATTGCCCAGTGCATCGTCTCGTCAGCGGCCAGGCGCGCGGATACCTGCGCCAGGTCACGATCAGCAAAAGCCGGGATCACGCCAATATAAGCATTGGCCGCCCCGCGCTCCAGGCGTTGCGCCAGCATCAAGATGTCCTTGTCAGACTTGAGCGAGCCCGCGTTGAGCGCTTTTGCGTAATCGTCGAGCGATTTCGCGCCAACCGCCTTGCCGCCTAGTTTGCCGATGGTGCCAATCAGGGCATCGCGATGGCCCTTGTGGTGGCTTTGGAACAGCACCGCGACGTCGAGGACGCCACCCTTCAACAGGCCGGACTTGGCACCCAGTTCATAGGCGGCAATGGCTTCATGTTCGAGACCGAGCGCCGTATTGAGGATGCTCACATCCCCCGCCATGTCACCGCCTGCGGCAAACGCTTTGGAGGCCAACGCGCCTTGCGTTCCCGCCAACAGCGCAATCGCTGTTGCCGAGAGGGCAGCCTGGCCAAAGAACGCGCGGCGTTGGGGGGATAGCAAACCAGCTTGAGAAACCGTATCAAGAGACATGTTCAAGAACCCTTTGTGGATGGGGCGCTCTGGGCGCCGGCATCAGGCATTACGCCGGGCCTTTAATGGCCGGATGCAGATCGCTGCGTTTTTTTTGGCGCTTCTGACCGCGATCGCACCCAGCGCGCAGGCCCTGAGGCCAGAACGCATTGTCTCGACCAATCTCTGCACGGACCAGCTTTTATTGCGCCTGGTCGAGCCCGCCCGCATTGCAGCGGTATCCAATCTGGCAGCCGATCCTGTCTTGTCGACCGTCGCGGATCAGGCAAGAGCCATAGCCAAGAATGGCGCGCGCGCCGAAGAGATCGTGCCCCTGAAACCCGATCTTGTCCTTGCAAATGCCTGGACGGGTGCAAAGGCCAACCACTTTTTGAAGGGGCTCGGCATTGAGGTCCTCGTCGTTCCTGACCCGTCGTCCTTCAAAGATGTGGAGGCCAATCTTCAGCTTTTGGGCCGCGCGCTGAAAGAAGAGGACCGCGCGCAAGCCTTGATCCAGACGATGTGGCGGGAGCTTGGGAGCATCCCGAAACGCGGGCAACCTTTGCGCACGCTCATTTACGAGCCCATTGGCTACTCGCCGTCGCGGGGGACCTTCAGCGATGATGTCTTGGCGCGCGCAGGGCTTACGAACATCGCGCCAGAGCTGGGCGTTACGAATTACGGCGCAGTCTCTTTGGAGCGCGTGGTGCTTGCAAAGCCGGACCTCCTCATCTTTGATGACCACGCTCCGTCTGCTGCTAGCCGCGCGCAGGCCCTTCTCCACCATCCGGCGCTCAAGACTGTTGCTGCAAAGGCGCAAGTCGACTGGATGCCGGCAAAATTGTGGTTATGCGCAGGTCCTTGGAGCGTCGAGGCTGTTGCCCGCCTTGCGCGAATTGAGCGGCGGCCATAAAGTGCAGGCTGCCTAGGTGCTGATGGGGGCCGCGATGCGGCGCTCGTTGGATAATAGGGAATGCGGTGTAAATCCGCAGCTGCCCCCGCAACTGTAACCGGTGAGCGGGCGCCATGATGGCCACTGGATCGTACCGATCTGGGAAGGCCGGCGCCAGCATCTGAACCGGGAGCCAGGAAACCTGCCCAGGAACGAGTCGTCGAAACCTGGGCCGGGGTGCGCCTATGGTTGCGGAACTCTCCGTTGTGACGGCCGGACCTCTCGGGCAATTCCGCTCTGGGGGAGCGCGTCACTTCTGGGAGCGCAGGGGCAAAGGGCTCCTGCGGACATGCATGCTACAATCCATCAAGGCCTCTGGCCTCGCATCAGTTATCACAATGATCTTGACCGGCGCGGCCGTTGCCAGTGAACCGGTTGCCGAGCGCGTGATCGTCACGGCAACAAAGAAATCCAGGCCTCCGGCCGAGACCGGCAGCCAAGTCACTCTTATCACGCGGGAGGAGATCGAACGCAAAGGCGCGGTGTTCGTGACAGACGTCTTGCGCGATGTGCCGGGGGTGGGGGTTAGTCAGAATGGCGGCCCTGGAGGCTTTGCGGCCGTGCGTCTGCGTGGCGAAGAACAATACCGCACCCTGCTGATCGTGGACGGCCTCAAGCTCTCCGATCCGTCAGGAACGCAAACCTCCTTCAATTTTGCCAATTTGCTCGCGCGCGATGTCGAGCGGATCGAGATCCTGAGAGGCCCTCAGGCCTTGCTCTATGGCGCGGATGCCATAGGCGGGGTGATTGTGATCACAACGCGCCGGGGCAGCGAAAAGACCGAGGCCGGATTGTCCATCGAGGCAGGCAGCTTTGAGACCATTACGGGCAGTGCATCCGTGCGCGGCAGATCCGGGATCGTGGACTATGCGGTCACGGTTTCGGGCTTTGATAATGAGGGCATTACCGCACAGATCGACTCTGGGAACACCGAACCTGACCCTTATCGTAATGTGATGGTGCATGGTGTCTTTGGCGCGGCCTTGAGCCCCAATTGGCGGCTGGAAGGGGTTGCGCGCTACTCCGAGGCCGAGGCGCAGTTCGACCGCTTTGATTTCGTACTTCTGACGTCCGACACGGACAATGTGCTCTATACGGAGCAATTCGCTGGCCGCCTTGCGCTGAGCGGACAGAGCGGCGATGGGCGGTTGTCAGGCAATGTTGCGGCGAGCTATATGGCGCAGAACCGCGCTGATTATGCGAATGGCGCGCCCTTCATCTTTGGATCGCGCTTTGATTCCGAGCGCACGCGGATTGAGGCCCTTGGCCGCTATCAGGTTGCGGCAGGACACGACGTCGTGCTCGGCACCGACTTCGAGGATGAGCGAGCGACAACAGACGCCCTCAACCGCGGGCGCACGATCCTGGGCGCCTTGGCAGAATATCAAGGTCGTTTGACGCCTGAGACCTTTGTGACCTTGGGCGCCCGGTATGATGATCACGAAGAATTCGGCGATCATGTGAGCTGGCGCGCGACCCTGTCACATGGACTGGTGAAGACAGAGACGATGGGGCTGATGCTCAAGGCGAGTGCGGGGACCGGGTTCCGCGCGCCGTCCTTGTTCGAACTCTGTGATGGGTTTTCGGGCAACCCGGCGCTGAGGGAAGAGCGAGGAACAGGCTGGGATGCGGGCGTTGATCTCGCCTGGCCGGAGGCGAACGTTGAAGCCTCGTTTGCCTATTTTGATCAGCGCGTCGAGGACGAAATTCGCTTCGATCCAAATATCTTTGTCTACATCCAAAATGCAGTGACAACGCGCTCGACGGGTGTTGAGGCATCGCTTGGCGCGCGGCTGCTGCCGGACCTGAGGGTTCAGCTGGCCTATACCTATACCGATGCCACTATCTCGAGCGTGGATGCCGAAGACGGTTTGCCCCGGCAACGCCGTCCGCAGCATTTGGGCTCCGTTTCCGTTGATTGGTCCTTCGCAGACGGGCGCGGCAATCTCAATGCCACGCTGCAAACGGCCGCCAAGCAGGAGGACGGGTTCTTTATCTTCAGGACTGAGCTCGATGATCGGGCGATCGTGAACCTGAATGCGCGCTACCGGCTGAACGAGCACGTCTTGCTCAATCTGCGTGGCCAGAATGTTTTCGATGAAAGATATTCGGATGCCGTTGGCTTCTCCGCGCCAAGGGCGGGGCTGTTTGCTGGCGTGGCCCTGGACTGGTGACACACAGGATGCGCCCGGCACTGATCTGCGTCGCGTTGGGACTGGCCGCACTCGCGCTGAGCGTACTCTCGCTTTTCATCGGCTATGCACCCATCCCGCCTGAG
>DMER01000051.1:1461-2493 GCA_003451645.1 Alphaproteobacteria bacterium | reverse complement strand
CTATGCACCCATCCCGCCTGAGGCGGTGATTGCAGGCTTGTTGGGGGAGGGCGACACCGCGAGCATAGTGGTGCGGGAGATCAGACTGCCGCGCGCGCTTCTGGCTCTTATGATCGGGGCGGCCCTTGGCGCCAGCGGCGCCGCGTTGCAAGGCCTCTTGCGCAACCCGTTGGCCGAGCCTGGGGTCATCGGCATTTCTGCCGCGGCGGGCCTGGGCGCTGTGGGCGCGATGTATTTCGGTCTTGCAAGCCTGTGGCCATGGGCGTTGCCAGCCCTTGCGATGCTGGCGGCAGCGCTTGCAACAGTTGTGCTTCTGCTCGTCAGCTGGCGAGGGGGCACGCTCTCGCTCATTCTGGCAGGCGTCGCATTATCGAGCATTTGCGCGGCGCTGACCTCCTTGGCACTGAACCTGTCGCCCAACGCTTATGCGGCGAGTGAGATCATCTATTGGCTGTTGGGCTCGCTCAAGGACCGCAGCATGGCCGACGCCGCACTGGCGGCCCCCTTTGTGGGTCTTGGGGCAATATTGATCTTCTCACAGCGCAAGGCGCTGGACGTGCTGGCGCTGGGCGAAGAGACGGCAGTCAGCCTTGGGGTCGATCTGAGAGCCCTGTCTGTTGTGTTGGTTCTTGGGGTCGCCATGGCGGCAGGGGCCTCGGTTGCTGCAGCCGGCGCGATCGGCTTCATCGGGCTGGTCGTGCCGCATATCATGAGGCCCTTCGTAGGGCACGCGCCGTCGGCACTCATGCTGCCAAGCGCATTGGGTGGCGCATGCTTGCTACTGGCCGCGGACATGTGTGTGCGTGTCATCCCCACATCGTCTGAGCTCATGGTCGGGGTACTGACGGCGTTGCTAGGTGCGCCGTTCTTCTTCTGGCTGGTTCTCAGGCATCGCAGGGCGTGGTCATGACGGATCTTCATTGCCAGGGACTAACCGTGAAACGAGGCGGTCGCTTGCTGGTTGATGACATGTCATTTGGCGCCACACCTGGCGAAGTCATAGGCGTACTTGGGCCCAATGGCGCCGGCAAG
>DMER01000051.1:998-1249 GCA_003451645.1 Alphaproteobacteria bacterium | reverse complement strand
CCCAATGGCGCCGGCAAGTCGACAATGCTGCGCGCTCTCGCGGGGCTCATTCCCTTCCAGGGGAGCGTCGCACTGGGTGGCAGGCAGATGACCGCGATGACATTGCGGGAGCAGGCCCGCGCGCGCGTCTTTCTCGCGCAGGATGGCGAGGTCCATTGGCCGCTTCGCGTCCAGGCGGTCGTGGCACTTGGGCGTCACGCTTTTGGCGATGCGGATGTACCATCGGGGCGCGAGGCGATTGTGCGTGCAAT
>DMER01000051.1:514-730 GCA_003451645.1 Alphaproteobacteria bacterium | reverse complement strand
CCTGTCTGGCGGGGAGAGAGCGCGGGTGATGCTCGCGCGGGCGCTGGCTGCCGAGACACCTATTCTGCTTGCGGATGAGCCAGGCGCGCAACTCGATCCTCATTACCACCACCAAGTGCTTCAGGCCTTGCGCGATTATGCCAAGATGGGCCGCATCGTCATTCTGGTTTTGCACGATCTCACCATGGCCGCGCGCCTCTGCGACCGTGTGCTGGT
>DMER01000051.1:0-312 GCA_003451645.1 Alphaproteobacteria bacterium | reverse complement strand
CGCCTCTGCGACCGTGTGCTGGTCATTGCGCGGGGACAGTTGCAGGCCGATGGTCCGCCGGATGTTGTGCTAACGCCAAATCTGTGCCGTGAGGTCTTTGGCATCAATGTTTGGCGTGGCATGGCTGGCGGCCAGCTAGCCATCGTCCCCTTGGGCGCAGCCACACCCATCTAGACTCTGCGTCAGATCAAGGTGCTGTCTCGCGTGCAGTGCCAAACTGATCTATGTGCAGCCACTGGGATGGAGCTCCCCTCGATGACTGAATCCCTCTTTGGGAATGATAGCCTCACTGCCGCGTTCCTGGCCGGTCAG
>DMER01000042.1:24453-24641 GCA_003451645.1 Alphaproteobacteria bacterium | reverse complement strand
GGGGTGAGGGGGTGAGGGGGAGAAATTTTAGTGGGGGTGATTAGCTGGATATCAGATCATTCGATAGTTTAGGAGTTTAGGAGTTTAGGAGTTAGTTTAGCCAGTCTCAATTAAGTATGAACGCCCCGTTGCCTATTTCCTTTTAAAATAAATTTTCTTCACAACTCAAGTTTAAAACTGGTGTAAGG
>DMER01000042.1:23765-24241 GCA_003451645.1 Alphaproteobacteria bacterium | reverse complement strand
AAGGATACCCTTCATTTTTACAAAATACTTGGACTGAAACTGATAAAAATTATGCACATTAGTGTAGAAACCTTTACGGTACAAAAGCGCTTTCCCTTAACCATCAGTCGGGGTACTACTTCTCAAACTACTAATCTATGGGTGCGGATAGAAGAACAAGGTACGGAGGGGTGGGGAGAAGGTTCTCCGTTTGCGATCGCCCTTAATTCCCACACGACATCAGCACCCAAGCCCAATCTTTTAACCTCTATCGAAACGGAAGTTTACCAAAGTACCGGAATTCTATTTGAAGCACTAGACGTTGTTGCTCCTATGTTAGAAGCATTTAGCCCTTGGGAGCGACAAAAGATTGAACGAGTTTTAGCAGAAGCTGAGGTACCTTCAGCAGCTTGGGCATCAATTGATTTAGCATTATACGATTGGTTGGGGAAGCAGGTGGGACTTCCCCTGTGGCGTTTGTGGGGGTTGAATCGTCG
>DMER01000042.1:23434-23568 GCA_003451645.1 Alphaproteobacteria bacterium | reverse complement strand
CGTTTGTGGGGGTTGAATCGTCGCCGAATTGTGCCTATATCTGCTACCGTGGGTATTAATTCTCCGGAGGGAGCAAGGCAGCGCGTGCGGGATTGGTTGCCCTTAACTGGGGGTGGTATGCTGAAAGTTAAACT
>DMER01000042.1:5131-23215 GCA_003451645.1 Alphaproteobacteria bacterium | reverse complement strand
GACGCTCTTCCGATCTGGTGGTATGCTGAAAGTTAAACTCGGTTCTCCTGAAGGAATTGAGGCGGATCAGGAGATGCTGTTAGCGATTCGAGATGAAGCACCCCAAGCGCAACTTACCGTTGATGCGAATGGGGGTTGGAGTGTTAATGAAGCGTTGAAGATGTGTAGCTGGTTGGAGGAATTTGGAGTAAAGTATGTAGAACAGCCCATTGCCGCAGGACAAGAAATCGATTTACCGCTGTTGTATGAGCGATCGCCGTTACCGATTTTCGTGGATGAAAGTTGCTTCACTAGCCAGGATATTCCTCCTCTAGCTGACCGCGTTCACGGAATTAATATTAAACTGATGAAATCCGGCGGCTTAACGGAAGCGATGCGGATGGTACATACCGCTAGAGCCTGTGGGTTGCAAGTGATGTTGGGTTGCTATTCTGATAGTACTTTGGCGAATACCGCTGCGTCTCATCTCTCGCCCTTGGCAGATTATCTCGATTTAGACAGTCACTTGAATTTAATTAATGACCCCTTTATCGGTGCGACAATCCAAGATGGATGTCTGATACCAAATAATTTACCAGGACTGGGGGTACAGTACGGTGCGTCTCACCACTAAAAAGCTGCCTGTGCTTTTAAATTGACTGTTTCAATCGAGGGGAAGAGGGGGAGATGGGGAGATGGGGAGATGGGGAGATGGGGGGAGGGTTTAACGGTTTGTTTCTTAACGGAGGAATAGGCAATTTAGATGCAAGGGCAGTCTACCAAGTTACCGTCAAAGATAGTAGATAGGGAAGCCGGGGGCAAGGGGGAATCTGGGGAACTTTCGAGAAAAAAAAGTACGACGTATGAACGTAACTTCGTATAACCAGCGTATCGCAATTTTATTGCATGAAGGAATTCGCGGTGTTCATGGGAAAACTGGACTAACGCTTTTACGGTATGGGGAAGCAACGGTGGTGGCGGTTATTGACAAGCAATGTGCTGGGGAATCCTTATCTGAATTAACGGGTATTTCCTGTAATGCGCCGATTGTGGATTCGGTAGCATCTGCCCTCGCGTATCATCCCGATATTTTAGCCATTGGAATTGCTCCATCTGGAGGTATTTTACCCGATGCGATGAGGCAAGAAGTCAAGCAAGCGGTTGCGGCGGGATTATCGATATTTAATGGTTTGCATACTCCCCTCGCGTCTAACCCAGAATTACAACAACTACTCAAACCCAATCAGTATATTTGGGATATTCGCCAGGAACCCCCAGGATTAAAGGTCGGGAGTGGTCAAGCGCGATCGCTACCCTGCAAACGTATTTTAACCGTTGGCACGGATATGAGTGTGGGTAAGATGTCGGCGAGTATTGAGTTGCATCGATCCGCTTGTCGAAAAGGAGTGCGATCGAAGTTTCTGGCAACAGGGCAAGCGGGGTTAATGATTGCCGGAGAGGGCATACCCTTAGATGGGATTCGGGTAGACTTTGCAGCGGGTGCGGTGGAACAGATGGTTATGGCTTCCGGTTATGACTATGATTTATTAATTATAGAGGGACAGGGTTCCTTATTACATCCCGGTTCAACAGCAACCTTACCCCTAATTCGGGGAACTCAGCCTACGGGTTTAATATTAGTTCATCGCGCTGGACAAACTCACATTCGCAATTGTAATCACGTCCCGATTCCGCCGTTGCCAGAGGTGATTCGATTGTATGAAATAGTTGGTTATGCTGGAGGGGCGTTTGCGCCTGTTAAGGTAGTTGGAGTGGCGCTTAATACAGGTCATTTGGATAATGTAGCCGCAGAGGAGGCGATCGCACAGGTTCAGCATGAAACGAGTTTACCTTGTACTGATGCGGTTCGTTTTGGGGCGGATGTGTTGCTTGAAGCAGTTATTCAGTTTTAGATTTTGGATGCAAGGATTGGGATAAATGCACTTTGTCAGAGTTTCAGTAACTCACAATTAGACATCTCCGGAAATTAGGTTTTCGCTTAGACAGGGTAAGAGTTTCAGATTCTTTATCGGAGATGTCTATTGCATAAATTGGAGAAACTGATTCCTCGTCGTATTGCTCCCATTCACGCTATACTATCCTATGTAGTAGTGTGCAGTTCGAGCAACTCTACACAAGGGTACGTAGCTCAGTGGATAGAGCATCAGATTCCGGTTCTGAGGGTCGGGGGTTCAAATCCCTCCGCTGCTACCATTACCCGGAGGGTCTGCTGATGTCCGTCACTTATGCTGATGTGCGGGCTGCACAAGAGCGGATCGCGGGCGCGGTCAGCCATACGCCCTTCTTGCCCTCCCGCACCTTGAGCGGACTTGCAGGCACGGATCTGTATTTCAAGTTCGAAAACCTGCAATTCACCGCCTCCTTCAAGGAGCGGGGCGCTCTCAACAAGCTGAGCCATCTCAGCGCGGAGGAGCGCAAACGTGGCGTGATCGCCATGTCAGCCGGCAATCATGCACAAGGGGTCGCCTATCACGCCGCCCGCCTTGGGGTTCCTGCCACGATCGTGATGCCCGAGGGCACGCCCTTTGTGAAGGTCAAGCACACGATGGGGCACGGTGCGAGGGTCATCCTGCATGGCAGCACATTGGCCGAGGCGCAAAGCCATGCCTATGCCTTGGCGGCGTCTGAGGGCTATGTGTTCGTGCACCCCTATGATGACGACCTCGTCATTGCAGGCCAGGGGACCATTGCCATTGAGATGCTGGAGGCCGTGCCAGACCTCGAAGTGCTGTGCATCCCGGTGGGTGGCGGCGGGCTGATCTCAGGCTGCGCGATTGCCGCCAAGGCCATCAAGCCCTCAATCAAAGTCATCGGGGTAGAGACGGAACTGTTCCCGGCGATGCACAACATGCTCAAGGGCGGCAATGCACCGATTGGTGGGCAGACGATCGCCGAGGGTATCGCCGTGCGCAACATTGGTGAGCGCACCAAAGCGATCTGTGCGCGCCTATTGGATGATATCGTCCTGGTCCCCGAAGAGGCAATTGAGCGCGCGATTGCGCTGTTGCTCAACATCGAAAAGACGGTTGTTGAGGGCGCGGGTGCCACGGGGCTTGCGGCCGTCTTTGAGCACCCCAAGCATTTTGAGGGCCGCAAGACGGGGATCGTCCTGTGCGGCGGGAATATCGACCCGCGATTGTTGTCGACGGTGATCCTGCGCGAGCTGCAGCGGGATGGAAAAATCCTGAACATCGGCGTGGTGATCGATGACCGGCCCGGTATTCTGGCCAAGATCGCAACGCTGGTGGGAGATGCGGGCGGCAACATCATTGAGGTCAGCCATAACCGTATGCTGACCGATATGCCGGCAAAGCTTGCGGAATTGCGGCTGTCCATAGAGTCGCGTGATGCGGAGCATGCCAAGGCCATCTGTGAGGCGATTACGGGAGGTGGCTATCAGGTACGCAACTATGCGGCGATAGCGCATTGAGAGGCTCGGCGGCTCGTTGCCAAGCGTCAGCGCGGGCGCATCATCCGGCGAGTGATTTTGCGGCTTCCATGCAGGACCCGCAAGATGACCACGATGTCTTGGGCCTCGTTGTAATCGGTGTAGACATTGTAGGGCGCCACGACCCGCATTCGCGTCCCTTTGCCCAGATGGGGCTGGAGCGAGCCGCTTTCGGGGTGCATGCTCAATGACTCGAAGAGCCTGGAAAATCGGGCAAAATACAGGTTGGATGTCTCGAACCCAGCTGATCCGAGCAAATACTCAATGATTTCCAAGATATCTTGCTTTGCCTCCGCTGAGGTCTCAACGGTTGCCACTATTTCTTGTGCCGTGCCAACAATTCGGCCATGGAGGCTTTCACGTCTTCGGCGGTGAAGACCTCCCCCCGCGCCACTTGAGCCCGGGCTTCATCGAGCAAGCCACGCAGATGCGCGATGTCTTCTTCGGTTTCCTCGCCATCCTCAAGTTGACATTGCAGAACACCGAGATCGAAGGCTGCTTGCGCGGCCTCTTCTTCGGTCGCAAACTCGCCCCGCGCGATGGCGTCAGCGATCCAGGCGTGTTGGTCTGGTGTGATGTTGAGCTTGATCATCATGCTCTGGAGCCTATCAGCCAGAACTGGGACGCGGTAGCCAAAAGCTGAGCCCATGGGCCGGAAAGGTCTCGATTGCCTGCGCAGAGCACCGTTAACACGCGCCTTGCCGCCGAACGCGCGGCTCGTTGCCGCCCGTCAGCGCGGGCGCATCATGCGGCGGGTGATTTTGCGGCTTCCATGCAGGACCCGCAAGATGACCACGATGTCTTGGGTCTCGTCGTAATCGGTGTAGACATTGTAGGGCGCCACGACCCTCATGCGCGTCCCCTTGCCCAGATGGGGCTGGAGCGAGCCGCTTTCGGGGTGTTGTGAGAGTTGTTGATAGACCTCGCGGAACCGCTTCACGTATTTCGTGAGGACCGCGTCGTCCGCGCTATCGGCCAAATACTGCAAAATTTCGCGTTCGTCGTTGGAGGCGGCTTGAGACAGGATGACGCTGGTCACCGCGTTCGCAGGTCTTGGAGAAAGGCGTCAATTTTCGCATTATGCTCTTCGAGCGAGACGACCTCCCCCCGCGCCACTTGAGCCCGGGCTTCATCGAGCAAGCCACGCAGATGCGCGATGTCTTCGTCGGTTTCCTCGCCATCCTCAAGTTGACATTGCAGAACACCAAGGTCGAAGGCTGCTTGCGCGGCCTCTTCTTCGGTCGCAAACTCGCCCCGCGCGACCGCGTCAGCGAGCCAGGCGTGTTGGTCCGGTGTGATGTTGAGCTTGATCATCATGCTCTGGAGCCTATCAGCCAGAACTGAGACGCGGTAGCCAAAAGCTGAGCCCATGGGCCGGAAAGGTCTCGATTGCCTGCACAGATTGGTATGACAACGCACCTCACCCCCGAACGCGCGGCGCAGTTCATGCGCATCGCCATGGGTCACGTGACGCAAGAGTACCCGCACAAGGCCGACCACGTGTTTGGAGGTGACGGGGATATCGCCCGGCACCGGGATCACCACCCCCTCTTTTTTGGCAGTTTTGACTGGCATTCCTGTGTGCACGGCTATTGGACACTGGCCCGGCTGGCGCGGCTGTTTCCGCACGTGCAGGAGGCAGACGCGGTGCGGCAGCTCCTTGATCGCATGCTCACCAAGGACAATGTCACGGGCGAGATCGCCTATCTGAACCGGTCGTTGTCGCGCGGGTTTGAGCGGCCTTATGGCTGGGCCTGGGCCCTGGCACTGTGTGCCGAGCTGTCCCGGCATGCGGCGCCTGAGGCTCGGCGCTGGGCTGAAGCAATGCGGCCGCTAGGCGAGGCCTTTGCAGCAAGGTTCAAGGACTTTCTGCCGCTGAGTGATTACCCGGTGCGCTCAGGCGTGCACTCGTCGTCGGCCTTTGCCTTACGGCTTGCCCTGGATTACGCGGATGCCTGCGGGGATGGGGTGCTGCGCGCGGCTGCCTGCGAGCGGTTGATCCAGTGGTTTGGCCAGGACCGCGATGCGCAAGCCTGGGAGCCCAATGGCGCGGACTTCCTCTCCGCTACACTTATGGAGGCGGAGGTCATGCGCCATGTCCTCGCGCCCTCAGATTATCATGGCTGGTTGCATGGCTTTCTGCCGCGCCTGGCCTGGCGCGAGCCACGCACCCTCTTTGAGCCAGCCCGGGTGAGCGACCGCAGCGATGGCCAGATCGCACATCTTGATGGGCTGAACCTATCGCGGGCCTGGTGCTGGCGCGGGATCGCGCAAGGGCTGGCGGATGAGGCGCCGCTCAAGGCTTTGCTCCTGCAGACGGCCGAGCTTCATGTGGCGGCCAGCCTGCCGCATGTGAGCGGCGATTACATGGGCGAGCATTGGATGGCAAGTTTTGCCTTGCTGGCGCTCGCAGGACTGGGGTCCTAGGAGGCTATTTAGGCGTTACTGGCGCCGCGCATGGCGATGGCGGCGATGATCAGTACGATCAAGGTCACAATGGGTGGCGCGGCGAGCCCATACCAAAGCTGATCTGTCCACACGAAATAGGTCCCAACGACAAAGGCCAGATCGAAACCCGCAATGGCCAGATAGTTCAGGACCTTCGCCCGCTCCGGCATTTGGCTGCCAGGGTCGGACCAGGCAATAAACAGCAAGGCAATGAAAATGCCGCCCGCACTGAACAGGGCCGTCAAAATGGTGGCAACAACATTGAGCGCCATGCGGGCCTAAGCTCCCTAATCCGCGCTCGGCAAGCGGCGCATGGTGAATTCGATCTGATCGCCGGGCAATTCGCGCCAGCTTTCTATCGCGGTCATATAGGCAGCCTTGGGAAACGCATCGAAGACTGCGCGCGCCTTGGCCCGGGCGGCGACACGGGGAAGAAGAAAACTCTCCCGCACAAAGGCGTCGCGGCTAGCCTTGACTTTCAGGGCCAGCTTGGACTTCAGCCGCCGGCCGGTGGATGCTCTGTTCATGGTGAGAGTATATCCGCGCATGCGCTAACGCTCAAATTTCACGCTCAAGATAATCGAAGACATGGTCCGCGTCACGCCGCGAATACGTCCGATGCCGTCAAGAACCTCGTCGATGCGCTGCGTTGTTGCCGCACCCACATGGGCGATCAAGTCATACGTGCCGCTGATGGCTGCGAGGTAAAGGACCTCTGGCATGGTCTTGAGTTCCGCCACCACATGCGGGGTCTGCTTGGGGTCGGCAGACAGCATGACTTGAGCCCGCACCGCATGGGGCTCTGCCTGCTGTCCCACCTTGACCGTATAGCCCCTGATCACGCCCGACTGCTCCAGCTTGGCCAGGCGGTCCTGAACGGTTGAGCGGGCAAGCTTGAGCTTGCGGGCCAAGGCGGCGACCGGCGTGCGCGCGTCGCTAGTGAGCAGGCCTAGGAGTTTGTGGTCGGTCTGATCCATGGCAATGTCCGGCAATATGATCGCTCATGCCGTCACTATGACGCAAGATTGCACACAAAGCGACGCCTTGCACGCTGCAATCCGGCGGGATTTTGGGTCAGCTTGCCCGTCAAGGACCACAACCGTTACGGAGGACGACCATGGACAAGCTTATGCTTTTGGGCGGCGGCAAGATCGGCCAAGCCATTGCCACGATGATGGCGGCGACCGGCGACTATGACTTGACCGTCGCGGACAAAGATGCGGAAAGCCTGAAGCGTCTCGGCAAAGCGCGGGTGACACCTGTGGCTCTTGATGTCTCGGACAAGGCGGCGCTGACGCGCGCGATCCGGGGCCACAAATATGTCGTCTCCGCCATGCCCTATCATTTGACGCCCACGGTTGCCGAAGCCGCAAAGATGGCGGGCGCGCATTACTTCGACCTGACCGAAGATGTGGAAAGCACCCGCGTCGTCAAGCAATTGGCCAAGGGCGCGGACACCGCCTTTGTGCCGCAATGCGGCCTGGCACCCGGTTACATCTCGATCGTGGCGCATGATCTGACCAAGCAGTTCGAGGCCTTGCGCGATGTGAACATGCGCGTGGGCGCGCTGCCGGTCTATCCGACCAATGCGCTGAAATATAACCTCACCTGGTCGACCGACGGCTTGATCAATGAGTACTGCAATCCATGCGAAGCCATCGTCGATGGCACCATGCGCGAGATGCCAGCACTGGAGGAGATGGAGCACTTCTCTCTCGATGGTGTAGACTATGAGGCGTTCAATACCTCTGGCGGGCTAGGCACCTTGTGCGAGACGTTGTCGGGCCGGGTTGAGAATTTGAACTACAAGACCGTGCGCTATCCCGGCCACCGCGACATCATCAAGACCCTCGTTCGTGATTTGCGCTTGGGCCAACGCCGCGACATCATGAAGGACGTGTTGGAAGCAGCGATCCCGATTACCTATCAAGACGTGGTCCTAGTGTTTGTGACTGTGTCAGGGCAAAAGGGTGGCCGCTTGACGCAAGTTTCTTACGCCAAAAAGGTCTATGCGGCCGAAGTAGAGGGCGAATTGATGAGCGCCATTCAAATCACGACAGCAGCGGGCATTTGCGCCATGGTCGATCTGATGCGCGCAGGCAAGCTGCCGCAGGCAGGCTTTGTGCGCCAGGAAGAGGCGTCCCATGCCGACTTCCTCGCCAACCGCTTTGGCCGGCACTACGCCTGATGAGCAGTGCCGCCAGCCGCCGGTTGGGCGGGCAATGCCTTGTCGATCAGATCGCTCTGCATGGCACCGAGATCGTGTTTGCCGTGCCGGGGGAGAGTTATCTGGCGGCGCTTGAGGGCCTCTATCATCGCGCCCAGGATGTGCGGGTCATCACCTGCCGCCATGAGGCGGGGGCGGCCAACATGGCGGAAGCCTATGGCAAGTTGACCGGGCGGCCCGGGATCGCCTTTGTGACGCGAGGCCCTGGGACCTGTCACGCCACGATCGGTCTGCACACGGCCTTTCAGGATTCAACACCCATGATCCTGTTCATCGGCCAGGTTGCCCGTGACCAGGTGGAGCGCGAGGCGTTTCAGGAGATCGATTACCGCCGCATGCTGGGTCAGGTGACCAAATGGACGGCCGAAATTCCTTATGCGGACCGTATTCCAGAGTTCGTCTCGCGCGCCTATCACATGGCCGTCAGCGGCAGGCCGGGCCCGGTGGCGCTGGCGCTGCCTGAGGATATGCTGACGGAATACACGGACGCTGGCGACATGCGCCATTTTGTCCGTGCACAGAGCGCCCCGCGGCCGCAAGACATGACGGACCTGACCCAAATGCTGATGAGCGCCGAGCGGCCGCTCGCGGTTTTAGGTGGGCCCGGCTGGACGCCCGCGGCCGCTGAGGACATGCGCGTGTTCCTTGAGGCCTGGGGATTGCCAGCGGTCACCTCCTTCAGGGCCAAGGACCGGCTCGACAACCGCCACCCGCTTTATGCGGGCGATATGGGGATCGGGATCGACCCGCAGTTGAATGCCGCGATCGGGCGCAGCGATCTGCTCGTGGTCATCGGTGCGCGGCTGGGCGAGATGACGACCGATGGCTACACGCGCGTCGCGGCGCCAGTGCCCGCCCAAGCGCTCGTCCATGTTCATCCCGGTGCGGATGAACTTAATCGGGTGTATCAAGCCTCGCTGTCAATTCCGGCCTCCGTTGAGGCCTTTGCAGCCGCTGCGCGTGCGCTGAAACCCGCATCGGCCCCGCGCTGGCGTGCCTGGGCGGCCGATCTGCGCGGCGGCTATGAGCGGTGGATCCAGCCGGTCACTTGCCCTGGAGCGGTCAATCCGTCCCAGATTTTCCATTGGCTGAACACCCATCTGCCGGAAGACGCGATCCTGACCAATGGGGCCGGGAATTATGCAGGCTGGGCGCACCGGTTCTTCCTGCAGAAGAGGCTGGGCACACAATTGGCCCCTACCTCCGGCGCGATGGGTTATGGTCTGCCAGCTGCGGTGGCCGCCAAGGCGATCCACCCCGAGCGCACTGTTGTGGCGCTTGCCGGCGATGGCTGTTTCATGATGGCGGTGCAGGAGCTTGCGACCGCCGTTCAGCATGAGCTCGCCATCATCGTGCTGGTCTTCAACAACAATATGTATGGCACGATCCGCATGCATCAGGAGCGCCATTATCCGGCGCATGTGTCGGCGACATCGTTGCGCAATCCGGACTTTGCCGCGATGGCCGAAAGCTATGGCGCGCTGGGCCTCAAGGTGACGCGGACCGAAGACTTTGAGGCAGCGTTCAAAGCGGCGCAGGCGGCGGGCCGCCCTGCGCTCATTGAGCTTGCCATCGATCCCGAAGCGATTACGCCCACCACGACGCTGAGCGCCATTCGCGCCAAGGCGCTTCAAGCAAAGGAGCACGGATTATGACGCTGTCGCATGATTTAGAGGTTTTGGGGTTACCGGTCTCCGTGGTGCAAGGCGGTGACTGGCGCGTGGCAAGCCCGATCGATGGCCGCGAGATCGCCCGTGTGCGGACGGATACGCCCGCCGATGTCGAGGGTAAGATTGCCGCTGCAGCGATGGCGTTTCACGCCTGGCGGGCCGTTCCTGCACCTAAGCGGGGCGAGTTGATCCGCCTGTTCGGCCAAGAACTTCGTCAGCACAAGGAGGCTTTGGGCCGTCTTGTCACGCTTGAGTGCGGGAAGATCTACCAAGAAGGCTTGGGCGAAGTCCAAGAGATGATCGACATATGCGACTTTGCCGTCGGTTTGTCGCGGCAGCTTTACGGCCTGACCATTGCCTCAGAACGCCCTGGCCACCGGATGAGCGAGACCTGGCATCCCTTGGGGCCGGTTGGGATCATCTCCGCCTTTAACTTCCCAGTCGCGGTGTGGGCGTGGAATGCAGCACTTGCGGTGGTGTGCGGCAACCCCGTGATCTGGAAGCCATCAGAAAAGACGCCGGTGACCGCACTTGCCACGCAAGCTTTGTTCATGCGCGCGCTGCACCGCTTTGGCGATGCGCCCGAAGGTTTGTCGAGCGTGATCATTGGCGGGCGAGAGGCGGGTGAGGCGCTGGCGCGCGATGCACGCGTGCCCCTCGTCTCGGCGACTGGCTCGACGCGCATGGGCCGCGCTTTGGCGCCGGTCGTGGCGGCACGGTTCGGCCGCGCGCTGCTGGAACTGGGCGGCAACAACGCCATGATTGTGACGCCGTCCGCCGATCTGAAGCTGGCGGAGCGGGCGATCCTGTTTGCGGCGGTGGGCACTGCGGGGCAGCGCTGCACCACCTTGCGCCGTCTGATCGTCCATCAAGACCGCAAGGCGGAGCTGCTGGACCGGATGGTCAAGGCCTATGGCCGAGTGAAGATTGGCAATCCGCTTGAAGCAGGCACGCTGGTCGGCCCGCTGATCGACCGGGCAGGTTTTGAGGGCTTTGAGCGCGCGATTGCCGAAGCCAAGGCGCAAGGCGGCAAGGTCTTGTGCGGCGGCACGCGGGTAATGGCGGAACTCCATCCTGAGGCCTTTTACGTGACGCCCGCCATCATCGAGATGCCCGGCCAGAGCGCCATCGTGCAGCATGAGACCTTTGCGCCGATCCTCTATGTGCTGACCTACCGGACGTGGGAGGAGGCGATGGCGCTGCAGAATGGCGTGGCGCAAGGGCTTTCGTCCTGCGTCTTCACCCGCGATGTTCAGGAGGCGGAGCGTTTCGTGGGGCCCGACGGCAGCGATTGCGGGATTGCCAATGTCAATATTGGCCCGTCGGGCGCCGAGATTGGCGGGGCCTTTGGAGGCGAGAAAGAAACCGGCGGCGGGCGCGAGAGCGGCTCGGATTCCTGGAAAGCCTATATGCGGCGTCAAACGGCGACAGTGAATTACTCCGACGCGCTGCCACTGGCGCAAGGCATTCAGTTCGACGCGTGATTGCTGGATGCAACGTATAGTGATTATCGGCTGTTCAGGGTCGGGCAAATCGACCCTGGCACGGGCACTCGGCGAGCGGACGGGCCTTCCGGTCTTTCATCTGGACCAACTCTATTGGCAGCCGGGCTGGAAACCGCATCCGGATGAGGCGGCGTTTCAGGCCCAGGTCCGCGGCATCACGGCGAGCGAACGCTGGATTATCGATGGCGGCTTCACGAGCGGCAGCATGCGCGAGCGCATGAGCCGGGCCGATTGCGTGGTGCAGTTTGATCTGCCTACGGCGTTGTGTCTCTTTCGGGCGGTCAAGCGCTGGTGGACCTATCGCGGCGAGGTGCGGCCGGATTTGGCGCCGGGATGCCCGGAGACATTCGATCTGGAGTTTTATCGCTATATCCTGACCTACCGCCGGGTGAAGCTGCCCAAGGTTGAAGCAGCCATTGCGCGCGACTTCCCTGGACAGCCCGTCCGGATACGGAGCAAAACTGATTTGGCCCAGTTTTTGGCGGCGGTTTAGGCCGCCTCGGCCGGGATGACGCTGAACGCCTTTTCCATTTCGCCGAAGGACGGTTGGAGCTCCGATGGGACGCTGCCGCGGCCGATTTCGACGGACACTTGCGCGGCATTGCCGTGCAAATGAGCGACCAGAATATCGCGGATGACGTGATAATAGAACCCTTCCTCGTCATAGATCGCTTTGAGCCGCGAGGCCATCGGACCGATGAATCCATAGGCGATGAACACGCCGAGGAACGTACCAACCAGCGCGCCGCCGATCATGCCGCCCAAGACTTCCGGCGGCTCGGTGATTGCGGACATGGTTTTGATAACGCCAAGCACGGCGGCGACAATGCCAAGCGCGGGCAGGCCATCGGCCATGTTCTGCAGGGCGTGGGCTGGCACCAGCGCCTCATGATGATGTTTTTCCAGCTGCTTTTCCATATGGGTTTCGACCTGATGGGGGTCTTCCATGCTCATCGTCATCATACGGATGGTGTCGCAGATAAAGTCGATGGCGAAGTGATCCTTGAGGACTTTGGGGTAGCGTTTGAAAATGTTGCTGTCCTTGGGGTTCTCGATGTGCTGTTCCATTGCGATCAGGCCCTTGGACTTGATCGTCTTGGTGATCGTGAACAGCAAACAGAGGAGGTCTTCGTAATCCTTGGCCTTCCATTTGGGCCCGGCGAACACTTTGCCGAAGCCGCCCATCGTGCCCTTGATGCCGCTCAAGGAATTGGAGATGACAAAGGCGCCCACGGCTGCCCCCATGATCATGGTCAATTCGTAAGGCAGCGAATGGAGAATGACGTCAAACTTGCCGCCGGCCCATGTATAGCCGCCAAAGACCATGGCAAAGACAATAACAATACCAATAATGACAAACATGCGCGTGCAATCGCCTGGTGGGCCCGTGGGACAGTGCGCCTCTCCCCCCATTATGGTTGAGGCGACGATGCATAGTGTCCGGACCGGCTTAAGGATCGCCTAAGCAAGGATCAGTTTGACGCGCGTCCAAGGCCCTGGAGATAGGCTTTTGTGTGCGGTTCGGCCAAGAGGCGGTTTGACCAGCGGTCAAACACTTTGGCCATGCGCTCTGGTTCCACGCCCAGCTGGCGCATTGCGATGCCGCCATTGACGCTCTCCCGATACTCCTCAATCAGGCCGTCCTTGAGGACAAAGCGGCTCATGCCGTCGATGGTCACGCGGCGGCCTTGGAACTGAGGAATCGTCGAGGTGAAATTGGACAGTGACCAAGAATAGCCAATGTGGCCGTCTGTGATGGGGTCGAACATTTGCCAATGATAATCGGTGGCGTCACGGTGGAAGAGACCGGTGAGCATCTCTGCGATGGACGCGCGTCCCTGATGCGGGCCATATATATAGTCGTGATAGACGCCATCAGGGGTAAAGCAAGCCGCAAAGGCCGCGCCATCGCCAGCCGTTCCGGCGGCTGCGAATTTGGTGATGAGGGCTTCAAACGCTTGCTGGGAGATCATTAGGGGAGGGTCCTTCACGTATGAGCCTTTACCGAGACTATTACCCGGATCGCGGGTTTTCAAAGACCTGTCATCTCGATGTGGGTGATGGGCACCGCTTGTTTGTGGCGGAGGCAGGACGGCCGGATGGCGCGCCAGTGCTCTTTCTGCATGGCGGCCCGGGCATGGGATTTTCGGCTGACGCCCACAGAACCTTTGATCCGGACCATTACCGGGTCATTCTGTTCGATCAGCGCGGGGCGGCGCGCTCTCTGCCCTTGGGTTCCTTGGAGGCCAACACGACATGGGATCTGGTGCGCGATATCGAGGCGATCCGCGCGCATCTGGGCATCGAACGCTGGCTGGTGCAGGGCGGGTCTTGGGGATCGACGCTGGCGTTGGCCTATGCCTCTGCGCATCCTGACCGGGTGAGCGGGCTCATCTTGCGGGGCATCTTTCTGGGCACGCGCCAGGAAGACCGCTGGCAATATCAAGAGGGCGCCCATGCGTATTTGGTCGAGGACTGGGGGCGTTATCTGGCGCCTATTCCCGCCGCTGAACATCATGACCTGTTGGGCGCCTATCACCGCAGGCTGATGGGTGAGGCGACGCCGGCTGCGATTACCGCTGCGCGCGCGCTGGCGATCTGGGCCTCGCGCACCAATGTGAGCGAGCGTGATTTGCAAGAAGAGGCGCTTTTGTCGTCGGACTGGCTGGCGCCATTCGTCTTTGCCGGGTCGCGCATTGTTGTGCACTACGCCGTCAACGGATCGTTCCTGGATGATGAGGGCGGGCTATTGCGCAAGGTGCGCGTACTTCGGGAGCATCCGGTCCAAATCATTCATGGGTCCTCTGATCTTGCTTGTCCGCTGTCTTCAGCGCAGGCTTTGGCGCAAGCGCTGCCGCAAGCCGGTTTCTCAGTGCTGCAGGGCGCGCCCCATTCGCCGCGTGACCCAGCGGTCCGGGATGCGTTGATCCGAGCCAGCGATGCCTTTCGCGAGGTGGGTTGACGTCAGGCAACCCTAGCAGTCACCAGCCATTGCGCCAGGCCAAACATGATGGACCCCTGTGCCGCAAAGGGGCGCAGAGCCTCCCGCAAAGCTGACATCGCGCGAGCGCGCTCCAACTCACTGGCCGGGCCAAGCATCCGGGAGATCGGGCCAAAGCCCGAGAGATACTGCACGCCCTCCTCCAACGTCTCGCCAAAGAGGCCAGAGCCATTGAGCGGCCGGACGGTGATGGCATCAAACCCCGATGCGGCCAGAATCGTACGCAGGCGCGCAATCCTGGCAAACGCAAAAGGGCCGGGATCCTCTGGAGCCAAAGGGGGTTGCGGCGGCACATGGGGCTGCACGGCCATGACCGGCACGCGCACCCACTCATTCTGACGCCAATCCCGCCAGCACACAAAAGCAAGCCTGCCTGATGGCTTTAGAGCGCGGCGAAGATTACGGAAAGCGACAACAGGATCAGCGAAGAACATCACGCCAAACCGCGAAGACAAAAGATCAAAGGTACCAGGAGAAAGACTTGCCGTCGCCGCATCCGCCTCTTGAAAAGTCAGGCCGGAAAGGTCTGCCTCACGGCCGCGGCGGCGCGCGACCTCGAGCATGGGAGCCGATACGTCAAGGCCCAAGACCTTGCCGTTCGGACCCACCGATTCCATGAGCGCGATAGACGTTGTGCCACAGCCGCAACCCACATCCAGGACATGCTCGCCGGCTTGAGGGTCGGCCGCATCGAGCAGCGCGATGGTTGTCGCTGCCATCATGGCGTCCAGACGTTCCTGTTCCGCGACCCATCGCGCGCCTGCTTCGCCATTCCAATAGGCGATCTGGTCTTGGTTTGAGAGTGAATGGATCGTTCCGGTCATGCGAAAGCCTCTGCGCCACTGTATGGCGCCAGCATAACCGGTTTTTCCAAGCGCTGTCCCGCGCGGATTTCCTACTGGGGTCAGGCAGCCGCTGCTGCATCCGCGAGATAGGGCGCCAGCATCGAGGCCTGATTGAGGAATGTGTCAGCGGCCTTGAACAGCCTTGCGCGGGCACGGGTCAGCTGCAAGGCCGCCTGCTCAATACTCTGGTTGTCGCGGAAATTGTTGCGGGGGAGTTTGAGACCCAATCCACGCTCGCCTGCCATCAGAACGATGTGTCCGATCGCGTGGCGCGGCTGAGCGCCAATGGGACAGATGAGCTCGATCTTGTCCTTGCCGCCACTGATCAGGTTGATCTCAGAGAAGGTGGCTGCGTTCGCCAACTCATCAATACAGTTCACTAGGTCAGTGAAGCGTCCGGCTATGAGCGCACGTGCGCCGGTGTCTTGCGTGGCCAGGGCCTGGCTGATCAGTTCTTGCGCTTCGCACAAGCAGCCATCGATCGCGTCTGTGGCGATCAGCGTTCCTTCCACAACGCCAATGGCATGCGCGGCCTTGTGCCTTAGCGATTGCGCAGCGGTGACACAGGAGGCTTGGCGCAAAGCACGGCCGATGCCCGACTGGATGTCCACGTCAGGCACTTGCGCCTCTGCCTTGTGCGCGCCGGACAAGATGCGTCGTGCCAGCGCAAAGACGCTGCTGGTGTCGTCATAGGAATTGGTCACTTGCAGCCGCATGGCTTTCCCGCCCGTGTTACTAAAGTGGTCGTGACTAGATGCCGTCCCCACATTGTGCCACGCGTCTGTCAAACAAGGCTTTCAGGAATTGCTCAAATTGCAAACAGACGATTGCGAGGTGGGTTGGCGCGTGGTTTACCAGCACTAACCAATAACGTTGCTGCAAGAGGACGGGAACGGGATGAACCCCTTGCTGAGATTTGGCCGGAGTGCTTTTGAGCGCTGGCGGCGGATGAGGGATGGCGGCAAGCTGCCGCCCGTGACGTTAGGTGTCCGCACAGCGGTGTTCGATGGCGATAAGGTCTTGCTGGTGCGGCACACCTATATGCCCGGATGGTTCATGCCTGGCGGAGCCATCGACAGAGGGGAAAGCGGTGCCGATGCGGCGATCCGGGAACTTCGCGAAGAGACCTGGGTGGAAGGCGAAAAGCCTGTGCAGCTTGCAGGGTTTTATTTCAATGCCACCAAATACAAGTCCGATCACATTGCGCTCTATGTGTGCGCGCGTTGGTCCGCACCGCGCGGCCTGGCGACCCCCAATATGGAGATCGCCGAGTGTGGCTTTTTCCCCCTCGCGCAGCTGCCAGAAGGCACCACGCGAGGGACGTTGTCCTGCTTGAATGAGATCGCGGGCGAAAGCCCAGTACGCGAGACATGGTAAGGGCTGCGGTTGGCGACGTTGGCTGGACCTTAGACGCCAGGCACGTCAACCAACAACAATTCCGAGCCTGGCGCGATGCCCTTGATCGTCACTTCAGGCTCCGCCGCTATGGCCATGCCGTCGCGCGCCGCGATGCGGTGACCGTTCACGGACACTTCCCCGGCAGCCAGGACAAGATATTGGAACCGCTTTGGGTTCAAAGCGTGGCTCAACTCTTGGCCTTGAGTAATCGTTGCGCCTAGGACCTCAGCGTCTTGATGGATTGGCAAGGCTCCCGCTTTGATGGCGTGGTCATGCCCAGAGGCCAAAGTGACCAGACGCCCGGCACGGTTGTCCTTTGGGAATTGCGCGCTGGCCCAGCCGGGCTTTACGCCCGTTTGGTTTGGCACGATCCATAGCTGAAAGATCTGTGTCTCCTCTCCCTCCAGATTGTGTTCCTCATGCAGGATGCCTGTGCCTGCGGACATGACCTGCACGTCTCCTGCCAGGGTGCGGCCTTCATTGCCGAGATGGTCGCGGTGGGTAATGGCGCCTTTGCGGACGTAAGTGATAATTTCCATGTCGCGGTGGCCATGGCGCTCGAAGCCAGTGCCAGGCTTGATCGTGTCGTCGTTCCAGACACGCAAGGCACCCCAATTCATGCGCTTGGGGTCAGCGTAATTGGCAAAACTGAAGTGATAATGCGCGTTGAGCCAGTCATTGCGCATGGTGCCCAAAGTCGCGAAAGGTCTGATGTCAATCATGGGATGCTCTCCGGTTAGATGGCTGATGACCCTTAAGTAGGGGCGGGCCATGCGACCGCCAAGGGCCCGCTGCCTTCACGCCCGGTTGCCGAGTTTGTGATCTGTGAGCCTAAAGCCGCGGACGATCACATGAGACGGCTACGGCTTCAGTTTTTCTGGTTGGCGCAGCGGGTTATCCGAAAACCGCAAACACACTTTTCGGCCCGTTGCGCTAGATCGGGTCCCAGCCAAAGACTGACGTCGTGGCGCCGCTGTCGAAGAAGTTGGGTTTCATCGCAGCCAAAGCGTGCTCGCAGATCTGCTGCGGGGTCCAGCCATCGGTGCGGCCAATGCCGCGGATCGGCCGGGGCTGTGACATGAGGAAATACTCGTTCCCGCGCGCCACGAAGATCTGTCCGTTCACGTCCTTTGCATGAGGGCTTGCCAGAGCGACCGCAAGGGTGGCCACCTGATCAGCGCGCATGTAGTTCTTCATGCGCTCCACCCGCTTGGCGGACGCTTCGTCCTTCACAGGAATTGTCGCGATCATGCGTGACCAGGCAAAGGGCGCGATCACATTCGAGCGCACATTCTTCTGCACGCCCTCCATCGCCAGAATGCGCGATAGGCCCACAATGCCCATCTTGGCAGCGGCATAATTGGCCTGACCCACATTGCCAATCAAGCCGGAGGTCGAGGTGAACAACACAAACGAGCCTTCTTCCTGGGTACGGAAGTGCTCAATGGCCGCGCGGCACACATTGTAGCTGCCGTTCAAATGCACATCGATCACCGCGTCCCAGTCGATGTCCTCCATCTTATGGAACATCTTGTCCCGCAG
>DMER01000042.1:3134-4904 GCA_003451645.1 Alphaproteobacteria bacterium | reverse complement strand
TTGTCCCGCAGGATGCCTGCCGGATTGATGATCGCATGGAGCCCCTTGAAGGTGTCCTTGGCCTGCTCGATCATGCCTTGTACGGCCTTGCGGTTGGTGACTGAGTCCGTATTGGCGACCGCTTCTCCGCCGGCAGCCTTGATCTCGTTGACCACCATTTGAGCGGGGCCAGCGGAGCCGACATCTACCGTGCCGCCGGCAACGCTGCCGCCCAAATCGTTGACGACAACCTTGGCCCCTTCACGCGCGGCCAGAAGCGCGCACTCTTTGCCGATGCCATTGCCGCCGCCGGTTACCAAAACCACTTTGCCGTCTAAGACTCCCATGGGCGCACGTGCCTCCTTGTTTGGCGTTATTGCTCTGCGAGCAAACCTAGACCTCAAGGCCTCGTGCTGCCAAGGGGCCTGCTTGCAATCAGGGGACGCGCCCGTCATGGTGCGGCCCCATGACATTTGTGTACCGCCAATGCCAGCCAAATGATTCCGCCGCTGCCGAGGCGCTGGTCGCCCTGTGCTTTGGCCCTGGCCGCTTTGCCAAGAGTGCCTACCGGCTGCGCGAAGGCGTCCATCCGGTGGATGGTTTGAGCTTTGTCGCCCTGCGTGACGGGGCGGTCGTAGCCTCAATCCAGTATTGGCCGGTCGCGGTTGAGAAGCATCAGGGTTTGATGCTAGGGCCCCTTGCGGTCGCGCCTGAGATTAGGGGGCAGGGGGCGGGACAAGAGCTCATGCGGCTGACGCTCGCTGAGGCTCGCCAGCGAGAACACGCCTGGGTCATCCTGGTGGGCGATGAGCCCTATTATGGCAAGGCAGGGTTTCAGAAACTCGCGGGTGGTACGATCCAGTTTCCAGGTCCCGTCAACACAGCGCGCATTCTGGGCCTCTCGCTCAAGCCTGGCGCATTGGATGGGGTTCGAGGGCGGTTGTTGCGCGCCCGAATCGATGAGGCGCCCTGTGCCGCGAGCACGCCCTTATCGCCCCTCGGCGCGCCACGCCATGAATAGAAGGCCGACCATCGCGATCACTGCGATTGCCGGGTGAAAGAGAGGCGTTTGGCTTGCCGACTTCACGGCAAATCGTTCATTGGCCCTGAGGCCTATCCAGCCATCGCCTTGCATCGCCCGGCCGGTGCGGGGGCGGCGGACTTCAGGCAACCCGTCGGCAAGCCAGGATATCGAGCCGCCTGATGCCTTTGCCGCCGGGCCCAGGATTTCGGGTGTTGCCCGCACATCGGAAAATTCTTTGGGGTTCAGTGGTCCTGCCGCTGCCGCGGTGGTCAGGTCACCATTCTTGAGGCGGTAAAGACCCATCTCCGTCGCTTGGACCGAGCCGGAGAACACGCCTTGCTGGCTCTCATTAAGGGTGAGCGTTTGCGTACCGCCCGCCGGTGCCGTGATCTCCACCTCTGGCGGCCGGTCGCCCATGGTGCGGCGGACAACCATGAGCCGGTCTCCGCGCACCTCAGCCGTCAAGCGCTCTTCTTCGAGATCGGGTTCGCGCATGAGCCAATGAGCCAGCCGCCTCAACAACTCCGCCTGCGGCCCGCCACCTTCAAAGCCGCGTGTCCACAGCCACGCCTGGTCGGACAGCATCAGCGCCACGCGGCCCTTTTCGATGCGGTCAAGGACGAGCAGCGGCGCGTCTTGGGGCCCGCTCATCAATGTGTTGCCCTTCATGACGGCGGCGCGCACCAGCCGGAACCAGCGGCCCCAACTTGGCTCCGTTTCGGCGGAGTTGGCGCCAGGCAGACCGGCAGTGACGGGGTGACGCATAC
>DMER01000042.1:2185-2923 GCA_003451645.1 Alphaproteobacteria bacterium | reverse complement strand
GGGGTGACGCATACCATCGGCGGTGACTTGAGGGCGGAAGCCTTGCTCCAAGACTTGGCCGGAGGGCTCTGCGGGCAGAACACTGGCGATCGGCGTGCGGTACAAGCTGATGGGTTGGGCCAGCTCCGAGCCAGCGGCTACAAGCAACGCGCCGCCATCTTCGACATAGCGGGCGATGTTGGCATAATACTGAACCGGGATCAGGCTCGAATGCTGATACCGGTCAAAGATGATGAGATTGAAGTCATTGAGCCGCTCCTCGAACAACTCGCGGATCGGAAACTCGATGAGTGACAATTGATAGGTAGGGGTTTCATCCAGTTTTTCTCGGGGACGCAAGATCGTGAAGTGGACCAAGTTCACGCCAGGATCGGCCTTGAGCAGATTACGCCAGGTCCGCTCGCCAGCATGCGGGGCGCCTGAAATCAGCAGCACTTTGAGCTGATCGCGCACGCCCGTTGTCATCACGGCGGCGCGGTTGTTTAGAAGCGTCAGTTCGTTGGGGCCTGGGGCCGCTTGGATCTCGATCACATTCTCGCCACCGTGCGGTAACACCAATTGCAAATTGGCATTTGCGCCTGCGGGGACCGAATGGCGCGCGGTGAACTCCCCATTGATGCGCACGTCAAGATCAACCGGCGCGCCGGCGGCATCTTGCGCGCCGCTGTCATCCACCCGGACTGAAAAGGTGAGCGTCTCCCCGACAATGCCGTAACGAGGCGCCTGCGCAATGGTCAG
>DMER01000042.1:0-1972 GCA_003451645.1 Alphaproteobacteria bacterium | reverse complement strand
GCCTGCGCAATGGTCAGTCTGCGGTCGCGCTCGCCAGGCTTGCCCGTAAGTAACGTGTGAATGGGGTAGGGGATTTGGGCCTTGGCGTCCTGTGGGGCGTCATGCACTTGCCCGTCCGTGATCAGGACGGCGCCCGCGACGCGGTCCGGGGGCACATCCGCGAGCGCTTCGGCTAGAGGCCGGAAGAGGGCGGTTCCGCCCGCATCCGTGCGGCTTGTCGCATCTGTCGCCGTGACATACCGGATCTGCAATTCACTCTGCGGAATGGCGCCTAGGGCTTGTTTCAGGGCAGTTTGAGCTTTCAATGCTTGCGCAGTGCGCTCGCCGATACCGGTACTTTGGCTTTGGTCAAGGACCACGACCGCGATATCTGGAAGGTTTTGCCGCTCCTCGCGCAGCAAGGCTGGGTTGGCAAGAGCCAGCAAAAGGACCGCCAATGTCAGCGTACGCCATAAGAGGCCGGGCGCGCGTGCCGCGAGCGCGATGCCAAGATAGGCGGCCGCCATGACGCCTAAACTCACCAAAGCCCACAAGGGCAAATGCGGCGCAAAGACGATGTCCAGTGTCATTGGCCAAGCCGCTCCAGAATGGCTGGAACATGGACTTGGTCGGCCTTGTAGTTCCCGGTAAGCGCATACATGACCAGATTGACACCAAAGCGCATGGCAATCTCGCGCTGCAAGTCACCCCCTGGCGTCACAGCCGCCAAGGGCCGGTCGAACTCATCGCGCGCCCAGGCTGCAGCCCAGTCATTGCTGCCTATCACGATAGGGGAAACACCATCGCTTTGGGTGAGTTGCCGGCCGCCGGTATCGCTGGCTTGTGCCTCAACCCACACATGGCCGCCGGTCCACCGGCCAGGGAATTCCTGCAACAAGTAGAACGTTTTGGTGAGCACATGCTCACCACCCAGCTTCTCCAAAGGGGGAACATCCAGGCCAGCCAAGAGGCGCCGGAGGATGGCCGTGCCGGGCCCTGCGCCTTGCGCCCCGGCAGCCTGGTTCTGGTCGCGCGTGTCGAAGAAAATGGTCCCGCCATTTTTCATGTAAGCATCGACACGGCTGAGAGCTGTTGGGGTGAGCTGGCCTTGCGCATTGCTGATGGGCCAGTAAATGAGCGGAAAGAACGCCATCTCGTCGGTTTCGACATTCAAACCTATAGGCTCTGCAGGCTCAACAGCAGTGCGATTTCGCAAGATCCGCGACAATCCTTGCAAACCCGCCTTGGACATGGCGTCCACCTCAGGATCGCCCGTAATGACATAGGCCAAACGCGTCTCAAGAGCTGCCTTCATGGCGAAAGCATCGGGCGATTGCGAATTTTGCGCTTGCGCCTGGTCTGAGCCCATCGCCAGGAGAGCCGCAAACACGAGACCTGCTGCTTGCGCCGCCTGCGCGCGCGGCAGGGCGATGAGGCCACGCAATATGAGGGAGGCCACACCATCAATCATGACCAGAACCATGGCCATTGCCAGCAGTACGAATTTCAATTCCCAAGCGGAACGGCTGCCAAAATTGATCTGCGTGACATTGATGGGCAAGGCCGGCAGTTCGCGAAGGACCGTCTCTGGCTTATGCAGATTGAGTGCGCGCCGGACGCCCCCCTCGCCATAGATACCCGGCGGGTTCTTGGGGCCAGGCTTGACGTCGGCAAATTGCGCGGCCTGGACGGGCAGAGCGGATCCTGGTGGTGGTACCAGGCGGCCAAAACCATCTAACGACTGGATCGGCGACAACAGCGCAGCAGCTCCGCCTTGCCCGCGCTCTTGGCGCTCTGCAACACCGGCGGACAGAGCAACCGTCTGACGCAGCATGTCCACAAAGACACCAGCCAATGGCAAATTCGACCAGTCCGTGTTCGCGGTGACATGGAAGAGGACGATCCGGCCTTTGCCGCGCCGTTGCGCCGAGACAAGGGGGGTGCCGTCGGTCAGTTGGGCCCAATTGTCAATAATTGCGCCATCGACTGTATC
>DMER01000176.1:35791-36368 GCA_003451645.1 Alphaproteobacteria bacterium | reverse complement strand
CCGGGCTCTTGTCTGCCGGTGGCGCCTATGCGGCAATGTGGAACCGCCAAAAAGAGGCCGCAGCCGCGCGCGAGCGGCTCGCGGGGGGCGAGACCGACCCGATGATCAGCCCCGACATTGCCAGGGCAACACCCTTGCCAGTCGCAGGGGGCTGAGCTCCTTCGGCTGATTGGGCGCCCCCTTCGAGGTGCGCGAAGCTCCGTATAACTCATTGTGATTGCGTGCAAATTCGCTTTGTGAACCTTTGTGTCACAAAAGTGTAATTGGAATTACACAATTCCACTTGCGGCGATGTCATCAAAACGTCATATCAACGGCCCGCGACAATCTTGCCGCGTGATAACGAGAGGAGGTTGCTATGTCATTGTCTCACTTCGGGGCCATCGTAGCCTTTGCGTTTATCGCTGCAGCGGCGACCGCGATGGCGATCTCAACGATCGGCATCTAAGGACAACCAAGCACAGCTAGTTACTTGCGTATTGGCCGCCGGGTTCGCCTGGCGGCCATTTTCATGCAGCCGGGGGGACGGCCTTGGACTGACCAATGCGCGGTTCAGTGCCGCTCACGAGGCGCGCGA
>DMER01000176.1:27958-35579 GCA_003451645.1 Alphaproteobacteria bacterium | reverse complement strand
GAGGCGCGCGATATTGGAGCGGTGGGTGATGTACACCAAAATCCCCAGGAGCAGGGTCAGGCCCGCGAACAGCGGTTGACTGTCGAGGGCCATGTAAACCGGCACGAGCAGGGCGGTCACTAGTGCGCTCAGGGATGAAATCCGGGTCAATAAAGCGACGCCCACCCAAGTCAGCATGCTGACTAGAAATACCTCGATATCCAAGGCCAGCAGTGTCCCGGCATAGGTCGCAACGCCCTTGCCCCCCTGGAAGCGCAGCCAAACGGGGAAGACATGGCCGGTGAAAGCGCCTAATGCCGTAAAGAAGGCAATCTCATTGCCGAAATACTTACCGATCTGCACAGCCAGGGCAGCCTTGCCCAAATCGCCAAGGAGGGCCAGCGCCGCAGCGCGCTTGTCGCCCGTCCGCAACACATTGGTGGCGCCCACATTGCCGGAGCCAATGTTGCGGATGTCGCCATGGCCGAACCACTGCGCGATCAAATAGCTGAACGGGATCGAGCCCAGCAAATAACCGCCTGCGAGTGCTGCGAGGTAATAGGGCCCGCTCATGCTCCAGGAAATGGGATCGGGGAAGGCAATGGGCATGGAATTCTGGCCAAATGGGTTGCTTGCTGATAACGGATTCGCCTGCCGCACCAAGCGTTGTCAAGCGTGGTTCAGCCGGCTGCGTAGACTTGGCGGCCGCCGACAATCGTGCGCAGCACGCGGCCATTCATCAGGCGGCCCTTGAAGGGCGAATTCTTGGTATGGGAGTGAAAGGTCTGTGGGTCGATTCTGACCGGGGCATCGGGATCGAACAGCACCAAATCCGCAGGCGCGCCTGGCGCCAAACGTCCTTGCGGCAGCCGCAAGATATTGGCCGGTCCGCAGGTTAGCTTGGCCAGAACGTCCCGCAATGCGACGCCTGCATTGTGGTACAGACCTAAAGACGCGGGGAGTAAGGTCTCCAGACCGATCGCACCAAAAGCCGCCTGAGCAAAGGGAAGCCGTTTGGCCTCGGTCGCCTGCGGATCGTGGCTTGAGACAATTGCGTCGATCGTGCCATCGCGCACACCCTCCACAAGGGCCTGGCGCTCCCACTCCGCACGCAAGGGCGGATGGACCTTGGCGAAGGTCTTGTAGTCGGCAATGTCGAGTTCATTGAGCGCCAGATGGTGGGCGGAGACTGCGCAGCTGATGGTGAGGCCTTGCGCCCTGGCGCGCCGGATAACCTCCAGCGACTCTGCGGTTGAGACTTGACCCGCATGATAGCGCGCACCCGTGCCCGCCAGCAAACGCAAGTCCCGCTCAAGGCCAATGACCTCAGCTATCCCAGGAATGCCCGGAAGACCCATGCGGCCCGCGAACTCACCTTCATTGGCGGCCCCTTGCGCCAACTCGGGCACGTCGATATGGGGCGCGACAAGGACGTCGAAATTGGACGCGTAAGACAGGCAGCGCCGCATGACCAGCGCATTGCCAACAGCGCGCGTTGCGTCCGTGACCATCACGGCGCCTGCCTCCTGCAGCAGCCCGAACTCGGTCATGGCCTCACCCTTGAGGCCGCGTGTGAGGGCCGCCGCAGGCAGCACGCGGACAGACGCCGTTGCCAGCGCGCGCCGAAGGATGAAGTCAACCAGCGCCGCATCATCGATGATGGGGTCCGTGTCCGGCATCATGACAAAGGTTGTGACGCCGCCGGCTGCTGCGGCGCGCGAGGCGCTCTCCAGTGTTTCGCGATGCTCGCTGCCCGGTTCGCCCGTGAAGACACGCATGTCGATGAAGCCGGGGCATAAGATGTGCCCACCGCCGTCGATCACCTCGGCGCCTGCTGGGATTTGCTCGCCAAACAAGTCACGACCGAAAATCGTGGGGCCCATCGCCGTAATTTTGCCGTCCTCGGCCAGAAGCGCGCCATGCGCATCGTAGCCACTCTCAGGGTCCAGCAAGCGCACATTCCTAATCGCGAATGGCCTCGCGGCTGTTGGTTGGGACGCGGTCATTGCGCCCCCGCCGGATCATTGGGCAAGTGCCGGGCAACGGCATCCAGCACACCCATCCGCACCGCTACACCCATCTCGACCTGCTCCTGAATGAGGCTCAGCTCGACATCATCGGCAATGGCGCTGTCGATTTCCACACCGCGATTCATGGGGCCGGGGTGCATGACGAGCGCGCCGGGCTTAGCCTGCTTCAGTTTGGCATGATCAAGCCCATAGAAGTGGAAATACTCCCGGATGGAGGGAACAAAGTCCCCTGCCATGCGCTCGATCTGCAAGCGAAGCATCATCACAATGTCCGCGCTGCGTAGACCCTCGGTCATGGTATGAAAGACGCTGGCGCCCCAACGCTCCACACCGGCAGGCATCAGGGTCTTGGGGCCGATCAAGCGGACATGGGCACCAAGTTTTGACAGCAGCAGGACGTTGGAGCGCGCGACGCGGCTGTGCAGAATGTCACCGCAGATTGCCACGGTGAGGCCTTCTATCCGGCCCAAGCGGCGGCGGATGGTGAGCGCGTCGAGCAGCGCTTGCGTTGGGTGCTCATGCGCGCCGTCGCCTGCATTGATGACGGAGCAGGTTACGCGATCCGCAAGCAGGGCCACTGCGCCGGAATCCTGATGGCGGACGACAATAATATCCGGCCGCATCGCATTGAGCGTCATGGCGGTGTCAATCACGGTCTCGCCTTTTTTTGTCGCCGAATTCGCGACCGCCATGTTCATGACATCCGCGCCCAGCCGCTTGCCCGCTAGTTCGAACGAGCTTTGAGTGCGGGTGGAGCTTTCAAAGAACAGGTTGATCTGTGTACGGCCTTTGAGGATGTCCGTCTTCTTGCGGACCTCGCGCGACAGCGGCACGTAACTGTCCCCAAGATCGAGCAAGGATTCGATCTCAGGCCGCGTGAGTGCTTGGATGCCAAGCAAATGGCGCTGCTTCAACACTGTCATTGCAGGCACGGGGTATAGGCGGATCAAGCAGCCGCCACAAGGCATCGCTCAAAGATTCTCACAGAAATAACCATAGGACCAACGGCATGGTCAGCATGGCGGCCAAGGTTTGAACGGTCGTAATGCCAGCCATCAAGGGCGCGTCACCGCCCAATTGCTTGGCCAGAATGTAGGAGGAGGCGGCCCCGGGCACGCTCGCGCAAATCAGTGCGCAGCCGAAGGCCGTGCCGCCCAAGCCCAGGGGCATGGCAAGAAGGGTCACAATGACCGGGCTCACCAGCAGTTTGAGGACTGAGGCGATCGCGACATTGGCGGCCTCTAGCCGGGCGACGGCAAGGTCGAGGCTTGAGCCAACCGCCAAGAGACCCAACGCAAGGGAGGCCTTGCCCAACATGTCGGCTGCTACCAGGACCGGCTCTGGCACGGGGACACTGAGCATCTGCACGGCGATGCCAGCGGCGCATGCCTGGAGCAGCGGGTTCCGCAGGAGTTGCCCGCCAATCAGGCTCCAAGATGGGGACCCTGCGGCAGCATAGCGCGTCAATGCCAACACCGACAGCACATTGGCGATGGGCACCATCACAGCGATCGCGACGGCGGCAAGCGTCAACCCCTCCTTGCCATAGAGTGCGCTGATGGCGGCGAGGGCTACGAAGGAGTTCCAGCGCACCGCGCCCTGAAAGATGCTGGTAAAGGCAGGACCTGAGGTTCGCAGGGCAGGCTTGGCTGCGACGAGTATGACGGCGATGAGCACCATAGCGGCGGCTAAAATCAAGCCAAGCCGGCCGATGGGCGCGCCAGCAAAGTCCGCCCCTGCAATGGCGTGAAATAGGAGGGCTGGAAAGAGCACGAAATAGGTGAGCTTCTCCAGGGGCACCCAAAAGGCATCCCCCGGGAAATTCAAACGGCGCAAGACCGCTCCCAGAACGATGAGCCCAAAGACCGGCAGAAGAGAGGCAATGAAGTCCAGCATTAGGCCTCTACGCCTGACGGCGCTTTTCCGGCGCGATGTCCTCTAGACTGCGCCGGGCTGATTCCGGCAGGAACAGCGCAGGGATAATGGCCAGGGGCACGAAGGCCAGCAAAAGTTTCACGGCTTCCGGGTGGCTGTTGGTGCCAAAGGTCACTGTACCCTCAGTGAGGCGGCTGAGGCCGCCTGCGAAGATCCAACCCTCGGCGACTAGGCCTATGCCGCCAAACATCAACCATGCCAGCAACCGAATACCCGACGCGACGGAGCGGTAGGAGGTGGGAAACAACTCGGCACCCAACGCTGCCAAAATCGAGGCTGCGACAAAGGCAAAGAAGATCGCAACGATCCAGCTGATGATCAGGACCGGCGTGGACGCGGTGCCATAGTACAGTGCGAAGCCTGCCGTCACCATGAGCATGCCAAAGGCCAAAACACTCTTCCGGCCCAGCCGGTCAGAGGCCAGGCCAGCTGAGAAATTGCCGATTACCGCCACCAAGCCGCCGCCTATGATCAAGACGGAGACTTGCCAGGGCGCCCATTGGTGGGTCTCCTGCAAATGCTTGGTCAGCAGAATGACCGCGGCTGCCTGGCCAAATACATAGGGCGCAATGGTTAGGATCAGCAGGCCGAGCCTTCCAGGGTAATGTGTCAACAAACCAATGGCTGGCCGCAGCCAACGCCCCAGCATGGTCTCGTCGTCCGTCAGTCCCTCACGGAAGCGCTGGGTTTCGGGAAGGTTGCGCCGCGCCCAGAGAAGCCACAAGAGAGGAATTGCTCCCAACAAATAGAGCGCCCGCCAGCCAAAGGGCAGAACGTCGATCAGCGCAAACATGGCCGCGGCAAGGCCTGCTCCCAGAGCCCCTAGGGCGCCCAAGGCACCAATCGCCCAGCCCCGGACCTTCTCCGGAAACTCTTCGGCGATCACCACAATGCACAGCAGCTCCTCGCAATAAATGAACATCCGCGCAAAGGTCTGTGCCGCGATGAACTCGGCCTGGGTGGTGGTGAAGGCAGTTGCCACGGTCGACAAGGCGGCACCCAGCAGCGTGAACATCAACAAGCTTCGCCGCCCGATAATGTCCGCAAGATAGGCCAGCATCAGGGCCGGGATCATGCCCAGACGGAAAATGGCGACAGTCGTCGTGAGTTGATCCTCTGGGATGGAGAGATCCGTCTGGATCTGCTTGATCGCCATGCCGAACAACGAAACGTCATACTCGGCGATCAGCGCCGCGATACCGACGAGCCAGAGCAGACGCTCATGGCGCACGGTAATGGGCTCTGGCGGGCGCAAGCGCGGCGGCAGCCAAGGCAATTTGGCGATACGGTCGGGCGACAATGTCTTGCTCATCCGGTGGAGGGTCGCAAAGCCAGCTGGCTTGGGGAGCGTGACAAAAGCGCGCCATTGGCGTTGCGTGGGTCAAGACTTCTTGAGGAGGTCGAGCGCGCCTTGGAGGATGTAGGCGGCGGCAAGCTTGTCGACGAGTTCGGCCCGCCGTGCCCGGGACAGGTCGCCCTCGATCATCATGCGGGTCACGGCCGCTGTCGACAGGCGCTCATCCCAAAAGGCCAAGGGCATGCCCCACAGCTTGTCGACACTGGCTGCAAAGGCGCGCGTCGCCTGAACCCTGGGGCCTGCCGTCCCGTCCATGTTGAGCGGCAGGCCCAAGACCAAACCGCCCACGGCATGCTTTGCAGCAAGGGCCTTAAGTGATTCTAGGTCCTTGGCGAGTTTGCTCCGGCGCAGGGTCTCAAGCGGGCTGGCAATGGTGAGCGAGACATCCGACAGCGCAAGCCCGATGGTTTTCTCGCCGAGATCGAGGCCCAAAAGCCGCTGATCCTTGCCGAGTTGTGCCTTGAGGGTGGGCAGGTCTAGTGTCATTGCCATCAGCAAACAGGTCGCGGGAGGAAATGCAATGGACATAAGGCTTAAAGGCAAACGGGCACTTGTTTTGGGCGGCACGCGCGGGATCGGCCGGGCGATTGTCGAGACGCTGGCGGGGGAGGGCGCGGCGGTGGGCTTGGGCGCACGCACGCCAGCGCAAGTGGAGGAGGTGGTCACCGCGCTCAAACATGCTGGCGCGCGGGCCATCGGTGCGGCGGTCGACATGGGCGATCATGGGGCCTTGGCGGATTGGGTCGCGCAGGCCGCACGCGATTTGGGCGGCATCGACATCTTGATCTCCAACGCCAGCGCGCTGGTCATCGGCAATACCAAGGAGGCGTGGCAGTCCTGCCTGAACATTGACGTGCTGGGTGCTGCAACGGCGTTTGAGGCGGCGAAACCATTCCTGAGCGAAGCTGCCAAGGCGCATGACGATGCGGCGGCCGTATTTGTGTCGTCCGTGTCGGCAGCCGAAACCGAAGCGCCGCAAGCCTATGGCGCGATGAAGGCCGCGCTCATTCATCTGGCCAAGGGCCTCGCCAAGGAGAACGCCAAGCACAAGATCCGGGTGAATGTGGTTTCTCCGGGCACGATCTATTTCAAGGGCGGGGTGTGGGAGATGATCGAGCAAAACATGCCCGACCGGTATAAGGGCGCACTGCGCCGCAATCCCTTGGGCCGCATGGGCAGCCCTCAAGAGATCGCAGATATGACGGTGTTTCTGGCCTCGCCCATCTCCTCCTTCACGACTGGCGCCAATGTCATTGTCGATGGCGGGATCACGGGGCGGGTGAACTTTTAGCGGCTTGCCGCGATTTACATACCGATGCATGTAAATGGCCTGAAATACATCAGCATTCGCGATCTGCAGAAGATGTCTGAGCGGGCGATCCTGGCCTTGCCTGGCGCCACGCGCATTCAGTCGGGCGATCGCGCGATCGGGTTGCTCATACCCTTCAGAAAGGCCGATCCGGCAAAGGTCAAAGACTTTGTGCGCAAGGTCAAGGCCGCCCGGATTGCCGCCTTAAAAGCCGGTATCGATGAGGCGGCGGAGGACCGGCTTCTGGCAAAATTTGGTGTGCTTGAGCCCATGGATGCGCCACCGATCAAAGTAAAACCGAAAGTAGTTAAGACCCGAACGATCGTGAAACGGCGTAATGCGTAAGCCATCGGCTACACTGGTGGTCGATGCTGCAGTTCAGATTGCAGCCGTTCGGGGCAAGCGAACCAAAGCGCTCAGACTCGTCCTCGGCAATTGCGTGCTGGTCACAACGTCTCGAGCGGTAGAAGAAGCCGCCAAGGTCATCGAGTTCAAATTAGGACGGCGCGACCTTTTAGGCGCATTCGGTCAACTTGGGGCTGTCATTGACGTTGTTGACGTACAAGAGCTTCAGCAGTCCATCGTTTTGGCGCGCGAATTCCTTCAATATGCCGTCAATTCCAGGAATGGCTTAACGAGCGACGATCATATCTTGGCGCTGGCCTGGAGAGCCGAAGCCGATATCTGGTCACCCGGCCGGGACTTTGCGGGGACCGGTGTTGCAAACTGGTCAACGCCCAATCTGGTTCGGGCGTTGGCGTGAATGACCGCCGGGATTCCAATTAAATGCACCTCATATCGTCGCCATTTCCAAACGCCGGATGATATGCGCCTGCAAACGCGCCGCTTGGGCTGACAGGGGCCTTTTGGCAATGATGGCGATCTCCGTGTTGTCCAGATCGGGCAATGGGCGGCCATCATCGATAATGGTCAGTCCTTCTTCGGCCATCCCTTTTGGCAAGACCGTGATCCCCAACCCTGCCCGGACCGCGGCCAGGGCCCCTGACAATG
>DMER01000176.1:26375-27768 GCA_003451645.1 Alphaproteobacteria bacterium | reverse complement strand
GCCAGGGCCCCTGACAATGCGGCGCACTCATAAACGACGCGGGCGTTCCAACCCTTGGCTTTTAGAGCCTCAACTGCGCGCTTGCGGTACACACATGGCTCAGGTGAGACGACGAGGTTGAGTGTTTCCCCGCGATCGATTCTGGTGTGAGGGCCGGATATCCACACCAGCCGCTCCCGCCAGACGCGCATGCCCAAACTGGACCGGTTTCGCCGCTGCTCTGGTTCGCGCTTGATGAGGATCAGATCGAATTCATCGCGCCTGAAGCGGGCCAGCAGATTGAGCGTCAAATCACAGGTCACGCGCAAGTCGACCTTGGTGAAGGAGCGGGCGAACTGAGCGAACACATCGGGCATATGGACGGTCGCGAAATCCTCAGGCACCCCAACGGATACGGCCCCCCTGATGCCTGGTGCGTCGACCGCCGCGACGGCCTCGTCATTGAGCCGCAAGATGTCGCGCGCCCTGACAAGCAGGGTTTCTCCTGACGGCGTTAGGGCCAGGTGCCGCGGCGAACGCTCGATAAGACGTGACTCCAACAGCTCCTCAAGCCGCTTTATCTGCAAACTGACCGCGGATTGCGAACGCAGAACCCGCGCGCCCGCCGCAGTGAAAGAACCGGTTTCCGCGACGGCAACGAAGCATCTGAGCAAGCCTGTATCCAGGTTCAAAGTACGGGGCATCGGGCCAGTCCATTACAAATGCTCATGATGATGCACAAAACTATCAATTTTACAAATGATGAGATCAGGCCCCAACTGCGCGGGCAATCTGGTATTTCCCGATGGAAGGAGAAGAGGGTCATGACGGCAGCGGTCAATGCGGACACACTTAATGGCGCGCGCCAGAGCAATTCCGCCCCCGTGACGGTCGCGATGGGCGACGGTATCGGACCGGAGATCATGGAGGCGTCACTGCGCATTCTTGTTGCCGCAGGCGCAAAGCTCGACATTGAGACCATTGATATTGGCGAGCGGGTCTATGCAAAGGGCCACAGCTCCGGGATTGCGCCGGAAAGTTGGGCATCGCTGCGGCGAACGCGCACCTTCTACAAAGCGCCCATCACGACACCGCAAGGAGGCGGTTTTAAGTCTCTTAACGTGACCATCCGCAAGACGCTGGGGCTCTTTGCCAATGTGCGGCCGTGCTTAACCTACACGCCCTTTGTTGCATCCAAGCATCGCTCGATGGATGTCGTGATTGTGCGGGAAAATGAGGAAGACCTCTATGCGGGCATCGAGCACCGCCATACCGACGACGTCTATCAATGCCTCAAAATCATCACGCGGCCAGGCACCGAGCGGCTGGTGCGCTATGCGTTCGAATATGCCCGCCGGAATGGGCGCAAGAAGGTCACGTGCTTCACCAAAGACAACATCATGAAGATCACCGA
>DMER01000176.1:25763-26089 GCA_003451645.1 Alphaproteobacteria bacterium | reverse complement strand
CACTGGATCGTCGATATCGGCGCTGCAAAGCTCGCCGATAAGCCCGAGCAGTTCGACGTGTTGGTCTTGCCCAATCTCTATGGTGACATCCTGTCGGATGTGGCGGCGGAGATCGCGGGCTCGGTTGGCCTTGCGGGGTCCGCCAATATTGGTGAGCATGTCGCGATGTTTGAGGCCATCCATGGCAGTGCACCGCGGCGGGCGGGACAAAATATGGCCAATCCTTCCGGACTGTTTTTGGGCGGGGTGATGATGCTGGTCCATCTGGGACAGACCAAGGCCGCCGAATGTGCCCACAACGCTTGGCTCAAAACGATCGAGGACGG
>DMER01000176.1:25362-25532 GCA_003451645.1 Alphaproteobacteria bacterium | reverse complement strand
ATTCACACCTATGATATTTACACCCCACAGAATTCCAGCAGGCAAGCCGGGACCCGGGAATTCGCAGATGCGGTGATCGCGCGTCTGGGGCAGCGGCCAACCAATTTGAAGCCAGTCACCTATGCTGGCGAGGCTCAACCGATCGCGCTTCCTCCGCCGCGCCCGGCGCG
>DMER01000176.1:24715-25123 GCA_003451645.1 Alphaproteobacteria bacterium | reverse complement strand
GCCGCGCCCGGCGCGCCGGTCAGTGAAAAAGCTTGTCGGCGTCGACTTCTTTGTGAATGCGCGGGATGTGTCCCCAAGTGTCTTGGCTGAGCGCATCCATCAGGCCAGTGGCTTTGGCAAGCAGCTTTCGATGATTACGAACCGAGGCGTGAAAGTTTGGCCTGGCGGAATGCCCGAAACGTTTTGCGTCGATCATTGGCGGTGCCGCTTTCTGTTCGACGGCACAATGGAAGGCAATGGCTGGATGATCGGTCAGTCCATGGCAAAGATGGCGCAAGAGGGGATCGACATCGTCAAGAGTGAAAATCTCTATACCTTCGATGGTGAGCCTGGTTTCAGTATGGGTCAGGGTCAATAAAGGCAGGCCGGTTCATGGCTGCGGCCTAAAGGATGGGGGGCGCCTCGCCC
>DMER01000176.1:17251-24493 GCA_003451645.1 Alphaproteobacteria bacterium | reverse complement strand
CCTATCGCACCACCTCGCTGGCCTCCCGCGCCACGGATGGTTCGGACATCTCAGTATCCCGGATCATCAGAAACCGCCCGAAGGTCCGGCCGGGGATGATCCAGTCGCCCTCGATCTCGGTGGCGTCGTCATTGACCTCGCCGGTGTATTTGATGGGCAGGTCATGACCCTGTCCGGGCAAATAGCGCTTCACGAATGAGACGTGCGCGCCATTTCGGCTGCCGGTCAGGGTCGCCTGCCTCGGCCCGGTCAGGCCGTCGCGCATATCCACAGTCTCGCTGGTTGTGCCGGTCAGCGTGTCGCTGAGTTCGACCAGCTGGGCCGAGAAGGCTTCGCCATCGGCACTGTCGAAATAGGTGTAGCGGCCCTGCCAGGCCCCGCTCAGGCTTGCGAATTGCGGTTTGGACATTGCGCTGGCCTCTGCCTCTTGCTACCAGGACTGCTTAACCTGAATCGTGTTTGAGCATTGGACGAAAGATGGCGGTCGACAAGGAGACGGTACGGAAGGTGGCGCGGCTCGCGCGTATTGCGGTGCCGGAAGAGCGGCTGGAGCCGATGACACGGGAGTTGAACGGCATTCTGAAATGGGTGGAGCAATTGCAAGAAATCGATACGCGCGATGTACCGCCCATGACCTCGGTTGTCCACATGTCGCTGAAGATGCGGGAAGACGTGGTGAGCGATGGCGGCTATGCCGACGGCCTGATGCGCAATGCGCCTGAGGGCGAGGACGGGTTCTTCACAGTGCCCAAGGTGGTGGAGTAACGCGCCATGACCGATCTGACCTCATTGACCTTGGCCGAAGCCAGGGATGGCCTGCGCACCAAAGCCTTTAGCGCCCGGGACTTGGCGGAGGCGCATATCAAGGCCGTTGAGGCCGCCAGGCCCTTAAATGCCTTTATCGTGGAGACGCCGGAGAAGGCCCTGGCGGGCGCCGCAGAGGCCGACAGGCGCTTCGCGGCGGGTACCGCCCGCAGGCTGGAGGGCCTGCCGCTCGGTATCAAGGACCTGTTCTGCACCCGCGATGTGCAAGCAACTGCGGGCAGTCATATCCTGGAGGGCTTTAAGCCCATCTACGAGTCGACCGTTACTCAGAATTTGTGGGATGCGGGCGCGACCATGCTGGGCAAGCTCAATATGGATGAGTTCGCCATGGGCTCCTCCAACGAGACATCTTATTTCAAGCCAGTGATCAATCCGTGGCGGGCGCGAGGCTCGAACAAGGATCTGGTGCCGGGTGGTTCTTCAGGCGGGTCGTCGGCTGCGGTGGCGGCCAGGCTGTGCCTTGGCGCGACGGGCACGGACACAGGCGGCTCGATCCGTCAGCCCGCTGCGGTGACCGGCATCGCGGGGATCAAGCCCACCTATGGCCGTTGTTCGCGATGGGGGATTGTGGCCTTTGCCTCCTCTCTCGACCAGGCAGGGCCAATGGCGCGGACCGTGCGCGATTGCGCGATCCTGCTGCGCGAAATGGCAAGCCACGACCCCAAGGACTCAACCTCGGTGGATATTCCGGTCCCGGATTATGAGGCGGCGATGACCGGCGATATCCGGGGCCTGCGCGTGGGGGTGCCTAAGGAATACCGGCTCGATGGCATGCCTGACGAAATTGAGAAGCTGTGGGCGGACGGCATTGCCTGGCTGAAGGCCGCTGGCGCCACAATCGTCGATGTCTCTCTTCCGCATACGAAATATGCGCTGCCTGCCTATTACATTGTGGCGCCGGCAGAGGCGTCCTCCAACCTCGCGCGCTATGACGGCGTGCGCTTTGGCCATCGGGCGTCGGGCCCTAAGGACATCGTCGGCCTTTATGAGCGCAGCCGGGCCGAGGGCTTTGGCCGGGAGGTCCAGCGGCGGATCATGATCGGCACTTATGTGCTGTCGGCCGGTTACTACGACGCCTATTACATCAAGGCGCAGAAGGTCCGCACACTGATCGCGCGGGATTTCGACGAGGCCTTTGGGGTGTGCGATGTGCTGCTCACGCCAACCGCGCCGGGGCCCGCCTTCGGCATTGGCGACAAGAGCGACGATCCAATTGCCATGTATTTGAACGACGTGTTCACCGTGACGGTCAATCTCGCGGGGCTGCCGGGCATTTCGGTGCCAGCGGGGCTGAATGCGGAGGGCTTGCCATTGGGCTTACAGCTCATTGGCAAGGCGTTTGATGAGGCGACGTTATTCCGCGCAGGCGGGGTATTGGAGGCGGCAGCGCCCAAGACCCCCGCGCCAGGGCGGTGGTGGTGAGGGTGCTATGACGCTAACAACACGCACAGAACAGGGCCCCCTGATCGAGGGCGCGACGGGCAAGTGGGAGATCGTGCTGGGCCTTGAGGTCCATGCGCAGGTCTTGTCGCAATCGAAACTCTTCTCGGGCGCGTCCACGACCTTTGGCGCGGAGCCCAATAGCCAAGTGAGCCTCGTCGATGCGGCGATGCCGGGCATGCTGCCCGTGATCAACCGCTATTGCGTGGAGCAGGCGGTGCGCACGGGGCTGGGCCTGAAAGCCCAGATCAATCTGACCTCCGTCTTTGACCGGAAGAATTATTTCTATCCCGATCTGCCCGCAGGCTATCAGATCAGCCAGTACAAAAGCCCGATCGTGGGCGAGGGCGAGGTGATCGTCGACATGCCGGGCGGCAAGTCCTTCACCGTCGGCATTGAGCGCCTGCATTTGGAGCAGGATGCGGGCAAGAGCCTGCATGATCAGGACCCGCAGCGCTCGTTCGTGGATTTGAACAGGGCCGGCGTTGCGCTCATGGAGATTGTCTCGCGGCCCGATCTGCGCTCGGGCGAGGAGGCGGCGGCCTATGTGAAGAAGCTGCGCGCGATCCTGCGCTATCTGGGCACCTGCGACGGGAACATGGAAGAAGGGTCAATGCGCGCCGACGTGAATGTCTCGGTGCGCAAGCCGGGCGCGCCGCTGGGGACCCGGTGCGAGATCAAGAATGTGAACTCCATGCGTTTCATTGCGCAGGCGGTCGACTACGAGGCGCGCCGTCAGATCGGCATCCTTGAGGATGGCGGGACGATCCATCAAGAGACGCGCCTCTATGACGCCAAGGCGGGCGAGACGCGCTCCATGCGCTCCAAGGAGGAGGCGCATGATTACCGCTATTTCCCGGACCCCGATTTGCTGCCGCTTGAGCTAGCGCCCGCCTGGGTGGCCGGGATCAAGGCCTCGCTGCCTGAACTGCCGGACGACAAAAAGGCCCGGTTTATCAGCGACTATGGCCTGACGCTCTATGATGCGGGGGTGTTGGTCGCGGAGCGGGAGAGTGCCGCCTATTTCGAGGCGGCCGCACGCGGGCGTGACGCCAAGCTGGTGGCCAATTGGGTGACGGGCGAGTTGTTCGGGGCCCTGAACAAGATGGGCCGGGATATTGCGAATTCGCCAGTTCCGGCCGAGGCCATTGGCGAGCTTGTCGGATTGATCAGCGATCAGACAATCTCGGGCAAGATCGCCAAGGACGTGTTTGCGATCATGCTGGAGACGGGCGAGCAGCCGGGCGCAATCGTCGAGGCGCGGGGCTTGCGCCAAGTGACCGATACCTCCGCCATCGAGAAGGCCATCGAGGCCGTGATCGCCGCCAATCCGGCGAAGGTGGAGGAGGTCAAAGCCAAGCCCAAATTGATGGGCTGGTTCGTGGGCCAAGTGATGGCGCAGACCCAAGGCCGCGCGAACCCGCAAGCCGTAAACGATCTGCTCAAGGCACGATTGGGGATCGAGGGCTAGGGTGGAAGCGGGGCTTGCTGATTCGGTGTTCCAAACAAAAAGCAACCCCCAATTTTGTTCGTGTGCGGAGATTTGATGGCTTGACGGGCGCCATGTTCCGTGTTCGGATTATTTCGAAAAGTCCGCATCGAATCTGACTTTTCTTTCGATCGTTAATTGGCGTTCACGATTGGGTTTTACAACCCTGTTGCAACGCTTTGGTGTTCTCCTCATATTTCGACTCGTGAGGCCGCGCATGGTTGCGCGTCCCAGCAGTGATGAGGAGCAACTCAAACTATGCCAATGACAACCAAAAAGACGGCAGCCAAGCCTGCTGCAAAAAAGACCGTGACCAAGGCCGCTGCGAAGCCCGTAGCCGCGAAGAAGCCTGCCGCTGCCAAGACCGCGGCGGCGAAGAAGCCTGCGGTGAAGAAGACGGCGGCGAAGCCAGCAGCGGCGAAGAAGACCACGAAGAAGGCCTAACGCTTTAGTCCTTCTCGAATGTTATGGGCGCGAGGCGCGATGGACTGCGGTTGCAGTGACCATCATGCTCCTCGCGCCCATTTTCGTTTGTGCCTCGGTGCTTTACCCTCGAATCGTCACAAGTTTTTCCAAGAGAACAAAAAATTTTCTCTTAAAACTCCGTAAATCTTAATGCGGACCGGCGGGTTGCATTAACTGCATTCTTGCTCACGTTTGTGCGGAAATACAGGGTCCGTCTTTGCCTGCATTAACGGCTAATGTACTGATTTCATTAAGATAACCGAGGGTCACGGATTAACGCTGCGTTCAGCAAGCCTGGTCAACCATTCCCCACACGCAGACGGAACACGCAGGAAATTTTGCGCGTGTTGCCAAGCAGAACCGCAAACAGGGGCTAAGGGACCATGGCTGTTATTGATCTGTCAGCGATTGCAGAGTTTGAAATTGAGGCGCGTAACGGCAAACCAACGGCGCTCTATCAATTGGGGCTGGCGTATTCTACAGGCCAGGGCGTTCCGCTCGATCTGATTACCGCACACAAATACTTCAATTTGGCAGCTTCGCGAGGCGTCTCCGAGGCGCGTGACTGGCGTTCAGAGCTCGCTTCACAGATGAGCCCCACCGAAGTCGCCGAGGCTCAGCGCCTCGCCCGCGCCTGGATTGCCCAGTCTCATCAATAAGCGCCAGGCAATTTCACGGCCTTTGCTGTCTCAATTGACAGGCGGTGAAAGAGTGGGCTTGCCCGGCCTTGCCAGTTGCGCGACAAAGCTGCCCTGATCAGAAAGTTGGGCGGGTGGGCCATGGCACAAAACCGGCAAGATGCCGTTCTCTATGAGGCGCAGGGGCCGGTGGCAATTGTTACCCTGAACCGGCCTCATCAGAACAACGCAATCAACGATGATATGCGCGCCAGCCTGCTGCGCTTGCTTGATGACATCCGGGCCAATGAACAAATTCTGGCGGTGGTGGTCACAGCCTCGGGCAATGACGCCTTTAGTGTTGGCAACGACATCGAGGAAGTTGCCTCGCTGACTGCTTTGGAGGCCGAGGCTTGCGCTCAGCGGAGCCTCTCAATTCACGACCGGCTGGTCACTCTCGACAAGCCCGTCGTCGCAGCGATCAAGGGAGCATGTCTGGGCGCAGGATTTGAGCTTGCACTCCATTGCGATATCCGCCTGGCGCGTGCCGATGCACGATTTGGCTTTCCTGGCATCAACGTTGGCATCACCTCGAGTGGCTCTGCCTTAGCCCGGCTGCAGCGCATCTCAGGCATGGGAGCCGCCTCGGCCTTGGCACTCACCGGCGGCATGGTGCCCGCAGAGAGGGCTTTCATGTTGGGCCTGATTTCCAATGTCGCGTCGGACAAGGACTTTGACCTTTCGGTTCAGCAGCTCGCGGTGCATCTGACGACCCTGTCGCCAGTCGCCGTAGCTGAAACCAAACGCCTATTGCGCGTTGGCGCTGGAGAAGGGGTTGAGGCTGCGGCACTGCAGGGTCCAAAGTCTCTGGCCGCTTGTTATGCGCAAGGTGGCGCTACTGAGCGCCTGCGGGTCCTGTTCGGTGGCCCCGGCCCCAGCGCGACGGTCCACTAAACGCTACCCCGTCTATCCGGGGCGCCCTTTCCTGCATTGAGCCGACTTTGAGCCCGGCTTGCATTTGGGTGTTGCCTCCACCCGTGCATTGGGTTTGGCCTTCTTTGCGCCCGCTTTGGCTTGTGCCTTGGCCTTGGACTTACCCTTTGCCTTGGGCTTCGCCTTGCTCTCCTTGGCGGACTTTGCCTTGGGCTCGGCCTTCGGCTTTGGATCAATTTGGGGGCGTTTCTCATCCTCATCCGGGACGATAGGAGAGGACCTAATTGCAGCGACCTGTGGAGCGGGCGGCGAAGAGGCGCGCTGGGAGTTCGGATCAGACGTGAACTGCGCGGCCGCCAAGGTTGTGTAAGTCCCGCGCTTGAGATCGGCCGCAAGGGTCATCGGCGCCTCACGGCCATTCAGGATGGCGCGATAGACTTGCGTGTTCTCAAGCACGCGCTGGATGTAATTGCGCGTTTCGCTGAACGGAACGCGCTCAATCCAGTCCACGACATCGACATTGGGCGCGCGAGGATCGCCAAAACGGCCCACCCACTCATTGATGCGGCCGCCGCCAGCGTTATAGGCCCCGATCGCCATCACATACGACCCGGCGAAGTCGGCGATGACATCGCTCAGATGAGCCATGCCCAGACGCATATTCCCAGTTGGATCGAGGAGCGTGTTACGGCCGTCATACGGCAGGCCATGGCGCTTAGCCGTCATCCGCGCAGTGGACGGGATCAACTGCATGAGGCCTTGCGCATTGGCCCGGCTGATTGCCTGCGAATCAAACTCGCTCTCTTGGCGCGTAAGCCCCAAGACCATCGCCGTTTCCGGCGCCGTTCCATTGCCAGCGAAGGCGGGGGCGGGGATGGTGGGATAGGCCAAATCGAACAGCGGAATGTTCTTTTGCAGACCCCGCTTGGCGACCCGCAAGGCGAGGCCGGTTTCGCCCAGGTCTCGGACCAATTGGACGAGATTGGCATAGTCTTGCCCATCTGTCAGGCCGTCGGCCGCTGACGTTACAAAGGTGCGCAAGCGCGCTTGCTCGCCCAAATCTGCTAAGGCCCAGATGGCTCGAATGACCGGGCGCTCCCGGAAGGCGCTACTGTTGCCAGGTTTGAAGCCAGCGGGAACTGACAGGCGCACCTTCGGTGAAATCTGTTGGAGTGCCAACTGACCGTAGAAGGTCAACGGCAGGTTACCGGCGGCGCCATACTCAGCCCGGGCATCGCTGTCGCGGCCTGCTTTGGCGAGAGCCCGCCCGGCCCAGTAGTGCGCGCGCGCGACACTGATCGGTGCGGTCACGCCCTGACGAAGGCGGCGGAAGTGCGCTAGTGCAGCGTCTGGCTTGTTCTGGAACTGCAGGGCTATCCAACCCGCCAAGAATTCGCCCTCGGCAAAGTCAGCCAGATTGTCCTCGTAGCGGATGCGGTGGCCGGCCGCTAGGGAGTAGGCCGTATCATACTG
>DMER01000176.1:16049-17042 GCA_003451645.1 Alphaproteobacteria bacterium | reverse complement strand
GCATACTGACCGCGGTCTAATGCGTCTCGGGCGAGCCGGTTGCGCAAGTCCCACCACGCATCAAGCGTTGGCGCAGGGCCGTTGAGCCGGTCACCGGACTGGATGAGCAATGTCGCCGCCTCGCTCTCGCGGTCCCGACGGACCAACCAGCGGGCTCGGTCAAAGAGCAGGCCCGCATCATTGCGGTGGCTTGAAGGAACTGCGGCATAGGCCTCGTCCGCGTTGCGCGCTTGGGCTTGCAGCCGGATGCGCGCTGTTGCTGCGGCCATGGCGCCCTCACTCACGCGGCCGGCCATGGAGAGCGCCTGGCTTTGCTTGTTCTGCCACAACAGCCGAGAAAGACGGGCCTCGTGCTCTGCGTTGGAGATCAGGCTCGCGTATTGGCCGAACAGGATCGTGCTGCCGCCCTCGGTTGGGTCGGCATCGATCCAGCCGCGGCGAATCAGGGCTTCGCCCTTGCTACGGTCGCCATTCCGGATATGAGCGTCGCCCAGCTTGATAAAGCCATCGCCAGATGCTGGTGTGCGCGAGCCAAACCAAGCGATGATTTGATCCGGGCTCATGCTCGCATGCGGCATGACGGTTTCTGCACGAGTGCGCAGCTGGTTCATAGCGGGCCAGTCAGGGTTTGCTGCGATGAACTGCGTGATTGTTTGGAAGTCGGCGCCTGAACTGTCGCTGGCGCAGTACCGCCAATCCGTCAGCCGCCGGACAATCGGATCGCTGGCGCTTGAGGCGAGGCCGCGGGCGGCGTCCCACTGACCGCGATTAGCAAGGTCAAAGGACTGTCCCAAGATCGAGACGTCCTGAGCGCTGAGAATGGGAGTATGCGGGCGCACTCTGCGGGTGGCACTCTCACCGGAATCCGCAATCGGTGCCATGGAATATTGAGCCATCGCTGGTCCCGCTATGCCAATGGTCAAGGTCAATAGCGCGGCGGCGGCACGAGCGGCGTTCAACATGAGAGGGACTTCTCCAAACACTGAGGTTGCG
>DMER01000176.1:8608-15857 GCA_003451645.1 Alphaproteobacteria bacterium | reverse complement strand
CTTCTCCAAACACTGAGGTTGCGGCAGATGGGGGTCGCGCAAGGCTCTTCGGATCCAAAAATTCTTAGCGGGTTTTAACGTTTGGGCCAATACCGAGACACATGACTAGCACATCCAGGCTTTAACATGACGGCAATTAGTCCTAAAACAGGGTGAACAGACCGCCGGTGATCACACATTTGTGGCCCCCGGCCAGCCATTCTTTGAATGTGAAGTGGACATGACTGGACCTACGAGAATCTTAAGTGGATCAATAGCGGCACTAATCACCCCCTTCAGTGGCGGGAAGGTGGATCACCAGGCGCTGTCGCGCTTTGTTCAATGGCAGATCAAGAGCGGGACGCATGGGCTAGTGCCTTGCGGCACCACAGGTGAGTCGCCAACGCTGGATGAGGATGAGCATCTCAGCGTGATCCATGCCGTCGTGACGGCGGCGTCAGGTCAGGTGCCAGTCATTGCCGGAACGGGGAGCAATAACACGGCCCATGCGATACACCTTACGCGCGAGGCGGAAAGTCTAGGCGCCGATGCCGCCCTTGTGGTCACTCCATACTATAACCGGCCAACCCAAGAAGGGCTCTATTTGCATTTCCGGGCCATTGCCGAGGCAACCCGGCTGCCCATCATCATCTACAACATTCCTGGCCGCTCAAGCGTTGACATGAGTGTCGAGACCATGGCGCGGCTCGCAAAAATCAAAAACATCATTGGTGTGAAGGATGCGACGGGTGCCTTGCAGCGGGTCACGCAGCAGCGGTTGGCTTGCGGAGAGAATTTCGTCCAACTGTCGGGTGAAGATGGAACGGCGCTTGGTTTCAATGCGCATGGTGGTGTCGGGTGTATATCGGTCACGGCGAATGTTGCGCCGCGCTTGTGTGCCGACTTTCAAACCGCTTGCCTGAGTGGACATTGGCAAGACGCGCTGGCACTGCAGGACCGGCTCATGCCGCTGCATGACGTGTTGTTCAGTGAGACATCACCAGGTCCTGTCAAGTATGCCGCCAGCGTCCTGGGGCATTGCGAGCCTGAAACGCGACTGCCGCTTGCACCGATCACGGAGACAACGCGCGCCAAGGTCCGAGCTGCCCTGATCGCTGCCGGTTTGACGAACGCTTAAAAATCCTATGGCCACAAAAAAGAAGAGCGACGTCAAAGTCGCCGCAGACAACCGCAAGGCTCGCCACAACTTCTTCATCGATCAGGTGCTTGAAGCGGGCATCGTCCTGGTTGGCACTGAGGTCAAGGGCCTGCGCGAGGGGCACGCCACGATCGGTGAGTCCTACGCGACGGCCAAGGACGGCGACATTATGCTCATCAATGCCAACATCCCTGAATATTCCCGTGGCAATCGGGAAAACCACGAGGCTAAACGGCCACGGAAGCTATTGCTGCATAAACGCGAGCTGGCGAAACTGACCCAAGCCGTCACGCGGGAGGGTATGACGCTCATCCCTTTGAAGATCTACTTTAATGAGCAGGGCCGCGCGAAGGTGGAGCTTGGGCTCGCCAAGGGCAAAAAACTGCACGACAAGCGCGAGACGGATAAGGAGCGCAGTTGGAAGCGCGACAAGGCGCGCCTCATGCGGCAGAAAGGCTGAAATGGTCGCGCACGGCCGCAAAGACTTGCTGGAACATGGTCGTGGTGAGCTTGCCCGTATTGGTGTTGTAGCGCGAGCAGTGGAAACTATCGAACAACGTGACTTGCTCTGAGATGCGATGGCGTTGGCCGTGAGCGAACGGGTGTGCGGCGATCTTCAGATCAAAATTGCGCAGCACCGCATCATGAGCAATGCGGCCCAAAGCGACGACCGCCCTCAATCGGGGCATTTTGCTGGTCTCCGCTCTGAGAAAGACCGCGCAACTCTTGATCTCTAGCGGTGTGGGTTTGTTTTCCGGCGGAACACAGCGCACCGCATTGGTGATGCGGCAATCGCTCAAGACAACCGTGTCATCAGCGCTAGCGCCATAGGTACCGGTTGCGAGACCAAATTCCAAAAGGGTTGCGTACAGGAGATCGCCGGCATAGTCGCCCGTGAATGGCCTGCCAGTGCGATTGGCGCCAGTACGGCCTGGCGCCAGACCGACGATCAGCAGGCGCGCATCCAAATCTCCAAAGGACGGCACTGGCGCGTTATGCCAGTGCGGTTCCTCCGTGCGATTGGTTTCCCGGAACTGCACCAGCCTAGGACAGAGCTGGCAGTCGCGCGCTGGGCCGTCTGCCGTCCTCGGCGCCGTCACTCGTGATCCAAGCTCACGGGCTGTGGTTGATAGTGGGACGTCGCTTTGGCCGGCCCGCCCTCGCGGCTTACCAAGGGCTGCAGCTCCACCAGATCGATGAAGTTGTCGGCTTGCCTGCGCAATTCGTCCGCGACCATGGGTGGCTGTGTGCGTAAAGTGGAAACGACGCTGACCCGGCGGCCCTTGCGTTGGACCGCTTCGACCAACCGGCGGAAATCGCCATCACCGGAGAACAAGACCATGTGATCGATATGCGGTGCCAGCTCCATCGCATCAATGGCCAGATCGATGTCCATATTGCCCTTGAGTTTGCGGCGGCCTTGTGCGTCCGTGAATTCCTTCACCTGGCGGGTGACAAGCGAGTACCCGTTATAGTCGAGCCAATCGACTAGCGGGCGCACGGGCGAGTACTCGCGATCGTCGATCAAGGCCGTATAATAATAGGCACGGATCAGTTGACCGCGGCGCGCAAATTCCTGCAGCAGCTTCTTGTAGTCGATATCGAAATTGAGTGCGCGCGCAGTTGCATAGAGGTTCGCGCCGTCCATAAACAGTGCCAGCTTCTCATGAGGGTAAAACAACAAGTGACAGCTTCCTTTCTTGTTCTGATTGCCGCGGAGCTTGTTTCAAACGCTTTCCAACCCAATCATTTTGGCCGACCGGCCCTAAACCGCTGTGGGGGCTTCTGGCGTGTTTTGGCACAAAGGCGCACGAAGTGCGATAAAGCGCAGCCCGCGTCCATCGACTCAGGTCCTGAGGTCCCACCCCCTTATCCAGAACCAAAATGGGGATTTGCGCAATGATTCTGATTGGGATGGGTGCAAATTTACCCAGTCATACCGGTTCGCCGGCCGAGACAATCCGGGCCGCTTTGCAGCGGTTGCCCGGTCTTGGTCTTGTAATCTCGGCGGTATCGCCGTTCTACGAGAGCCCATCTTGGCCGCATGGCGAGGGTCCGCCGTTTATCAATGCAGTAGTCAAAATTGAGACCAAACTGGCGCCCGGCTCCTTGCTCTTCGGTCTTCAGAAAATCGAAACCGAGTTCGGCCGTCAGCGTGGTGACAAATGGGGGCCGCGGACACTTGACCTTGATATTCTAGATTATCATGGACTGGTGACAGATACGGAGACCTTGCTGCTTCCACATCCATGGATTTGCGAGCGCGCCTTTGTTCTGAAACCGCTCTTGGACGTTGCTCCCGCTTGGTGTCATCCGGTTAGTGGCAAGGGCGTCCTTGAATTGTTGACAATGCTTGATGGTGCTGCCGCGGCAAGTTGCCAACCGATTGGCGAGCTTCGCGCTTGAGCTTGTTGCACTGCGGAATCCCACTTGCCACAGGCTAGTGTCTTGTCGTACCGTCCCCGTTCGCGTAAATCGACATACCGCTGAAGGATTGCAATGGCTCGCGTTACCGTTGAAGATTGTGTCGACAAGATTTCCAACCGGTTCGAATTGGTCTTGCTCGCGGCACACCGGGCACGTGGAATAACGGCGGGGGCCAATCTGCTGGTGAACCGCGACAATGACAAGAATCCGGTCGTTGCATTGCGGGAAATCGCTTCGGGCAAATTGCCGCCAAATGCCTTGCACGAAGACTTTATCAATACGATGCAGCGTCATGTTGAGCGCGATGAGCCAGAAAAACGCGGGCCCGAGGCGATTGCCGAGAGCGCCGATGCGCCAGACCTCACCGAAATCTCCGAAGCGGATTATGCGCGCGGGATGCGGGCAGATACCGACCGCAGGCCGGAGCCGGTTGATGACGGCGACGACGGGGACGACTGAGACTTTTCGTCGTCGGTCCGAACCATCACGGGGAGGCTAAGCCTTGGCCCGGATGATGCGCCAATTCGAGCTGGTCGAGCGGGTCAAGGCCTATGACCCAAGAGCGGATGAGGACTTACTGAATCGCGCCTATGTTTTTGGCATCGCCAAACATGGCAATCAAAAGCGCCAGTCCGGCGATCCCTATTTCTCGCACCCTTTGGAAGTGGCGGGCATTCTTACGGATCTCAAGGCCGACGAAGCGACCGTCGTGACGGCGCTGCTTCACGATACGCTGGAGGACACAGACACCACCATTGATGAGCTGACCGTTCAATTCGGCAAAGAGATTGCCGACCTCGTCAACGGCGTCACCAAGCTCTCGCAGTTTGAGCTCCAATCGGAGCAGACCAAACAGGCTGAGAACTTCCGCAAGTTCATGATGGCGATGGCGGGCGATGTGCGCGTTCTGCTGGTCAAGCTCGCGGATCGCCTGCACAATATGCGTACCCTCCAATTCATGAAGGAGGAGAAACGCCGGCGAATTGCGCAAGAAACCCTGGACATCTATGCGCCGCTCGCAGGGCGCACGGGGATGCAGACTATCCGTGAGGAGCTAGAGGACCTGGCCTTTCAGACCCTCAATTCGGAGGCGCGCGATTCGATCATCCAGCGCCTAAAGACACTCAAGGCTGCTGCAGGCGACAAGATCGAGGCCATTCAGCAATCGGTGAAGCGCAAATTGGCGGAACAAGGCATCGATGCGCAGGTGTCTGGCCGCGAGAAAAAGCCCTATTCGATCTGGCGCAAAATGGAGGAAAGCAAGATCAGCTTTGAAGCGCTGTCCGACATTTATGGCTTTAGAGTAATTGTGCCGAGCATCGACGCTTGCTATCGGGCTCTTGGCATCGTGCATCAGAATTGGCAGCACATTCCCGGGCGCTTCAAAGATTACATTTCAATTCCTAAATCGAACAACTACCGCTCGCTCCACACCACAGTGATCGGTCCGGAAAACCAGCGCGTTGAGCTCCAATTCCGTACGGCCAGCATGCATGAGATCGCCGAACACGGCATTGCGGCGCATTGGTCCTACAAGGAAAATGGCGGCGGGGCGCCAGCAGCCTCTGTGGCGGCCTATGAAAACCTGCGCACGCTCATCGACTCCTTGCAGCACGGCGATACGCCGGAAGAATTTCTGGAGCACACCAAGCTTGAATTGTTTCAAGATCAGGTGTTCTGCTTTTCGCCCAAGGGCATGCTCATTGCGCTGCCACGCGGGGCCACACCGATTGACTTCGCTTATGCCGTGCATACGACCGTTGGGGATACGTGCGTCGGTGCGAAGATCAATGGCCGCCATATGCCCTTGTCGACGCAGCTCAAGAATGGCGATCAAGTCGAAGTGATCCGCAGCCCAAAGCAAGGGCCAACTGCTGCGTGGGAACAGATCGTTGTCACTGGCAAGGCGCGCTCCGCAATACGGCGCTACATTCGCAACCAGCAGCGCGTGGAGCATGTGCGCATGGGCCGCGCTATTTTGGAGCGGGCGGTCGCGGATACAGGACATCAGTTTTCGGAGCGCGGTCTTTCCGGGGCGCTAAAAAAGCTCAAGCTCGCCAAGCCCGAAGATGTTTACGCGGCGCTAGGCGAAGGCGTCGTGACGGCCTCGCAAGTATTAGAAGCGATCTTTCCGGATTATCGCAGCAAGGGCGCGCAAGCGCCGAGCCGTGGCCCGAGCAAACAGACGTCGCAAGCCATTCCCATTCAGGGGCTTATGCCAGGTCTGGCCTATCAAATTGCACCCTGCTGTCAGCCGCTGCCCGGCGATCGCATCGTCGGAATTGTGACGCCAGGCCAAGGCGTGAATGTCCATACCATCGACTGCCAGCAGCTCGAGCAATTTCATGATATGACGGACCGCTGGCTCGATCTGTCTTGGGACAAGGCAACAAGCGATGATCAGTTGCGCGTTGGGCGGATCAGGATTGCCATGCCCAATGAGATGGGCGCGCTCGCCAATGCGTGTCAGGTGATTGCGCGCCATGAGGGCAATATCTCCAACCTGAAGATCACCCAACGTACGCAATTGATGTTTGAAATGGAGGTCGATGTAGAGGTGCGCGACGCACGCCACATGACCAATATTGTCACGGGCTTGCGCGCGTCACCCATGGTCGCCAATGCGGACCGGGTGCGCGGTTGAGATTGATGACCCACCTTCCCAAGAGGACGTGCCTTGTATGACCCCTGAACAAGTGCTCAATGAATTCCGCAAGTCTGGCGCGCTTTTGGAGGGGCACTTCTTATTGTCGTCCGGGCGCCATTCCGACGTTTTCCTGCAGAAGGCATTGGTCTTCCAATACCCCAAGCGCACGGCAAAGCTCGCACGCGCGCTTGCGGCGCAAGTGCTGACCAATGTCAAAGGGCGCTTGGATGCTGTCGTGTCGCCTGCCGTGGGCGGCATCATCCCGGGTTATGAGGTGGCGCGCGCCTTGGACCTGCCGGCCATGTATGTCGAACGGGAAGAGGGGCAGTTCCGGCTGCGGCGCGGGTTTCAGTTGGACCGTAAAATGCGGGTCCTTATGGTGGAAGACATTGTGACGACAGGCCTGTCCAGCAGGGAATGCATCGAGGCCATCAAGGCGACGGGGGCGAAAGTCGCCGCTGCCGCATGCCTCATTGACCGGTCAAATGGTAAGGCGAAGGTTGGGGTGCCCCTAATTGCTTTGGCGCACGTCGACTTCCCAAGCTGGGACCCGAATGATCTGCCACCGCATCTGGCGGGAACGCCTGCCATTAAGCCCGGTAGCAGGGGGCTTGCTTGATGCAGGGATCGCGCTTTGATCTAAGTGTTGGTGTTTTGGCTCAAAGAGGTTGGTGAGGGCATGACGTTTCCGCCGCTGCGTTTGGGTGTCAATATTGATCACGTCGCGACCATCCGAAATGCGCGCGGAGGTCTGCATCCCGATCCTGTCCGTGCGGCTCTTGCCGCCGCCGCCGCTGGCGCTGATGGAATCACCGCCCATCTGCGCGAGGATCGCCGCCACATTTCTGACGCCGACATTGCCAGGCTGTCGGCGGAGATCAATTTGCCGCTAAATCTGGAGATGGCTGCGACCGATGAGATGCTAGCGATCGCTCTCAAGCACAAGCCGCATGCAGTGTGCCTGGTCCCCGAACGGCGCGAAGAGCGCACGACCGAGGGCGGTCTGGACGTTGCGGCCCAGCATAATCACCTCACCC
>DMER01000176.1:6815-8369 GCA_003451645.1 Alphaproteobacteria bacterium | reverse complement strand
GGCGCTGGCATCCGGGTCTCCCTCTTCGTCGAAGCCCATCCTGTTCAATTGGCCGTCGCGCGCGCGCTCGGCGCGCAGGTCGTCGAGCTTCATACGGGGTCCTATTGCGAGGCCGCCATCCATGGCCGGACCAGCGACCGGGATCAGTTGCTGAAGCGCCTGTTGGCGGGCGCGCGAGAGGCGAGCCGTCTGGGACTTGAGGTCCATGCGGGCCACGGGCTGACCTTTGACACGGTGGGTCCCGTCGCGGCCTTGCCAGAGTTGGTGGAACTCAATATTGGCCATTTCCTGGTCGGCGAAGCAATCTTTGGCGGCTTGGATTCAACGATCCGGCGGATGCGAGCCCTGATGGATCAGGCGCGCGTGAACGCCAGTGGCCCTCTGACCGCCTGAAGACCCGTCCATGATCATCGGTATCGGCTCCGACCTGATTGATATCCGGCGCATTGAGAAAACCCTCGAACGTTATGGCGCGCGTTTCATCGAGAGGTTGTTCACGGCGACCGAACAACGCAAGTCGGAGGGCCGCCGGTTGCGTGCGGCGTCGTATGCTAAGCGGTTTGCGGCCAAGGAAGCGTGCGCCAAGGCGCTAGGCACCGGCTTGCGGCAAGGGGTCTTCTGGCGCGACATGGGTGTCACAAATCTCAGATCGGGCAAGCCAACCATGCTCTTGACCGGCGGTGCGCTGCTGCGCCTTCAGGCCATCACGCCGCAGGGCATGTCGGCACAGATTGATTTGTCCATCACAGACGAATATCCACTCGCTCAGGCATTCGTTATCATCAGTGCTGTACCACTGGGCCAAGTTACGGGGAATTAAGCGGACATGGGGTCGGTTTTGGCTATGGTTGCGGGCATGTGGAGCCGTGTGACCCAAGTAACAGCGACTGTGACGGCGCCTGTGCGCCAGGTTTGGTCCAATATCGATGCGTGGTGGGCGCGGGTGCTGCCTGGCTGGCGCGGCGAGGTGGCCAGTTTCGGCCTATGGATATTGTTTTTCTTTTTCATCATGCCGACATTCCTATGGCAGCCATTCCACATCCCCTCGCGGTCGATGGAGAACACTCTGCTGACAGGGGACTACCTCTTTGTGTCGAAATATTCTTACGGGTACAGCCGGTACTCGATGTACCCCTGGCAGCTCTTGAATTTCGACGGGCGCGTGTGGGCAGGGCTTCCCCAAATGGGCGATGTCGTGGTGTTCAAGCTGCCCGGCGACCCCAGCCAAGATTACATCAAGCGGATCGTTGGCCTGCCCGGCGATCGGGTTCAGGTCAAGCGCGGCGTCCTCTATATCAACGGCAATTCGGTCACCCTCAATCGCTTGGAAGACTGGGATGAGCGCGATGAGACCGTGACGCTGCGCGCGGACGGGACGCACGCTGAAATCAAGGTCAATCAGATCCAAGAAGTGCTTCCCAATGGGCGCAAGCACATTGTTCTCGACCGGAATTTGGATGACCCCTCCGTTCCGGAGCCGCCGCCAAGCCCGGACAACACGGTTGAGTATCAAGTGCCGCCGGGCCACTATTTCGTGATGGGCGACAACCGCGA
>DMER01000176.1:0-6531 GCA_003451645.1 Alphaproteobacteria bacterium | reverse complement strand
ATATTGTCGGCCGTGCGGACCTCATCTTCTTCTCGGTGAGTGCGGATTTGCGCTGGTGGCAGGTGTGGCGGTGGCCCTTTGCCATCCGCTACGACCGTTTGATCACTGTGATCCGCTGATCGCAGAGGCCGCGGCCCCCCTTGGCCGGACCGCCCGGCGGGTCTAGACTATTGCTTCGTGGCGGGGCTGAATGGAATGACCGGAACAGACGCACAAACAAAGGAGCCCAGTGCGCCAGAGCAACTCTGGCAGCATGAAGCACTGCGCGATGTTCTGAAAACCATCGCGATTGCGTTGGTGCTGGCACTCGGCGTGCGCACTTTCATATTTCAGCCCTTTATGATCCCATCGCCCTCGATGGAAGGCACGTTGCTGGTTGGCGACTATCTGTTCGTGTCGAAGTACTCTTATGGGTTCAGCCGCTACTCGTTTCCGTTTTCCTCACTTCTGCCGGATTTTGGCCGCATCTTCTCGCGTGAGCCGGTTCCAGGCGACGTCGTGGTCTTCCGCTTTCCGCCCGATCCAAATCAGGTCTACATCAAACGGCTCGTCGGGTTGCCCGGTGATCGCATTCAGGTCGTGAAATCCGTTCTGCATATCAATGGCCGCCCGGTGCAGGTCTACCGTGACGGCGCGCAGGATGTGACCTGCCGTCCAGGGCTTCGCACTGTGCCCGCCTATCGGGAGACATTTCCCAATGGAGCAAGCCATCTGATCTATCAGTGCGATCCGATGAGTGAGTTGGACGACACGCAAGAGTATGTCGTTCCGGACGGCCATTACTTTGTGCTGGGCGATAACCGCGACAACAGCAAAGACAGCCGCTTGCCCAGCATCATGTGGGGCGTGGGCTTTGTCCCGCGAGAGAATTTGATTGGCCGGGCGCAGATCGTCTTCTTCTCAACCGACGGATCCGCAAGCCTGTGGCAGGTGTGGCGGTGGCCCAGCGCTATCCGTTTTGGCCGTTTGTTTCATGCGATCCGCTAAGAACCTGGGCGAGCGCCTAGCACCCAGCCTAGGTTATCAGTTCCAGGATGCCTCGCTGCTAGTCCAGGCCCTGCGGCATGCGAGCGCCGGTGGGGCCAATAATGAGCGCCTCGAGTTTCTGGGCGACCGCATTTTGGGTTTGATTGTTGCGGATATGATCCTTGCGGCGCATCCGGAAGAGACCGAAGGCGGCTTGGCGCCGCGATTTAATGCGCTGGTCCGCCTTGAGACGTGCGCACAGGTCGCCATTGAAGCGGGACTTGATCAGCTCATCGAAATGTCGCCCTCCGAAGAGCGCAGCGGCGGGCGGGCCAAACCTGCGATCTTAGGAGACGCGTGTGAGGCCGTCATTGGGGCGTTGTTTCGGGACGGCGGTCTGGAAGCGGCGCGCACCTTTGTGGAGCGCTATTGGCGTGACAAATTGGCGTCGGTGTCGGGTGACATGCGCGACCCGAAGTCGACCTTGCAGGAATGGGCGCAAGGCCGCGCTTTGGGCACACCCGTCTATCGGCTGCTGGGTAAAACTGGCCCTGATCATGCACCGATGTTCTCGGTCGAGGCCTTTATCTCCGACGCACGCCGTGCGACAGGTGAAGGTAACTCACGGCGTGTGGCCGAGCAGGATGCGGCGCGGCGCCTCTATGCGCGAATCAAGGACGAGGCATGACACAGACTCAGACTCAGACCGTTTGCGGTTTTGCTGCCATTCTAGGCGCGCCCAACGCGGGCAAGTCGACGCTCGTCAACCAATTGGTCGGCCAGAAAATCAGCATCGTCAGCCGCAAGGTACAGACAACCCGGATGCGCGTGCGGGGCATCATGGTGGTTGGCGGCGCGCAAGTGGTGTTGGTCGATACGCCGGGGATCTTCGCACCCAAACGACGGCTCGACCGCGCCATGGTCGCGGCAGCTTGGGGATCGGCTGCGGATGCCGACGCTATTGTTGTGCTAGCCGATGCGGAAGAACTCGTCCGCGCTCCCGATGGCTATGCCGCCCAAGATACCGCCCGCATTATCGAAGGATTGAAGGCGCAAAAGCTAAAGGCGAGCCTGGCCCTGAACAAGATCGACGAAATCGCGCGGCCGCACCTCCTGCCGCTTGCGGAACGGTTTCAGCATGAAGCCGTGTTTGATCAGATCTTCATGATCTCGGGGCTCAAGGGATATGGCGTGGAACAATTGCGTACGCATTTGGTCAAACAAATGCCAGAAGGTCCCTGGGCTTATCCAGAGGATGAGGTCGCCGACATCCCGGAGCGCGCACTTGCCGCAGAGATTACGCGTGAACATTTGTTTGACCGTCTGCACGAAGAATTGCCCTACGCCTCGACGGTTGAGACAGATCAGTGGACGGAGTTTAAGGACGGCTCAGTCCGCATTGACCAGACGATTTATGTCGCGCGCGAGGGGCAAAAGGGAATCGTGCTCGGCAAAGGCGGTGTGATGGTCAAAGAAATTGGTGCGCGCGCCCGCACTGAGATGGAAGGCTTGTTTGAGCGGCGCATTCATCTCTTCCTGCATGTGAAGGTGCGCGAAAACTGGGCCGAGGACCCCGCGCTTTACCGGCGTATGGGGCTCGACTTTGACGCCAAGGAGTAAGGCGCAACGAGCGTGGAATGGTTGCAAGATGGCATTGTGCTAACGGTGCGGCCCCTGGGGGAGGGCAGCGTCATTCTTGACGCTTTGACCCGGGATCATGGGCGTCATCTGGGCGTGGTGCGCGGCGGCGGCTCTCGCCGAATGGCGGGCGTTCTTGAATCTGGCAATCTGGTGCGGCTCACTTGGCGCGCACGGCTCGCCGAGCAATTGGGCAGCTATCAAGCCGAACCGAACCAAGCGCGGACCGCAGCGATTTTTCATGACCGGATCAAACTGGCCAGCATTGTCAGTCTTTGCGCCTTGGTCCCCGCCATAACTCCCGAACGGCATGCCTATCCAAGGCTCTTTGATGCGCTTGACGCGCTAACCGATGCCGCCAGCGATATGACGACGCTGGAGGTCGCGGCTGCGGTCGTGAGGTTCGAACTCCTATTGCTGGAAGAACTAGGGTTCGGTCTTGATTTACGGGAGTGCACGGCCACGGGCATATTACAGGACTTGGCCTTTGTAAGCCCAAAGAGCGGCCGCGCGGTGAGTCTGTCCGCCGGGGCCCCCTATCGCGAACGGCTTTTGCGGTTGCCAGCTTTTCTGACCGATGCAAACGTTCCGGTGAGTGTCGCTTGCGTTGCGGACGGGTTGGCGCTAACCGGCTTTTTCTTAGACCGCCAATTGCTGAGCCCCCATCAAAAGGCCTTACCCGCCGCGCGGCTGCGGCTTTCGGAGATGGTTGCGGCAGGCCTCGGCTCTGATTAAGAAGGGCGCCCATCCAATTTGTTTGGTTGTTTTGATTGAGTGAACGGAGGGCATGGCATGCCACTCGACGATACTGTGCGCGACATCGAGTTAAAAGATGCGTTGGGCGAGCGCTATCTGGCCTATGCCTTGTCGACCATCATGGGCCGGGCCTTGCCCGATGTACGCGACGGCTTGAAACCTGTGCATCGCAGGCTTTTGTGGGCGATGCAGCGGTTGCGGCTTGATCCGGCGTCCGCGCCCAAGAAATGCGCACGCATCGTCGGCGACGTAATCGGCCAATTTCATCCGCATGGAGATCAATCAGTCTACGACGCGCTTGTTCGCCTAGCGCAAGATTTTTCTCTACGCTATCCGCTGATCGAGGGGCAGGGCAATTTTGGCAACATCGACGGCGATAATCCGGCCGCATACCGCTATACCGAAAGCCGCCTGACAGAAGTGGCCATCGCACTTCTGGATGGTCTGGAGGATGACGGCACTGATTTCCGGCCAACCTATGATGGCCAGGAGCGCGAGCCCTCCATCATGCCAGGTCTGTTCCCAAATCTGCTAGCCAATGGCTCGGCGGGCATTGCGGTTGGCATGGCGACGAATATTCCGCCGCACAATCTCGACGAGATTGCCCAAGCATTGATCCATCTCCTGGCCAAGCCCGAAGCGCGTGAGGAGACCCTCTTGAACTATATCAAGGGGCCCGACTTCCCAACCGGAGGGGTCATAGTCGAGCCACCGGACGCCATTGCTGAGGCCTATCGCACGGGCAAGGGCGGCTTCCGCTTGCGCGCCCGTTGGCATCGAGAAGAAGGCGCGCGCGGCAGCTGGCATGTTGTAGTCACGGAAATCCCCTACCAAGTCGTCAAGTCAAAGCTTATCGAGAAACTGGCGGAGTTGGCGGCCGAGAAAAAGCTGACCCTGGTTGCCGATGCGCGGGACGAATCGGCGGAAGACGTGCGCATCGTCATTGAGCCCAAGAGCCGCACTGTCGATCCAGAGTTGATGATGGAGCAAGTCTTTAGGCTCACCGATCTCGAGATCCGCTTTCCTATGAACTTGACCGTGCTTGATGCGCGCCAGACGCCCCACGTGATGAGCCTGAAGCAAACGCTGATCGCGTTCGTTGATCATGCGCGCGAGGTGCTGCTGCGCCGGACCCGATTCCGTCTGCAGAAAATCGCCGACCGGCTGGAGCTCCTCGAAGGCTATCTAGCGGTCTATCTCAATATTGACGAGGTCATCCGCATCATCCGCGAAGAAGACGAGCCCAAGACTGAGCTGATGGCCCGGTTCAGCTTGACCGACAATCAGGCTGAGGCGATCCTCAACATGCGATTGCGGTCTTTGCGCAAATTGGAAGAGATCGAAATCAAGAAAGAGCACAAGGCGCTCTCAGCCGAGCGGCGCGATCTCAATGCGCTGGTCAAGTCGCCGGAACTTCAAAATGACAAACTCAAGGACTCGTTCCAGGGCCTCCGGCAAAAATTCGGAGCCAAGACCAAGCTCGGCAAACGGCGGACCGACATTGCCACGGCCCCCGTTATTGAAGACATGCCCGAGGATGTCTTTATCGAGAAAGAGCCAGTGACGGTCATCTGTTCAGAGAAGGGCTGGATCCGGGCGATGAAGGGGCATGTGGTCGCGGATGACGATGTGAAATTCAAAGAGGGTGACCGGGGCCGCTTCACGCTTCGCTGTCAGACCACGGATAAATTAGTGCTCTTCGCGACCAATGGCCGCTTTTTCACTTTGTCATGCAACGAGCTGCCAGGCGGCCGCGGGCATGGCGAGCCTGTGCGCCTCATGATCGATCTTGATAATGACCAGGACATTGTCGCGCTCTTTGTGCATCAGCCTGGGCGGCGGTTGCTGCTGGCGTCTTCCGGCGGCTATGGGTTTGTGGTCCCCGAGGAAGAAGTCCTCGCCCAGAAAAAGGCGGGCAAACAGATCCTCAATCTCGCGGAAGGCGACGAGGCCAAGGTCTGCTCGGTTGCGGAGGGCGACACCGTGAGTGTCGTCGGGGACAACCGGAAGCTGTTGCTATTCCCTCTGGCTGAGCTACCGGAGATGGCGCGCGGCAAAGGGTTAACGCTCATGAAGTTCAAGGACGGCGGGTTACTGGATGTCGCCAGCTTTATGTTTAGTGACGGTCTGATCGACTTTAATGGCCGCCAATGGACGAAAAGTGACCTCAACGAATATCGTGGTGACCGTGCGCAGGCGGGTCGTTTGGTGCCGAAGAGCTGGCCCAAGAATGGCCGTTTTCAGCCGAAACTGTGATCGCTACTTCCGTTTTTGAGCCTTGTAGCGATAGCGGAACGGTCTAATGGTAAAATCTGGTCGCTTTTCAATCTCAGGCGGCGCCTTTTGGGCGTCGCCAGCGCGTTCCAGCCGCATCATCCTCTGAACCAAGTCTTCCAGGACCCGCAATCGTCCCTCCGGGCCTAGAGCCTGCCAATTGGCGATTTCCAGCACGGTTCTTCCGCAGCCACGGCAATGACCGCTGCGCGGTTCAATCTGGCAAACCCTTATACAAGGCGATTCAAAATCAGCGGACATCCCGCAAAGCACTCAACGTCATGACAATTTGATGACGTTAGCGTGACAGCGCCGCGTGTCAATGGTCGATCTAAGAATGCGACCGGGCCGATGCGGCCAATCGCTCGAGCCGCGTTGGCAGTTGCCGCATCACGAGTTGGCGGTCGATGCTGCCCATGCTCATCCATTGCGCAATCTCAGGCATCGTGCGCCCGCAGCCGCGGCAATAGCCTGAAACGGGCTCAATTGTGCAGACGCGAATGCATGGGCTTTCGATACGCGTTTGATTCATGGACGGAATAAACTCTTGTCTTGTGGGAACGCCGCCTTGTCACCTGGCGGCTTGTGTCAACAAGGTCAAGAGGATGACGAGTTCGCAAACTTGCTGTGTCGCGCCCAAAATGTCTCCAGTCTGCCCTCCAAGGTGTCGCTGCGACAGTGCTCCCATAACTGTTGCTGCTAGTGCGGCACCTGCGCAGCACAGGGCGGCACTCAAAGGCGGCAACAACAGAAACGTCCCCCCGATTGCGCTCAAAACCGCAACAATCAAGACAATCTGGCTAGGGCGGCCAGCTTCGGCGGACAGGCCATTATCTTGAGCCGGTGGCAGCGCAAACATGACACCAACGATGGCTGCCCTGGAGAGCATTCCTGACA
>DMER01000202.1:3182-3320 GCA_003451645.1 Alphaproteobacteria bacterium | reverse complement strand
GGGGCAACGACATCGTCCTGAAAGTCCCGGTTGGCACGCAGATCTATGCCGAGGACAATCAGACCTTGTTGTTCGACCTGATCTCTGCAGGGCAGCGCGCCGTCGTCGCAGAAGGCGGGGCGGGCGGACTGGGCAACT
>DMER01000202.1:0-2960 GCA_003451645.1 Alphaproteobacteria bacterium | reverse complement strand
TGGGCAACACGCATTTCAAATCGTCAACCAATCGCGCGCCACGCAAGACAACGCCCGGGGCTCCGGGCCAAGAACTGATCTTGTGGCTGCAGCTAAAGCTGATCGCCGATGTGGGCGTGATCGGGCAGCCCAACGCCGGCAAGTCGACTTTTTTGGGCGCCGCATCCGGTGCCAAGCCTTTGATCGGGGATTATCCGTTCACAACCTTGAGCCCGCAGTTGGGTGTCGCCAGCGTGCACGGTATAGAGTTCGTCATTGCCGATTTGCCCGGTCTTATCGAAGGCGCCCATGAGGGTGTCGGTCTCGGCGACCGGTTTCTTGGCCACGCCGAGCGCTGCCATGTCTTGTTGCATTTGATCGATGGCAGTCTTGATCCTGATGAGATGCGGGATGCCTATGACATGGTGCGCAAAGAAATCGAAGCCTATGGGCGTGGTCTGGACAAAAAACCCGAACTGATTGGCGTCAACAAGATCGATCTGCTCGGCCAGGGCGATATTGAACGCAAAAGGCGCATGATGCAGGAGTTCACCGGCAACCCAACCCTGCAATTGTCCGCAATGACGGATCGTGGCGAGGCAAGCGGGGTGGGCCGGGTTTTGCGTGAGCTCGCGAAAATGGTGCAAGCGGTGCGGGGGCCATCTGCAAAGCCCGGCTCAAAAGACGGTGGTCCCACTTGGACCCCTTGAGGCCCGCCCTTTCCGGCCTGAAGCGTCTCGCGATCAAGATCGGCTCTTCCACATTGATTGATCCGCAGAGCGGGAGCATCCGCGCTGAGTGGTTCGCAGCCTTTGCCGCCGATATCGCTCGGCTGCGCGCGCGTGGCCAAGAAGTGTTGATTATCTCCTCCGGCGCGATCGCCTTGGGCCGAGGACGCTTGCGGTTTTCGCCCGGGCCGCTGCCGCTTGAGCAATCGCAAGCGGCGGCGGCTGTCGGGCAAATCGAGCTTGCGCGCGCGTGGTCGCAAGCGCTCGCCGGGCATGGCCATGTGGTGGCGCAGGTTCTGTTGACCTATGATGACACCGAAGAACGGCGGCGCTATCTCAATGCCCGCGCGACTTTGAATACACTGCTGGCCCAAGGCGCCATTCCAGTGATCAATGAGAACGATACCGTGGCAACGGCAGAGATTCGCTATGGCGACAATGACCGGCTCGCGGCACGGGTAGCGGCGATGATGGCCTGCGATGGCCTCGTCCTGCTGTCGGACATTGACGGATTGTATACCGCCGATCCGCGAAAATCGCCGGATGCGACGCTCATTGAAACGGTTCCCGTGTTGACGCCGGACATTCTAAGCATGGGCGGCGGTGTAGGCTCGGCGTTTGGCTCCGGCGGGATGGCGACAAAACTCATGGCGGCGAAGCTCTGCATGGAGGCCGGATGCCACATGGCCATCGCGCGCGGGACACCCTCTAGCCCCTTGTCGATCCTGGAGGGCGGAGGGCCGCAAACTTGGTTCCTGGCCAGCGCCACACCGCAAGCGGCGCGCAAACGCTGGATCGCAGGCGCTCTGAAGCCCCAAGGACAACTCACCATCGATGAGGGGGCCGTGCGTGCCTTGGGCCAAGGAAAGAGCTTGCTGCCGGCTGGTGTTGTCGCCGTGGACGGAACCTTTGAGCGCGGGGACTGTGTGGCGGTTTGCGATCTGGCGGGTCACGAAATCGCGCGTGGGTTGATTGCCTATGACGCGGGCGATGCCCACAGCATCCTTGGGCGACGCTCAGCCGAGATCGAGATTCTTCTGGGGTTCAAGGGCCGGGATGAAATCATCCATCGCGACGATCTGGTTTTGATGGGGGTACGGGCATGACTGCCGCTGCGATCAGCGCCGCCATGGCCGAGATGGGACGCGCCGCCAAGGAGGCCGCGCGGACATTGGCGCTTGCCCCAGGCGCGCAGCGCGATGCGGCCTTGCAAGCTATGGCCAAGGCGGTTGTCTCGAATGTGGATACCATCCTGGAAGCAAATGCCCATGACTTGCGGGCCCTGGCGCCGGACGCCAATACGCCCGCCTTTCGCGACCGGTTGGCGTTGAGCCGGGACGCCATTGCCGCAATTGCGCGCGGGATCGAGGCCGTTGCCGCCCAGCCCGATCCTTTGGGTCAGATCTTGGCAAAGTGGACGCAGCCCAATGGCCTCAAGATCGCGCGCGTCGCCGTGCCCTTGGGTGTCATAGGCGTGATCTTTGAAAGCAGGCCCAATGTCGCGGCCGATGCAGGTGCACTCGCGATCAAGAGCGGTAATGCAGTCATCCTGCGCGCAGGCTCCGAAGCCTTGCGCAGTTGTCTGGCACTGCATCGCTGCCTTGTGCGGGGATTGCAGGAAGCGGGGTTGCCCGCCGCCGCTTTGCAAATTGTTCCGCATGCGGATCGCGAAGCCGTGGGGGCGATGCTGCAAGGGCTCAATGGCACGCTTGATCTGATCGTGCCGCGCGGTGGCAAGGGGCTGACCGCACGGGTGCAGGCCGAGGCGCGCGTGCCTGTGCTCGCGCATCTCGATGGGATCAATCACGTCTATGTTCACCGTGATGCGGTAGTGCCAATGGCGGTCGATGTTGTGCGCAATGCGAAGCTACGCCGGGTCAGCGTTTGCGGGGCCGCAGAGGCGCTGCTGCTCGATCAGGGGCTGGCGGCTGATGCGCAGCGCGCAATTGTCGGTGCGCTCCTTGATGGAGGGTGCGAGGTGCGGGGCGATGCCGCCGTGCAGGCTCTTGACGCCCGCGTTCGGCCTGCGGAGGCCAGCGATTGGGGGCAGGAGTTTCTGGCGCCCATCATGGCGGCGCGGGTGGTCGCGGGGCTCGATCAGGCCCTGGCGCATATCGCCCAGTATGGCTCGCAGCACACCGATGCAATCATCACGGAGGATGCCGAGGTGGCGCAGCACTTCCTCGCGCGATGCGATAGCGCCATCGTGTTGTGGAACGCATCAACGCAGTTTGCCGATGGCGGCGAGTTCGG
>DMER01000122.1:2169-5434 GCA_003451645.1 Alphaproteobacteria bacterium | reverse complement strand
TTGAACCCCGGCGAGCCGTCCATGATTCCGGGCAAAAGTATCCCGTGCCAATGAACTGACGAGTCTTCGTTTGTCTTGTTCGTAACGGTGATCGTGGCTTGCTCGCCTTCCTTGAATCGCAGGACCGGCCCCGGGACGCCCCCGTTTATGGTAAGCTTCTCGACCAGTTTTCCATGGACGCGGACGGGCGCCTTTTCGATCGTCAATTGGTAGGTGGCGGCATCGGAGGGCGGAACGCCTGCAAAGCCCGCCAAGCCTACGAGCACAAGCAGCAGGTGCCGGAGCCAGAAGGCGTGTAAGATTGAAGCATTGGATAGCGGGACCATTTCGTACTCCCAGAAAAGTCAAAGGTCCTCGCCGGAACCGGCAAGGCAACGACATCTCTATGGAGGATTTAGATCAGGAGCCGGCCCGTCCGGGCATGGACCATCGCGAAATCGGCGGCGATGAGAGGCGGCGGCGGCAGACCGCTTAGGGGCGATGGCGATGGTGGCGCCACCGCCGTATCGAATTTCGCCGCAGCCCAAACGACCTTGGTTTCGATCGATGGGCCGCCAGGAATTTTGACGCCCGACAAAGCGGTGGCCAGCTCCATGCTCGCGCAATGTTCGCCCTTCCCCGGCGATTTGGCCGGAACATTGGGGTGATCATCGCCGTGTTCATGCGTCGCGCCGTCGTGGATCGCCGCCGACAAAGCTGCCGGCGCCGGCGTCCCAATCGCGCAGTGTGGCCCGATCGCCGCGAACACAAAGTTCGCGACAAACAGGAACAACAGGATGGAAGCCAAATTTTTCATCGGTTCTTTTGACGCTCATTCCACGACACGGGTCATATTCCTTCCTTCCAATGTGGGAAGGTCAAGACCCCATTTTGCCCGATCCTGCCCGACACATAGGGTGCTAGACATCCCCAATCGCCCCTTTCAACGTCCTGAAGAGTCCCCAAACAACCCGACGAACAGCGGCCTAGCGGGGTAGGACCCGCCAAACGCCTCCGTTTGCTTGGAGGTTGACCACCAGATGCCCGTCAAACCCCACCTTTATAACAATAAACGTATTCTGGTGGTCGCGGGCGAGGCGCCGATCCAGCGATGTCAGCGCGACGCCGCATGGCGTGAGATGATCGAGGCCGGGCCCCAATCACGGACACGAGAAATTCGGGCTGCCACGACGTGGCTCATTGTATCTTCCCGTAGACTTTCTTCGTGAACCAGGACACCGCGTCCGCGACTGCTCGCGGCTGCTCGGGCAGAATGGCGTGGCCCGCGCCATCGATCTCCACTAACGTGATCCGGTCTCCGAACTCCTCCTTCAAGAGCAGGGCGTTTTCCGGCGGCGCTACAGCGTCTTGCTTCCCTTGAACGACCATGATCGGAGCACGTCCGCCGCCCGACCAGGACGGCAATGGCATGCCTTGCGTCGCCGCGCTCTGCATGCGGGCGACCTCCGGGTACCACCCTCCTCGCCAGACGGCAGGATCATTGCCGGGCGCGAAGAACGCCTCGCGGACAAAGTCGAGGTGTTTGTCGGGCGGCAGACTCAAGTTGAAGCAATTGAACAGGGCCGTCCGCAGCCGTCAGGGATTGGGCCCTTGCCACCGGCGGCGATCGCGACGACGGCGATCACCAGTTCGGGCCTGGCGCGCGCCTGACGCTGGCCGAATGCGTGACCGATGATGATGGCTTTGCCTCCCAGGCCCTCAATCACGGCGGCGGTGTCGTCGGCCAGGGAGAACACGGTCTGGCCGTCCATGGGGCCAGTGCTATCGCCGATGCCGCGCGGTTGGACGCGCGCGGTCCGGAATCCCTCTGCGATGAGCCGAGCGGAGAGATCGTTGAAATCCTCCGCCAGGCGTCCGAGCGATGGGATCATCACGATCAGGGGGCCTTGACCTTCGACCAGTGCCTCGATTGTTACACCTGGCCGTTGAAGCAACTTGCTCTCCGCCCGAGCCGCCATCTGCGCGCCTCCTGAAGTCCAAAAGACAGCGATGAGCCTTAGGGCGATCTGGCGGGTTGCGTCAATCTATCCGGTATCTGACATTATCAGCACCATCGGCGGCGCGCGCGGAGTGACAGCAGGCATCTCGACGGCCTCGAGGCGGACTTCATGACTGGCCAGAGCACGCCCCCAGGTGAACAGTTCAAGACCGCCCCGCATCTTGGTGGTAAATGTCATTCATCGACGCCGACGCCGATGGAGGAGACGCACATGGCCGCAACCGCGTACGACCAGTACAAAGTTGAAATGGCCGCCTCCCATGAGGCCGAACACGCGGGCGATATCGCAGCCGCGATCACGCACCTGGAACGCGCCCACATTCTGGGCCAACGATTTCTCTTACCCCATCTGGCGACTCACTGGCGGATGTTAGCGCTGGCCCGCGCCGCCCAAAACGGCCCGGAGACACGAGGGCAAATCCTGAGGCTGGTCGCGGCCATCCCAGGTTATGTCTTCGGATGGGTGCCGGTCGGAAACACCGGCAGCGCGAATGTCTCCGCTGTTAAGCCGATGCCGGTTCCCCCAGACCTCGCGCCTTACTTCGACGGCTACAACGTCTGGACCGGCGTGCTGTTTCGGATTGGGATTGTAGCAGTCGCATCGGCGATTTTGATTTGATCAAATCGCAAAGTAGCCCGGTATCAGGGCACAGAACAAACTGTCTCCGAATTTCCGCACGCTTGGGCGGAACTTAAGCCTGCCGCCTCAAGCTAGCCGGGAGGGGGGCTAGTTAGGCCGCCCGGTTATCTTTGCGCTCCGCTTTACACCCGCCAGCCAAGAACGCGTTGATGTCCTCCCGGCGGATGACGCTGCGCGCGCCGATCTTGAAGAGCGGCAGTTTGCCCTTCTTGATCAAGTTATAAACCGAGGATTTGCCGATCGACAGGGACCTCGCCGTGTCTAAGATCGACAGTGCCTGGGGTTGAATTTCGTCGTTGTGTTTCAAGTGCCTTCCCTCATTCGTTACGCCCACGACCGCGCGAGCCCGCTGCTGCTTTTCCGTCGCTAATATAGCTCGCTCTGGACCATTTTTTCCAAAATTGCCCGACAATCCGACATCAGGCGGCCTCGCGATCCGGGACGGCGAACCCGTGGCCCTTCGACTGCGTAGCCTGGTCGGTAGGTTCGCGTTGGCAATACGCGTTCCAATCGGCCATCAGCAGGCGTCGCTTCTCAAAGAGATCGCCCCTGCGGTAGGCGGCCTCCGCCTTGTTTTCGATCGCATGGGCCATCGCCATTTCACACACTTCGCGGGGGAAGTTAGA
>DMER01000122.1:0-1983 GCA_003451645.1 Alphaproteobacteria bacterium | reverse complement strand
CGCGGGGGAAGTTAGAAACCTCCCCCGCCCAATCACGGAACGACGAACGGAAACCGTGTACCGTGATTTCGTTCTGACCCATCCGCTGGAGGACCTTGGCCATGGCCATGTTGGACAGCGGGCGCCTGCCCAGACCGGGAAAGACGTGAGGGCCCAACCTGATCCGCCCCAGCTCACAGACAATTTCCAGCGCACGGCCCGTTAACGGAACCCGATGGGCCTTGCCAGACTTCATCCTCTCCGCAGGGATGGTCCACTCGCCACGATCCAGGTCAAACTCCTCCCACCTCGCCCCAATCGACTCCCCTGTCCGCACCGCTGTCAGGATCGTGACCTCAAGCGCCATAGCGCCGATCCCCTTCTGCTTCCGCAGCTCGGCCATGAAGGCCGGTACGTCCTTGAAATCTAGTGCTGCATGATGCCCACGGGTGAGCGTGTTTGATTTCGGCAGAAGGTTTTCCAGGTGACCCCGCCAACGCGCCGGGTTTTCCTCCTTCCGGTGTCCCATCGCTTTCGCTGCGTCCAAGACGTTCTCGATCCGTCCGCGAAGCCGCTGAGCGGTCTCAGGGACGCGTGTCCAGAGCGGTTGCAGAATCGTGAGGACAGCGGCGGTTCCGATCGCGTCTACCCTCATCTCGCGAATCGGCGCACAGTACTTGGTCAACGTCATGGCCCATTGAGCAGCATGCTTCTCGTTGCGCCAGGACGGGCGCATCCTCTCGACATAGGCGTCGGCAAACGAACCGAATGTCGGGACCGTAGACGTGCTATCCGGCGCCGCGCCGCCCTTTGCCAGAACGTCCCTGATCGCGTGCTTACCGATGGCCGGGTTGCCCCCATCACGGACCTGCTCCCGCAGCTTCGCCGCCTTGAGACGCGCATCCGAGAGCGAAATCCCAACCCCAGCGTTCGCCGAACCCAGGCCCAGTTCCTTGCGCTTTCCGTCGGGATGGTACACGAAAACCCAGCGTCGCCGGCCCTGTTTTCCGATCCGAAGGTAGAGCCCGCCACCATCCGAATACCACCCCTCTGCTTTTTTCGCCTCAACGGCTTTCGCCGTCAGCTTGTTTAGGCCTCGCGCGTCCATCCTCGTCTCCTCATGTTCAAACCCTTCAGGATATAGCCCGGTTTTACCCCGCGTGACGAAATCACGTCGCCCCAACGCCGGTCCTAAGACGGTCCTAATTGCGGTTGTGGTTTCCGGCGGTCGCCACCGGACGGGGGCGAACTGCAACGGAGAGAAAATGGCTGATTTACTGGGATATCGCGGTCGCGCACGATCAGGCGCAAACGGCGTCAATCGCCCCTCAGGCGGGCTCCGGCTCCGCCAGCACGATTGAGATCGAACCTTGGGCGTAGCCGTCCGCCGATGCTCAGGTTGGTTCAGTCTCATCCCGCAACAGGCGCCAACCCACGATACCAATCAACAGAAAGCTGAGATTGCCCGCGAAATCCACCAGCATCCAGGCTGTGAACATTTCGGCCACCCAGACGAACCAGACGTTGAAGACAAAGAATGGGAGCGAGGCCAGCAGGCCAAAGACCAGGAATGTGCGCGCTGTGAAATGGGCGACCAGCATGAGCGATCCGCAGAGCACCGCCTGCGCGCCAAAGCAGCCGATCAACAATGCAGTGGTGGCGCTGAGATGTTGATAGTCTGGCTTGAGCGCAAGCCGCTCGACCGTATGCGGGGCGAAAAGGCACCAGCCGCCCAACCCAAGAAAAATTAGAGCCTGAAGGACTTGCAGCTTCCTTGCGATCGCCCTGGCGGACGAAATTGCTGCGGGCGCCGATTGCTGAGTTAATGGTGTCATCTGGGACATCTCCTGAAGGAGCATGGCGGCGCATCCTCAATAACACGATGCTGTGGATTGGCGATAACCCGCACGCGCCAGACAAGAATCTTTTCCGACACCCTCTGGAACACAGGCACACTCTCCCCCGTCTTGATCTCATGCGACGGGGGCGTTCCGGACCGTCCGA
>DMER01000230.1:9011-9455 GCA_003451645.1 Alphaproteobacteria bacterium | reverse complement strand
CGCGGAACTTCCAGGTCGTGTCGACGTGCAGCAGCGGGAAGGGCGGGCGCGAGGGATAGAACGCCTTGCGGGCGAGGTGCAGCATCACGGCGCTGTCCTTGCCGATCGAGTAGAGCATCACCGGCCGCTCGCACTCCGCCACCACGTCCCGCATGATGTGGATGGCTTCGGCCTCCAGCCGGTCCAAATGGGTAAGTTGGGTGGTCTGTGTCATCGCGGGAATGGCCTCATTTCCCCCGGGTAATGCATTTCTCCTGAAATGTCACGTGGAAATATTTATATTACAAAAATAGTGTGTTAATTCTGCCGCGAAGCCTTCACATCGGCATGCGCGGGGATCAGAAAGATCGCGACCGTTGACAGCGCGGTCGTCGCCACCTGGTACCAGGCGGGCACCATCGGGTCGCCAAGTTCCTTCAGAAGCCAGGTCACGATCACTTGCGT
>DMER01000230.1:8546-8762 GCA_003451645.1 Alphaproteobacteria bacterium | reverse complement strand
AAATCGCATAGGCCAGGGACAAGCCGCTGGAGCGCACGGCCATTGGGAAGATTTGCGTGATTAGGACATAGAGTCCGCCATAGGACAGACCCAGCAAGAAATTCAACGTGATGTTGGTCAGGACCAAGGTCTCGACAGTCACGCCAGGCGCCACAATCAGCTGATAGGCAGGGATGATCGCGGCCAAGAAGACCAGCCGGGGCACAATAACGGACA
>DMER01000230.1:7912-8342 GCA_003451645.1 Alphaproteobacteria bacterium | reverse complement strand
AACGGACAAGCGCGCCCCCACGCGGTCCGCGGCCCAAGCGGCCAGCGGGATGCCCGCCAGCGTCGCGATATAGCCGCACATGGTCACATACATGCCCACATTGGCGGGCTGATTGAGTGTCTTGATGGCGTAGGTTGTCATGTATCCGGAGACATAGGTCGAAACCGTGGGGCCCAAGATGCAAAGGACAGCCAGAACAATAGCGCCCCAATTCCGCGTGAACAGGACCCTGAGCACTTCAGTGCCGGATTTATGGGCCTGCGCCTCATCGAGCGTCTCTGGCAGCGCCATCCGGACATAGAGGCCCACGGGGGCAATGATCAGTCCCAGGATGAATGGGATGCGCCAGCCCCAATCATAAAGCTCCTCCTCTGACAAATTGCTGGCGATGATGAGGCCGAGGCCGCTGCCCAGCACGCCTGCGAACATC
>DMER01000230.1:0-7711 GCA_003451645.1 Alphaproteobacteria bacterium | reverse complement strand
TGCCCAGCACGCCTGCGAACATCTGGGTGATGCCTTGGAACGAGGTCATGAAGGCGCGCTGATTGGGTGTCGCCGCTTCGAGCAGGTAAGTCGTGGCGGGCCCAACCTCTCCGCCTGCGGAGAAGCCTTGGATTAACCGGCCAATGACGAGCAGGATGGGAGCCCAGATACCGATCTGGGCATAGCCGGGCGTGAAGGCGATCAACGCGGTGCCAACTGCCATCAGTCCCAAAGTAATCGTCAACGAGGCCTTGCGCCCCGCGCGGTCGGCATAGGCGCCCATGACCGCAGCGCCAATCGGCCGGGTCACGAAGCCCGCGCCAAAGGTTGCAACGGTGGCCAGCAGCGAGAGGAACTCAGCTTCGTGTGGGGTTGCGCCGGCTGCGATCGCATCGGCGGGGAAGAACGCGCGCGCGATCATCACCGTGAAAAACGAGAAGACGATGAAATCATAGAATTCGAGGAAGTTCCCAAGCGCGACCGCAAAGACCCCATGGCCGGGGACTTTCCTCTGGCCGGTTGCCTGCGCTGGATGTGCGGTCGCCATGCTCTATAGCCCCTCAAACAATCTGGACTTTGAGGCTAGGCGCAAGTGATGGGCGCCGTCAAAGCGGTTGTCATGTCTGGGCTGGCGCGTCCTGGCGGGCCTGAGCACGGGCAAAGGCGGGTCTTGCCTTGAGCCGCTCAAAATAGGCGGCGGTCTGGGGTTTGAAATTGCCGCCGAGGCCCAGATTGGTGGCCAAAAGCAGGCAATAGCTTGCTGTGATGTCGGCCGCGGTGAAGCGTCCAGCGCACAGATAGTCGCTGTTCGTAACAGCCGCATCGATGCTGCGCAGGCGGGCAAAGAACCAGCGCGTATAGTCCTCCGCGGCCTGAGGGAGGCGGCGCTCGGGCGGCTCCAGCGCCTTATAGCGCAGCACAATGGTCAGCGGAAAGGTGAGCGTCGCGTCTGAGCGGTACATCCAGTTGAGATAGTCCGCATACGCTGCGTCCTGTGGGGCGACGGTCAAGGTATTGGGTCCGAACCGGTCGCCGAGATACTGACAGATGGCCGAGGATTCTGTCAGCGTTGCGCCGTCATGCACCAGCGCCGGCACAGTGCCCAAGGGATTGATCGCCAGATAGCCTTCATAGCGGCTGCGCGGAGGAAAGGGCATCACGACGAGGTCGTACTCAATACCCAATTCTTCCAGCATCCAAAGCGGCCGGAATGAGCGCGCGTCCCGGCAATGATAAAGGGTCAGTGCCATCGGCCGCCGCTATTCCGCCGCATCGCGGATCGGCACCACATTCGAGGCGCGCCGTGCCGCTAACCGCCGCTTGAACTCCATCTCCTTGGTATTCAGGGACCCAAAGCGCAGGTTCAACAGGTCAACGAAATAGTTCTGATAGAGCCGCCAGGGTGCCTTCGCCCCTTGCTTCGGCAGGCGTTCCAGCGCGCGCTGAAAATAACCGGAGGAGAAATCGACAAAGGGTACGGTCTCTACATCTTCGCCATGCGTGCGCGGCGTGAACTGCGCGTAGCCTTCGCGGTCGAGATAATTCAGCATACGGCAGAAATACTCGGACGTCAGGTCCGCCTTCAACGTCCATGACGCATTAGTATAACCGAATGCATTCACGAGGTTGGGCACATCGCTATACATCATGCCCTTGTAGATCAGTGTGTCGGGCCAGCGCACGGCCTTGCCGTCGACCACGACGTCCGCCCCGCCAAGAGTGGTCAAATCGAGGCCCGTAGCGGTCACGATGATGTCGGCCTTGATCTCGGCGCCGGATTTCAGCTTGACCCCGCTCTCGGTAAAGCTCTCGATCTGGTCGGTGACGATGGAGGCTTTGCCAGCACTGATGGCCTTGAACATGTCGGCGTCGGGCACCAAGCACAGCCGCTGATCCCAAGGATTGTATTTGGGCGTCAGGTGGGTGGCGACGTCGTAATTGGCAGGAAGGAGCGGCTTGAGCTCATTGATGAGGCGCTCCTTCGCCCATGCGGGATAACGCCGGACCAGGTTGAAGAAATAGCTCTGCAGCAAGACATTCCGCCAGCGGACCAATTGATAGGCAAGCATGCTGGGCAGATTGCGCCGCAGCCAATTGGCCTGTGCATCCTCCGCTGGGCGCGATACCATATAGGTGGGCGAGCGCTGCAGCATTGTGACGTGTTGCGCCTTATCGGTCATCGCGGGCACAAGGGTCACAGCGGTCGCACCGGAACCGATCACCAGCACTGACTTTCCGGTGTAGTCGAGGTCTTGCGGCCAGTGCTGCGGGTGGATCATGCGCCCCTGGTAGCTGCTCATGCCTGGCCAGTCGGGCGTATAGCCGTGGTCATATTTGTAATAACCGGCCGCCGTGAAGATGAAGGGCGCCTTTAGGATGACCGTCTGGCCCTGATGCTCGGCCTCAACAGACCAGAGCTGCTCGGCCGATGACCAGCTGAGCCGTTTGACCATGTGGCGGAAGCGGATGTGTTTATCGATGCCGTTTTCGGCCGCCGTCTCGCGCACATAACTCAGGATCGAGGGGCCGTCCGCGATCGCCTTCTGTTCTTTCCAGGGTTTGAAGTTAAAGCCGAGCGTGAACATGTCGCTGTCTGAGCGGATGCCGGGATAGCGGAACAGATCCCATGTGCCGCCAATCGCCTCGCGCCCTTCCAGGATCACATAGCGCCTGGACGGACAATCGCGCTGAAGATGATAGGCCGCTCCGATGCCGGACAAACCAGCACCAATGATGATGACATCAAGACTTTGATCGGTCATTGTGGCGCTCCCTGCTGATTTTTTGTCAGTTGAGCCTAGCGCGAAGTCCGGCGCTTGGCCAGTGAGGATTCGCCCGAATTCGCCAGCCGCGCATTGCTCAAGATCAAGGTGAACGCGGGCCGGCGATCATACGTCCGAAGGCGTGCATCGCCGAAAAAGGGAGCAACGAATGGAGCGGGCAACTGCGGCCAAGACTTGGCATGCGTTGGATCAGGCGGCCGCCCTGACGGCTGCTGGCGCGGCGCGTGCGGGGCTGGATTCAGCCGAAGCGCGGGCGCGTCTCAAATCCTTTGGACCCAACGCAATCCCGCAAGGGCCTGAGCGCACGATTTGGCATGTCATCTGGGCCCAAACCCGCAATGTGATGACGGTCGTGTTGGCCGCGGCGGCACTGCTGGCGGGCATGTTGGGTGACTGGGTCGATACAGGTGCCATTCTGGCTATCTTGGTGCTCAACATTGTCGTGGGAACGATCCAGGAGGCGCGGGCCGAGCGGGCTTTGCGCGCTTTGCGGGCCTTGAATGCGCCGCGAACCAGGGTTTGGCGCAGCGGACTGCTTGAGACCGTCGACGCGGCCGATCTAGTCCCAGGCGATGTTGTGGCGCTGGACAGCGGCGACCGGGTGCCTGCCGACTTGCGGATTCTTCAAAGTGTTGAGGCGCAGTTCGAAGAGGCGATCCTGACGGGGGAGTCTTTGCCGGTGATCAAAAACCCAGACGCGTCAGTCGCTGCCGATGCTGCGCTGGGCGATCGCGTCACCATGGCCTTTGCGGGCACGATGCTCATGGCGGGCCGCGCCACAGGCCTCGTGGTGGCTACAGGCCGCGCGACGGAGCTAGGCCGGATCGCAGCGCTCCTCGCCAAGGCAGAACCGCCGCAAAGCCCGCTGGAGCGCAAGCTTGCCGCACTCGCGATGAACCTGGCCGGTCTCGTGATCGTGGTGGCGGTGATCATTCTGGTCTTGGGGCTTTGGCGCGGCGATCCCTGGCAGATCATCGTGCTGACCGCGGTGAGCCTGGGCGTCGCCGCGATCCCGGAATCGCTGCCTGCTGTTGTCACCATCGTCTTAGCAGTCGGGGCCTTGCGCATGGCGCGGGAGAACGCGGTCGTGCGCCGTTTGGCGGCGATCGAGTCCCTAGGCGCGGTCACGCATATCTGTACGGACAAGACCGGCACGCTAACCCAGAACCGGTTGCAGCTCACCACGGTGAAGCCCATGGGCGCTGCGGGTTTGGGGCATGTGCATCAGGCGCTGGCGCTGTGCAACGACGCCGAACCGGCTTCCAATGCTGCCACGTTCCAAGGCGATCCGCTTGATGTGGCCTTGCTGCAGGCCGTGAAGGCGGCCGGGGCCGATATCGAGGCCATACGGTCCAGCGCAGCGCGGCTGCTCGAACTGCCCTTTGACAGTACACGGAAATATATGGCGAGCTTGCACCAAGGCGCGCATGGATTTCTGGCCCTGATGAAAGGCGCGCCCGAGGCCGTCGCGACGCATTTGGACCTGGATATGGCCGCACGTCTGGACCTCTTGTCTGAGGCCGAGGCCATGGCCGCCAATGGACTTAAGGTCCTGTGCCTTGCCGAGGCGCATGCAGTTGACGACCCGTCCACGCCGTTCCTGAATGGACGATTGGGATATGCCCCTTTGGCCCTTTTGGGCTTCCAGGACCCGCCGCGGGCAGAAGCCGCGGACGCGGTCGCGCAATGCCAGTCGGCGGGCATCGTGCCCATCATGATCACGGGCGATCATGCTGAGACTGCGCGCGCCATTGCCGGTCAACTCGGCATGCTGGGCCGCGACCTCGATGCCCCCGATCTGGTGATTACCGGCCCCCAAATGGCGCAGCTGAGCCGCGCCGATCTGATTCATCGCCTCGGCAGCGCGCGGGTCTTTGCACGCGTCGATCCTGAGCAGAAAATCGACATCGTCCGTGCCTTGCGCCAACGCGGCGCGATCATGGCGATGACGGGCGACGGCGTGAATGACGCGCCCGCGATCAGTGCGGCCGATATCGGGATCGCAATGGGCAAAGGCGGCTCGGACGTCGCCAAGGAGGCCAGCGCGATTGTGCTTGCCGACGACAATTTCGCCACCATCGTCAAGGCGATCCGTGAGGGCCGGCGCATCTCGGACAATATCGCCCGCTTTGTGAGCTATATCCTGACCTGCAATGTGTCGGAGGTGCTAGTGCTGGCCTTGGCACTCCTCGCCGGTTTACCGTTGCCGCTCACGCCGTTGCAGATTTTGTGGATCAATCTGGTGACAGACGGTATTCCGGGCTTGGCCCTCGCCTCCGAGCGGGCTGAGGCCAACGTCATGCGCCGCCCGCCGGACCGCCCGCATGCCCCGATCGTGACACGCGCACTGATGCTGCGTGTGGCGTGGATGAGCAGCGTGATGGCCGTCCTCGTCTTGGCGGTTCAGGTCTGGGAGATGCAGGAGCCGGGCGCCCCTTGGCAGTCGATGGTGTTTACGGCTCTCGTCGCGGTACAGCTGGCCTATGCGCTCTCCTTGCGCTCAAACGAGCGGCCAGTCTGGGAGACGGGTATCCTGTCGAACCCGCTGCTGCTCGGTGCGTTGGTGGTGACCTTGGGGTTACAGCTTCTAATCATTTACCTGCCGGTGTTGAATGCCGTCTTTGAGACCGCGCCCCTGTCCTGGGGGCATTTGGGGCTGGCCCTTGGTTGCGGCCTTGTCGTCCTGATCGCAGCCGAGGCGGCAAAGTTCGCCCGCCGTCACAAAGTTGTGCATCGCTGAGGCGGCCATCATCAGTTTGTCAAATCAGCTGTCTATGTTGCAATGCAGCAAGAGCCAATTGCAGGAGACAGCGGCATGACCTCGGCAAGTCCCTTCAGCTTGAGTGGTAAGCGTGCCTTGATCGTGGGCGTTGCGAATGATCAGTCGATTGCCTGGGGTGTCGCGCGTGCGATGGCGGGGGCAGGCGCGCGGATCGCCATGACTTATCTGAACGCCAAGGCCGAGCCGCATGTGCGGCCGCTGGCGCGCAGCATCGATGCAGGCCTGTGCGAGCCCCTGGACGTCGAGGAACCGGAGCAGCTCGATCAGCTCACTGCGGCGATTGAGGATCGCTGGGACGGGCTGGACATTTTTGTGCATTCGATCGCCTATGCGCCGCGCGATGACCTGCAGGGGCGGGTCGCGGATACCTCGGACATTGGCTTTCAGCGGGCGATGGATATCTCCGTCCACTCCTTCATCCGGCTGACGCGGCGGGCGGAGGCGATGATGCCAGCGAGCGGCGGCGCGTGCCTGACCATGAGCTATTACGGCGCCGAAAAGGTCGTGGACAATTACAACGTCATGGGCCCGGTGAAGGCCGCCCTTGAAGCCACCGTGCGGGAGTTGGCGGCTGAATTGGGGCCTCGCGCGATCCGGGTCAATGCGCTCTCGCCTGGGCCGATTGCAACGCGCGCCGCGAGCGGGATTGCCGCATTCTCAACCCTGCTTGAGACGGCACAGAAGCGCGCGCCCTTGCGGCGGCTGGCCGACATTGACGATGTGGGTCAGGCCGCGACCTTTCTGGCGAGCGATGCCGCGCGCGCCATCACCGGCGTCACACTGCATGTGGACGCCGGGCAGCATGTTTTAGGTTAAGATTGGGCTAGCCGCGCTGCGCGGCCCGCTGCCCCGAAGCACCTTGCGGATCCCGACGGGGGCCACCCTGACCGCGGTGGTGAGACGGCTTGCCGCCGCTGCCTTGCGGCCGGCCCTTGTCCTTGCCGAAGCGCGGCTTGAAGGGTTTGGGCTGACCACCTGGGCGGCGGTCGGGTGCGCGCGGACGCTCGCCAGCAGGCGCGTGCGCCACCGGCGCAGCCCCGGCAACAGGCTCCGCAGGCGCAGGTACATGTACCGGCCGCGCGGCGGGGCGGAAGTCATGCGGCAGAGCCTCGACCATGATCTTGACCCGCGTCGTGCGCTCGATATCGCGCAGCAGGGACTTCTCCTCATCGCTGACAAAGGCGATCGCCAAGCCGCTGGCGCCCGCGCGCGCCGTGCGGCCGATGCGGTGCACATATTGCTCGGGCACATGCGGGATGTCGAAGTTGAAGACATGCGTCACGTCGTCGATGTCGATCCCGCGCGCGGCGATGTCGGTCGCCACCAGCACGCGGATGTGCCCTGCGCGGAAGGCGCGCAAGGCCTTCTCCCGCTGCGGCTGGCTCTTGTTGCCATGGATCGCCTCAGCGCCCAGGGCCGCCGCCTGCAATTGGCGCACGACCTTGTCCGCGCCATGCTTCGTCCGGGTAAAGACGAGCGCGCGCCCGACATCCGGAATGCGCAAGGCATGGATGAGCAGCGCGCCCTTGTCCGCCTGGCGCACAAAGACGGCGCGCTGATCGACGCGCTCCGCCGTGGTGGCGGCTGGCGTCACCGCGACCTGCACGGGTGTGGTCAGGAACTGCCCGGCCAATTCGGCAATCGCCTTGGGCATGGTGGCGGAAAAGAACATGGTCTGCCGCACCTTGGGCAACAGCGAGACGATCCGGCGCAAGGCATGAATAAAGCCCAGATCCATCATCTGATCGGCCTCGTCGAGGACCAGCATCTCAACGCCGTTGAGGTCGACGGCGCGCTGCTGGATCAGGTCAATGAGGCGGCCAGGGGTCGCGACCACGATATCGGCGCCGCCCGCCATCGCTCGCGCCTGGCGGTTGATCGGCACGCCGCCAAAGATCGTCACCACCACCGGGCGCTGCTGTGCGCCATAGGTCGAAAAGGACTGGGCGATCTGGCCCGCCAATTCGCGCGTCGGCGCCAGGATCAGCGCCCGCATGCTGCGCGCGGGCTTGCGTCCAGGCGTCGCGGCCAGGCGGTCGAGGATGGGCAGCGCAAAGGCCGCCGTCTTGCCCGTGCCGGTCTGGGCGATGCCCAACAGATCGCGGCCCTCCAGCGCCGGCGGGATGGCCTGCGCCTGGATCGGGGT